>CAYXMK010000396.1:0-1500 GCA_964465905.1 uncultured Ignavibacteriaceae bacterium | reverse complement strand
CGGCCATCTCCTTGAGCTTGTCGATCGTCTGGCGGAAGCCGAGACCGAATTCTGCGTTGTCCTCGAACAGCGAATTCGACCAGGCCGGACCCCGTCCTTCCGAATTCATCGTCCAGGGCGTGGTGGGGAGGTTGCCGCCGTAGATCGAGGAGCATCCTGTGGCGTTCGCGACAATCATCCGATCGCCGAACAACTGCGTTGCCAGCTTCACGTACGGCGTTTCCCCGCACCCTGAGCAAGCCCCGGAGTATTCAAAGAGCGGCTGGAGGAACTGCGATCCCTTGACGGTATCCACCTTGACGCTCTGACGGTCGGCTTCAGGCAGTTGCAGGAAGAAGTCGTAGTTCACCCGCTCCTGCTCCCGCAGCGGCGGCTGGGGCTTCATGTTGATTGCCTTGACCTTGGTCTCCGTTTTGCTCTTGGCCGGGCAGATATCCACGCATAGGCCGCACCCCGTGCAGTCTTCGGGGGCGACCTGGACGGAGTACTTCATTCCTTTGTACTCCGTGCCGCGGTAGTCGACCCACTTGAACGTCGGGGGAGCGTTCTTGAGGAGGGCGCCGTCGAACACCTTCACGCGGATCGTCGCGTGCGGACAGACCATGGCGCATTTGTTGCACTGAATGCAGATTTCCGGCTCCCAGACGGGGATCTCGAGGGCGATATTCCGTTTTTCCCACTGCGCGGTGCCGACGGGGAACGTGCCGTCCTGCGGCATGGCACTCACCGGCAGGGCATCGCCGAATCCCGCAATGATCTTCGCCGTCACCTTCTTCACAAATTCGGGGGCTTTCTCAGAAACCGCCGGTGGCATCTCCACCGTGCTCGTGACGGCGGCGGGGATCTTCACCTCGTGCAGCTGGGCCAGGGTCTGATCGACCGCCTCGTAATTCTTCCGCACAACCTCGTCCCCCTTCTTCCCGTACGTCTTCTTGATCGTGTCCTTGATCCGGGTGATCGCCTCGTCCCGCGGCAGAACGCCGGAGATGGCGAAGAAACACGTCTGCATGATCGTATTGATCCTTCCGCCCATGCCGGTCTGTTTGGCCACTTCGTACGCATCGATGACGTACAGCTTGGCCTTCTTGTCGATGAGCTGCTTCTGGACATGACGCGGAAGCTTGTCCCACACCTCATCCGGACCGTAGAGCGAATTCACCAGAAATGTCCCGCCTGCGTCCAGGTTGCGGAGGACATCGAGTTTTTCCAGGAGGAACCATTGGTGACAGGCAATGAAGCTCGCCCGGTCGATCAGGTAGATCGAGCGGATCGGTCGCGGCCCGAAACGGAGGTACGACGTCGTGGTGGTGCCGGATTTCTTCGAGTCGTAGACGAAGTACCCCTGGGCATAGTTCGGCGTCTCTTCGCCGATGATCTTGATGGAATTCTTGTTCGCGCTGACCGTGCCGTCGGCGCCGAGCCCGAAGAACATCGCCCGCACCACATCGTCCTGCTCGACACTGAAGGAAGGATCATAGTCCATACTGAGGTTCGTGACGT
>CAYXMK010000395.1:0-1537 GCA_964465905.1 uncultured Ignavibacteriaceae bacterium | reverse complement strand
GCGGGCGACCTTCGATGATGACCCCCTCAGGATTATGCGCGCCTTCCGCTTCGCCGCACAGCTGGGCTTCGAAGTGGTTCCAGAGGTTCTCGAGGCCGCCGCTGCCATGAAGGACCGGTTGCTAATCGTTTCCCAGGAGCGGATCTCGGAGGAGTTCCTCAAACTGCTCTCCAGTCCCAAACCCTCCGTCGGGCTCGAATTGATGCAGCAGACCGGCGTGATGGCGATCGTGTTCCCCGAGGTGGCTGAACTGCAGGGAGTCGACCAGCGCCGCGAGCACCATCACAAGGACGTGTTCTTTCACACCCTCAAGGTGCTCGACAATCTGAGCGAACGCTCCGCCAACGTGTGGCTGCGCATGGCGGCGCTCCTCCACGATATTGCCAAGCCGAAAACGAAGGCATTCAAGGAGGGGATTGGCTGGACGTTTCACGGGCATGAAGAGCTGGGCGCCCGGATGGTGAAGACGATCTTCCGCCGCATGAAGTTTCCGCTCCAGCATGTCCCCTATGTGGAAAAGCTCGTCCGCCTGCATCTGCGACCCATGGCCCTCGTGGATGATGGCGTAACGGATTCGGCGGTGCGTCGACTGATGTTCGAAGCGGGAGAAGAGATTGACGACCTGATGGCGCTCTGTCGGGCGGACATTACGTCCAGGAATCCTCGGCTCGTCACCCAGGTGCGGCGGAACTACGACGCGGTGGTCAGGAAGATGGAGGAAGTGGAGGAGAAAGATCGCATCCGGCAGTGGCAGCCCCCCGTGCGCGGGGAAGAAATCATGGAGATCTGCAATCTGCCTCCCGGTCCGGCGGTGGGGCGCCTCAAACAGGCGATCACCGATGCTATCCTGGACGGGAGGATTCCGAACACCCACGAAGCGGCACTTTCCTACCTCAAGGAAGTGAAAGATGAGATCCTGAACCAGCCCGATGGTCCGCGGGCTGGGAGTCCCGCCCGGCCGTGAAGGGAACGTCGTGTGGCTCAATCCTGTTGGATTCTCCGAAGATCCGGGTGAAACTTTGTGCTGTTTCTGTCGTCTAATTGAGACATAGCGGTCGGCAAGTGTTGAAAATCCTTCAGGATCTCGATCCCATCAAAGAGGTCATCCGTATGCGTACGATTGTGTCGTTCCTTGTCCTGGCTCTCGTGGGGGGTAGTGCCTCTGCTCAACTGGCGCCGTCTCCCACCCGCGTCACGATGGCGGAAGCCGTCAAGGTAGCTCTGGAGCGGAATCTCTCCGTTCGTCAGGCCGAGAACAATGTCGATGCTGCGTCCAGCGCGGTCCTGTCCGCGTATGGCGGGTACCTCCCGACGATCAGCGCTTCGGGGGGCTGGAGCCGCCAGCAGACCGATCGTGCGGCCAGCACGCAGTTGATCGGCGGTCAGCCCTTCAATCTGCCGGCCTCCTTCTCGGTGAACAACAGTTTTTCCACGTCGCTCTCCGTCGGCTACACGATCTTCGACGGTCTCTCGCGCGAGGCGAATGTGAGCCGGGCCGGCGCCAACCGTTCGGCGGCCATCGAGCAGGCGACCCGCA
>CAYXMK010000394.1:0-1553 GCA_964465905.1 uncultured Ignavibacteriaceae bacterium | reverse complement strand
AACTCCGGAAGTCCGGTCGTCAGCAAGGATCTCGAAATCGTGGGCATCGCCTTTGACGGGAACATCCAGAGCCTTTCCGGCGACTACATTTTCGACGAAACGGCAAATCGCTGTGTGTCGGTGCACTCCGCCGGCATTCTGGAGGCGCTGGAAGATATCTACGGTGCGGAACGGCTGGTGAAGGAGCTTCGGGCCGGCGCGATCGTGACCCCCTGAAGAAAACTCCGTTGCCATTCTCCGAACGCCCCGGTCCTGCCGGGGCGTTTCGTTGTACCTGGCGTTGTGACGAACATCAAGGTGATCCTCCGAGTGTTCGTTGAATTTCGCAGCGCGATTCGTTACTTTCACGAGAGTACCGTAGGGCGAAGGGTTCAGGTGTCGGGTCGCCACCCTTCGTCCGGAACAATTCCAGGCACGGTTATGAACCTCACTGCGAAGGGACGCGGTTTGCTCGTCAGGGCCCTCCTCGGCGTGCGCGCCAGGACGGATGCTCTGAGGAATCGCCTGTTTGCGCGCGGTGTTCCCCCCGTTGTCCTCTCCGATAATACCCTGAGCGGAGCTATCCTGGACCATGTATCGGACTTCATTACGCTCCTTGATCGGAACGGCGTCATTCTGTACGAAAGCCCCTCCGTGGAGCGCTCCCTCGGATACCGGGTGGAGGAGATCATCGGGAAGAGCGTGTTCGACTTTGTGCACCCGGATGATCAGGCAAGACTTCTGGACGTATTCTCCCGCGGTGTGCGGTCCCCGAACTTCGTGGCGAACCTGGAATGCCAGTTTCGGCACAAACAGGGTTCGTGGCGAACTCTCGATGTGTATGCCAAGAACCTCCTGAATGATCCGGCGGTGGGAAGCATCGTGGTGACGTCGCGTGACGTCACCGATCGGAAGCAGGCAGAGCGGGAAAAGACCATGCGGTCGTATGCGCTGCGGAGCATCAGCGAGGCAGTGTCGATTACGGATCTGCAGGGCACCATCCTGTTCATCAATGCGGCATTTCTCCGGATGCACGGCTACGAAGAGGACGAGATTCTGGGTCAGAACATTTCCTCCGTGTGTTCACCGCACAATCCTCCCGGGCTCCTCGCGACCATCATGAGACAGTCCCTGGAAAGCGGCTGGGAAGGGGAGGTCTCCCACGTCCGCAGGGATGGAACAGCATTCCCGGTGTTCCTCTCCTCAACGGCGATCCGGGACGAACAGAATGAGATCATCGCGCTGATCCAGGTGGCGCGGGACATCTCTGATCAGAAGCGGGCAGCCGAGGCGCTCCAGGAATCGGAGCACAAGTACCGCGCTCTCTTCTCCAATGTGCTGGATGGCGTGTACCAGAGCACACCGGACGGCAGACTGCTGACCGCCAATCCGGCGCTTGTCCGGATGCTGGGCTTTGAATCCGAGGCAGAGCTTCTGGCCCTCGACATCGGTCGCGACCTGTATTCGCATCCGGAAGATCGGGATCGCTGGCGGGAGCAGATCGTACGCAATGGCGAGGTGCGAAACACAGAGGTGACGCTGCGGCGAAAAGATGGAAGCTCGATCGTTTGTCT
>CAYXMK010000393.1:0-1591 GCA_964465905.1 uncultured Ignavibacteriaceae bacterium | reverse complement strand
CGATCCAGTTGTATAACTTGTATTGCTGGGCCAGTGGCAGATACCGAAGGGGAACTGGATAGAGCCGGATGGGCGTTCCGTCCTCGAGACAACCTCCGGTACAGACCGTCTCTCGATACTTGCCGGAGAGTTCGGGATAGGTCTTTGCCCAGATCAGCACCCGTGTGGTGACGTGACCCCCGGAACCTGATCCAAGTATGATGGGACTCCAGAACGGAGGAGTCCATGAAGAAGAGCAGGTTCAAGGAAGAGCAGATCATCGGGATCCTGAGGGAAGCGGAGGCTGGAGCACAGATCCGCGAGCTCAGCCGCCGGCATGGGATCACCGAGCAGACGTTCTTCCGGTGGAGGAACAAGTACGGCGGGATGGACGTGAGCGAGGCCCGCCGATTGCAGCGGCTCGAGGACGAGAACCGACAGCTGAAGCGGATCGTCGCCGATCAGGCGCTGAACCTGCAGGTGCTGAAGGATCTCTTGGGAAAAAAGTCGTGACGGCCAAGGAGCGGCGCCGGGTCGTCCAGGTGGTGCAAGCCGAGGCGAGGGTGTCGGAGCGCAGAGCGATTCGGTTCACGGGGTTTCCGCGCTCGACGATTCGCTATGAGACGGTGCGTGAGCCTCAGGACGAGCTGCGAGCCCGGATCCGAACGATTGCGTCCGAGAAGCCTCGTTGGGGCTACCGCTTCATTCACAACAAGCTGCGTCGTGAGGGTCGGTCCGTGAACCGGAAGCGGGTGCAGCGTCTGTACCGTGAGGAAGGGCTCGCGGTGCGCCGTAAGGGTAAGAAGCGCCGCAGCGAGGTCCCCAGACTGATTCGGACGCCCCTGGGCGGTCCGAACAAGCGTTGGAGCATGGACTTCGTCTCGGACACGCTGAGCTCCGGCCGGAGGTTTCGGTGCTTGAACATTTTGGACGAGTTCCACCGAGAGAGCGTGGCGATCTATCCTTCGCACTCGATCCCGGCCGTACGGGTCATCGAGGTTCTCGAGCGACTCCGGGTGGAGCGCGGCCTTCCAGAAGTCATCGTCACCGACAACGGCTCCGAGTTCACGAGCCGGGCATTCGATGCCTGGGCGTACGCGCGGGGCGTCAGGATCGATTTTATTCAGCCGGGCAAGCCGGTGCAGAACTGCTTCATCGAGAGCTTCAACGGCACGTTCCGTGACGACTGTCTGAACATGCACTGGTTCGTGTCCCTGGCGGACGCCACGCGAACCATCGAAGCTTGGCGGAGGGAGTACAACGAGGCGCGACCCCACAGCTCACTGCGCGGGCTCACTCCCGCGGAGTTCAGACAACTACATCAACAGCGCGAGGAGAACCTCGCCACTACCCTGGGTCTCCCGTCATAGCTGGATCAAAGTCGGGGGTCACGTCAGAGCTTACGCCGCACGCAGCGCCGAGGCGGACATGCAGCCGCTGGACATCGAGCGGCGCTCTCCCGGCGAGAAGGACGTCGTCATCGCCATCGAGCACTGTGGTATCTGCCACTCGGACATCCACTTCGCGAAGAACGAGTGGAACATGGCGAGTTATCCGTGTGTGCCTGGGCACGAGATCGTCGGTCGCGTGACCGAAGTCGGCAAGGGCGTGA
>CAYXMK010000392.1:0-1619 GCA_964465905.1 uncultured Ignavibacteriaceae bacterium | reverse complement strand
ACTCGTTCGACAACTGGAGAGTCTCGGAGTGAAGGCGGTCTTTCACGGCCACATTCACCGGAACGAGATCTATCAGCGGGGGACGTTGATGATCGCGAACGGCGCAGGGGCGGTTTGTGACGACCCCGTGCGCTACCTCAAGTTCAATGAATTCACGCTCCACGACGGCCGATGGTCTCTGCAAACGCGCATCCTTCCGACGCGCTTCCAGGTCTCCAGTCTTTCCCTTCCCCTGCGGCGCAGAGTTACTGTTGCTCAGGGCCGCATGACGTGGGAACCCTCTCCCCTTTCTGCCTAGTCGGTGGGACTTAACCTCACTTTGATGTTCCCTGCGCCGGGGTGCACTGCAAGCAGGGTGCCTTCTCGGTCATGCTGAACCTGCACCGCAGGATGACCACTGGTGTCCGTAGCCTCCCGCGCGGGAAACGGGATATGCGCCGTAATCGTCTCGGGCCCGTATTCCTGATTGAAACGCGTCGGCATCTCGAACAGCCACCGCTGGTCTTCCTCCCGTCGAAAAGAAAACGAGATCGAACCGAAGGCGGTCGGAGCGTTATGGACGCTCAGCCCCCGAGCTTGCGCCGGGAGGATCTCTCCGTACCCCCGCAGGAGCGCCAGATGCCGTCCTTCTTCACGGATGAGTGCGTTCCGCAGGAACAAGGCGACCTCGGCGGCCGCCCATCCGTGATGTCCGTCGCCCATGGATCCTCCGCCCGTACAGGGATGAATTGCCTCAGGAAAAGCGTACGGAGGTTGGGCTCCTGCAAGCACCGTCTCAGCCACCCGCCGCGCCTCGCGTGCATTTCCCATGGTAAGGCAGGCCTGTGCGAGCTGAAGGGTCAGGTAGACGTTGTAGCCGGAATGAATCAGGGGATGGAAGAATCCGCGGTCGTCAACGAAGCGTCCAATGAGCTCCTGAATCGTGTTTCGCGCAAATGGGTCCCACTCCTGCGCGATTTCCAGCGGATAGACCAGAGGGACATTCCCGATGGCTCCTTCATCAAAGGGGCGCGAGGGGGACGCCGGAATCAGCCCACGGCCGAGCCGACGTGACGCCAGCTCCAGCGACGACCGAAGGTCGTTCCGAAATTCGGAGAGCTCCCGTTCAATGAACTCCAGCTCTTCCTGCTCTCCAACGAGCAAGGCGATTTCCCGCAGGGCCTGAAGTCCACCGTACGACCAGAAGGAGTCCCAGTAGTACTGATCCACGATCCCCAGATGCTCTGCACTGAGTCCCCTCGGCATCAGACCCGGATGACATCCCGGCGTGTGATCGAGCTGACGGCGTTTGGCCGCAATCCAGCGACCTGCCTTGAGCAGGCGCGGATACCACTGCTTCAGCCACGAGAGTGAGCGGGTGAAGCGGTAGTGTTGCCACACTCCCCAGAGCAGATGGCCGTTGGAATCCCATTCTCCGTCGGGAGCCCGGACGTACCCGTCAGCATTCTGATACCCAGCCCATGTATCGATCACCCGGCGGCTGCGGTCAAGGTGGCCGAGCACATGCAGGGCCTGAACCATCGTGACGGCATCGCGGATCCAGAAGCGGTGGTAGAGGAAGGGCCCGGGTGTGATCGTCCCGTTGTCCTCCAATTGCAGCAGTGCCAGCCGGGATGCGT
>CAYXMK010000391.1:0-1634 GCA_964465905.1 uncultured Ignavibacteriaceae bacterium | reverse complement strand
CACAAGTGTCATCAATGCTGCGAGGGGGAGGATGAAGTACTGGAAGCGTCGGAACCTCCGGACAGCCGTAGCGCTGATCGGACGAAAGGACCGCCCGAAGAAATGGAGAAGGAACAGGGCGAGCAGGGTAAGCAGGTTGAGCCACCAGTCAAAGACCACCGCTGCGGCACTGACGAACAGCACAAAGGAGAGCTTGTCAGCGACTCGTTGGAGCATCGGGCTCTTCCGGAAGAACGAGAATATTCCGGCCGCCGGGGAATCGGCGGAGCAGGCGCAGGGGAAGGCCGCGCAGCAGGAAGAAGACGAGGAGATAGGTGACGGTCTTGTCGAGCGGATCCGAGATCATCCCCTGCATAAGCACGCTCTGCAGGAGGGTGTTCCCGACGGAACGGAAATAGAGAACGAGCACATCCGTGCCGCTTAGCATGACGCCGCCGAACACATACGCGGCGATCGGGGCTGAAATCACGGCGGCGAGGAAACCCTGCAGAAGTCCTCCCGCCAACGCGAGATACCAGCGCCTGAACCAACCCCTGCGAGCAAGAAAACCCGTGAACGCGCCGATCGCCATCACGACGGGAATGAAGAACGCCGCTTGGGGCATCCCGAACGCTGCGGCAAGGAGATTGGAGGTCGTTCCGGCAACGACGGCCGACCACGGACCGCAGAGCACTGCCACGAGGACGGTTCCGATGGAGTCGAGGTACAGGGGGAGTTTCAACGCACCGGAGATCTGACCGACGGTGAGATTGAGGGCCGTGCCGAAGGCCACGAACGGAAGTCCGACGCCGGCAAGTTCAGCGGCGATGCGGTTCTGGAACGCTGTCTTCATAGGTTGAGCGAAAGGTGCACGACGGAACAGAAGAACCCGACGCTCCGGTCGGGTTCCTCGGAGAAAGCCGAACGATCGGGCCGACCTCACAGGGCCAGTACGGCAGGGTGCTCCATCGCAAACTTGAAGTCGCGGAGAAACTCGGCCGCGACTGCCCCGTCGATGATCCTGTGGTCGGAGGAGAGTGTGACCTTCATCGTGTGGCCGGGTACGACGGCACCGTTCTTTACCACCGGCTTCTCCATGATGCCGCCGACGGCGAGAATGGCTCCCTCCGGCGGATTGATGATGGCGACGAAGTCCTCCACACCGTACATTCCAAGATTGCTCACCGTGAAGGTCGCCCCCTGGTACTCCTCCGGCTTCAGCTTCCGGTTGCGGGCCCGCTCGGCAAGGTCGCGCAGCTCCCGGTTGATGGCACCGATTCCTTTCTGTTCGCAGTTCCGGAGCACAGGGGTTACGAGGCCGGATTCCAGGGCTACGGCGACGCCGAGATGCACGGAACGGAAAACGCGCATCGAGTCGCCGAGGTACGTCGCATTCACGCGCGGGTGCTGCACGAGCGTGCGGGCAACAGCCTTCAAGAGAATGTCGGTGAAGCTGATCTTGGACTCGGAGGCCTGATTCAACTGCTCCCGGAACTGTATGGCGGCCTCCATGTCGATCTCAACCGTGACGTAGAAATGGGGAGCGGTGGCCTTGCTCTCCGCCATGCGGATGGCAATCGTCTTCCGGATCGGGGAAAGTTCTACGTCTTCCGAGTCGCCGGGAGGCACAGCCGGAGTGGAAGGAATCGACCGCG
>CAYXMK010000390.1:0-1634 GCA_964465905.1 uncultured Ignavibacteriaceae bacterium | reverse complement strand
CGCTTCTTCACCGAGGGCTTTGTGAAGAAGGTCCGCTTCTTGAATTCCTTCAACACACCTGATCGCTCGTACTTCTTCTTGAAACGCCGCAGAGCCTTGTCGATAGGCTCGTTGTCACCGATGACGATGCCGACCACGCAATCACCTCCTCACGCAAGGGTCTTGATGCTATGCTTCTGATGCGATTCCTGCAACGCTCTCGTCCGCGGCGGAGTAGGGAAGGCTTTCGACGAGCCGACGCTCTCCCAGTTTCTCAAACGAGACGTTGATGGCATGAATGCCGTTCGATATCTTGACTTTGCCGGTTACCAGTCCGACGTCGTCGAGTCCGGCATGGTGGATCGTCTGCCCGATGTCGAAGGTCTTGTCCTGCGCATATTCCACGCAGTTTTCCAGATCGACTTTTCCCGCCGCGGCGTTCTTTGTCTGTCCGCGGCGCGATCGATCGACGAGGGCGCTGTGCTTACAGCGGGTGCAGCGGTACCACGCTTTGGATGGAGCCGATTCCTGCTCGGACGACTGCGTTTCCCCCACGAGCTCCATCTTGGTCTCTCTGTGACAGTAGGCGCAGAGGTGGACAATGTACTTCGACTTCGCCATACGAACTCCGCGAATGTTTCCTGATACCCTCGGCAATCCGAGCGAGGACGGACTCAGCGGGAAATCCGGTGGGAGAGCAGTTCCGCTAGACAGTATCAAAATATCAAGAAATGCCCTCAGAGTCAAGGTCGGGCTGTGCCGGATTTCCTTCCCCGGATGAGCGTGCCGGTGCCTCACCCCTTGCTCTGAGAGAGATCTGCCCCTATCTTGCTCCGTCCACCGAGGCGCAGCCGCGCAGAGGGCTTCAGATCTGATCACTTCTTCCCGAAGAATTGCCGTGAGTCCATCCGTTGCTGCCGACGCGGGCGCATCGCCTGACCCGCCCCCCCTCCCCCGAAGATGCGATCTGCGATCGTTCTGGGCTTCCCTGGCGGATGTCAGGGTCTGGGCGGTGCTGATGGTCTTTCTCCTCTTCGGCGGATTCTCACTCTCGACCACCGTACTCTACACACCCGACAGCGCCCGGTACATCCTCTGGGCTCAATCCATCGCCCAGCTCAAGGGTTTCGTCGACGCTGCCGGCTCGGAGCCGATCCGCTACGTCGTGCACGCCCCCCTCTACGCGTTGCTTCTGTCGCCCGCTCTGGTACTCTTCCCCGGCAGCATCATGGCGGCGAAGGTTGTGACGCTTCTCCTCGGGGCCGTGATGCTCCTTGTCTTCTTCTTCTGGCTGCGATGCGCGGTCTCGAACAATGTCGCGGCCGTCGCCACCATGATCCTGGCGCTGAATCCCCTCACCATCCTCTACTCCACGGAAATCCTCTCCGAAGCTCCGTTCGGCGTTGCGCTGATTTTGACGCTCCTCAGCGTGCAGAGGATCACAACCGCAGGGGCAAACGCACCCCGGAGCGACCGGTGGTGGCTTGTGGCGGCTCTTGCTTCAGCGGTCTTCGTGCGCGAGGTGGGCATGACACTCCTGCTCGCCACCGTTCTCTTCTTCGTCATCCGCAGAGAGTACCGACTGGCAGCGTTCGTGTTCACCGCAACGCTCCTGATCTACTTCGTGTGGTACGTCAGAAATGAAGTGATGGTTG
>CAYXMK010000389.1:0-1635 GCA_964465905.1 uncultured Ignavibacteriaceae bacterium | reverse complement strand
GAGCATCAGCTCTATCGACATGAAGACGATGATGGCGTTCCGACGGGCAACGACACCCGTCACGCCCAGAAGGAAGAGAATGGCGGAAAGCCACAGGTAGTACTCGATCGGTATCATGCGTCGTCCAGCTTCTTCTTGGCAAGAATCACCGCGCCGACGATGGCTGCCAGGAGCAGGAGTGATGTAACCTCAAAGGGAAAGAGGAATTTCGTGAACAGCGCACCTCCAACATACTCCACCGTGCCGATCTCCACCGCCCGCTCCCTGCTTCCTGCCGGGAGCGACGACGGAGCGTACCCCAGGATATAGATGATCTGCAGCGCGACACCCACCGCCAGCGCAACAGCCGCCGCCGTTCTCCATGTCAGCTTGCCGGCGAGCTTCTGCTCATCCCCTAGGTTCAGGAGCATGATGACGAAGAGAAAGAGCACCATGATGGCGCCGGCGTAGACGAGGATCTGAATCACGGCGATAAACTGGGCGTGCAACGTCAGGTACAGGGCCGCAAGGCAGAAGAAGTTGAGAATGAGGAACAGAGCCGACATCACGGGATTCCGGCGGGTGATAACCAGCACGCCCGACAGCACCGAAACTCCCGCGAGCAGATAGAAGATGATCCGTTCCACCGAGAACGCGTCGCCTGTCATGTCAGAACTTCCTGCCAAGTGTCACTGGGGTCTTCCTCCCTCTCCGCCGGCGCCCATCATCGGGTACGGAGCAACCGCACCAGCTCCGGGAGCGTGAGCCGTTTGCCGTAGGCGAGGATCGCCGTCCGGAACACCTTCCCCGCCGCCCACATCATAACGACCACGGAGAGAACCATCAGGAGCATCGTCGATATGAGCTCCCACGCCGGCGGCATCTGGATGGGAATCCGCAGCAGCATGAACGCGGGAGTCATCAGGGGGATCAACGAGAGCACCTTGATCAAGAGCGAATCGGGATTCTGCATCGCCGGGAGTGCCAGCACGATCGGAAACACCAGCATCAGACTGACGTAGCTGGTCACCTGCTGTGCTTCCTGCTCGGTCGTCAGCGGTGCACCGGCCGTGACGAAGATCGCCGCATAGAGGAGATACCCCAGCACGAAGTAGACCAGCTGCAGACCGAGGAACTCCAGCGAGACGAGATTCACGTCGAAGCGCAGCGAAATGCCGAGCGCAATCAGCACCCAGACAAGGAGCTGGAACATCCCGAGCCCGCTCAGCCCCGCGATCTTGCCCACCATGAGATCCCTGGCGGAACAGGAGGAGAGCAGCACTTCCATCAGCCGGTTGGACTTCTCCTCCACCACGCTCCGGATGAGAAGTTGTCCCGAGGTCAACACCATGAACAGGAGCATCATGATGAAAATATAGCCGCCGAAGAAGGTCTCCAGAAATCCCGACTCCTTCTCCTCTTCTCCCCCTTTCGACAGCTTGATGGACCGGACGTCCACGTTCATCTTCACTTCCGCAAGCACGGCGGGCGATAGACCCCGCGCCGACAGCCGCTGCTCCGTGATAACCTCCTCGATCGTTCTCGAGAACCGCTCCACGACTCTGATGTTCCCCACGTTCTGTGAACGGTACTCGACTCGACCGCTATCCATCGTCGACCGCGGAAAATAGAAATACCCCTCGATCTCACCGTTTG
>CAYXMK010000388.1:0-1645 GCA_964465905.1 uncultured Ignavibacteriaceae bacterium | reverse complement strand
TTTGAACGCCGCCATCGTCCGCTCCTTCTCCTCCGTCTTCATGCGGCCGTGGAGAAGTCCGAGGCGCAGGTCCGGGAACACGATGTTCTGCAGTCGCTCAAACTCCCGCGTCGCTGCCTTCAGATCCACCTTCTCTGATTCTTCAATGAGGGGCACCACGATGTAGGCCTGACGTCCTGCTCCCACCTCCGAGCGGACGAACTCATAGACCCGTTGTTTCTGATCCTCCATCCGAACGGCGGTCCGGATCGGCTTCCGGTTCAGCGGCATCTCATCCAGGACGGAGACATCCAGGTCACCATAGAGGGTCATGGAGAGGGTGCGCGGAATCGGCGTGGCAGTCATCACCAGCACATCCGGATGCAATCCCTTGCTGCGGAGGATCGATCTCTGCACGACGCCGAACCGGTGCTGTTCGTCGATCACGGCCAACCCCAGACGGGCAAACTCCACATTCCCCTCCAGGAGCGCGTGCGTACCGACGATGATCTGTCCGCGCCCGCTCCTGACGTCTTCGAGGATATCATGCCGGACCCGCTTCCGCTGTCCTCCGATGAGCAACCGCACATTCACCGGCAGGTCCTTCAGCAGGCGCGTGACGGTGCGGTAGTGCTGCTCCGCGAGAATCTCCGTCGGTGCCATGAATGCCGCCTGGAAGCCGCTCTCCGTGGCCGTCAGCATCGCCACGAGGGCCACCACCGTCTTCCCGCTTCCCACATCTCCCTGCAACAGCCGGTTCATCGGGCGGTCGGACTTCATGTCGCTGAGAATCTCCCCCAGCACACGCTCCTGGGCTGCGGTCAGGGTAAACGGGAGCGATGCTCTGAGCGACCGCACAAGATGATCCTCACCGCCGTAGCGGAAGCCCTTCTGTTCCTCCCGGTTCCTGCGGCGTCGCAGGGCCAGGAGCAGTTGGAGCTGGAACAGTTCGTCGAACTTCAGCCGCCGGCGCGCCTCCTCGAGCACCGGCAGACCGGGAGGGAAGTGCACGTGCTGCAGGGCGGTTCGAAGTCCCGGCAGCCCGCTCCGCTCCCGCACAGCCGGCGGCAGCACGTCCGGGATGTCGTCCAGGTGTGTACGAAGAGCGTTGCGGATCAGACGTCGGAACCCGCGGCTGTCCAGTCCGACTCTTGCCAGCTCTGCGGTGCTCGGGTACTTCGGGACAATGGTTCCCGTGTTGACCAGCTTTCCCCAGTCCGGTTCGTCCTCCTCCTGGGCACCCCGCAGGCGGTCGAACTCGGGATGGACAAACTGCACCCGCCCGACTTTGTCGAAGACCGGGATGGCGGAGAGGGCGAGCAGTTCCCCGTTCTCAAACGTCTTCGTCACCCATCGTACCCCCTCAAACCACACACACGGGAGAACTCCCGACGCGTCTCTGATCGTCAGGAAGAACACGAGTCGGCGCGATCGTCTGGACCGCCGGACTTCCTGGCGATAGACTTCCCCGATCACCGTCACGGGCTCGCCGGCGGCAACGTGATGCTTGAGCTGACTGATGGGGAGAATTGTCGATCGGTCGAGGTATCCGCGCGGAATGTAGTACAGCAGATCGGAGATCGTCCGTAGGCCGATCGCTTCGAGCGCCTCAGCCCGCCGGGGACCCACACCGCGTAGGTACTGCAGGGCCGACAGGGAGGCCCGG
>CAYXMK010000387.1:0-1675 GCA_964465905.1 uncultured Ignavibacteriaceae bacterium | reverse complement strand
CGTCAGCCGCTGACGAAGCGGAGTGCACCGTTGGGGCCTGGGTTCCCGCCGATCTTACATGCGCGGAAGCTCAGGCCTCTTCATGTTCTTCAGTCCCACTTCCTCGATGAGCTGGCGGTATGTCAGAGGTCTGATGACGCCGGATTTCCAGAGCGCCACCAGGTCGGGAGAAGTGAGAGCCTTCAATTCCGCATTGCGGTGCTTGCTCATGAACGGCAGCCCGTACTCGTTCTGATCCCGCAGGGCTTCCAGTTCCCGCGTATCGTGTCCAATGTGGAACACAAGCAACTGAAGGCTGTCGGCCTTCAGAGAGCGCAGAATCGAAAGCAGGCTGTCCGTTTTGCGCTCCACCGGAACGGCATAGATACTCGGGGCGTCCCGTTCGCCGAAATATCGGGAAATGCCCAGTCCGTACTCCTGCGCCAGTCGTTCTACCAGTGCGCGAAGCTCCAGCGTCTGCACCGCCGCTCCCATGTGGTAGTCGAGGTAGTCAATCCGAAGCCCTGATCGCATTGCCCGTTCGATCTGTGCGCGCAGCTCCTTCTCAACCTCTTCCGTCTTCGGATTGTTCGCAAACAGCAGGGTACGCGAGGGAAAGAAGAAGCCAGCGCTGTCCACCAGACTCGGCACCGCTTCCCTGCCAGTCACCGGGCCCCAGCGGTACCCGGACCATTCTGCGTTGAGCGTCAGGTGCACCCCGACTGATGCCTGCGGGTACGACTTGAGCAACTCAACTCCTTCCTGGTACCACGGACAGGCGAACATCACAGATACGGAAACCGGAATCCCCAGGTCGAGGACTTCCCGGGCAGCCGTGTTCACGGCGTGACACATCCCGATGTCGTCGCACCGGATAAGAACGTTGACCGGGCGAACACTGGATTCCTGTGCCGGAGCGGCGAGTAGCGGAAGCAGAAGGATCAAGAGCACAAGCGCAGAAGCACCACGCCAGTGTAGGTTCATTGAAGTGTCCTCCATCTTACGGGACCGTTGAACGCTCCCGAAGGACCAGCGACGTGCTGGTGGCCGTGGCGACGAGCTTCCCCCTGCCGTTCACAGCTTCGGCGCTCATCAGCACCGTCTCCCGTCCGCGTGAGACCACCCGTGCGGTAATGGTCAGATCATCGGGATACCCAACGGCCCTGATGAACTGGACGTCGAGGTACAGAGCGGTGCATGGACGTCCGGCCGCAAGATAGCTCAGCGGCCCCAGGGCGTTGTCGAAGGCCGCCGCGAGGAAGCCGCCCTGCATGCCTCTCATGGGGTTCAGAGATTCCTCCCGAACGGGCAGACGGATTTTGAGGGCTTGCCGCGACTCATACTCAAGGAATTCGGCCTGCATCGAGACGAAGCAATGCGGCGGAAACTCCGTGCCGACGAAGGGTCCGGCAAAAAGGCGACGGGTTTCCTCTTCCAGGATCTTCAGCGACGGATGCGATGGCATGATTCGGAGTGAAGCATAGGTGAGAGATTGCGGCGGCACACCAACGCAGCCCTGCGGCACATTGGCGGATCAACGCGCCGTCAAGTCCGCTTCAGCGACGTGGCCCACCATGCTTCCGTCGTATGGGCCAGACGTTCAGCAAGACTGACGAGGATCATTTTGGTGATTTCGGGGTAGCGCGCGATCAGTTCATCGACCTCGGTCGCGAGAACATGGGCAGCTACGAACTGT
>CAYXMK010000386.1:0-1691 GCA_964465905.1 uncultured Ignavibacteriaceae bacterium | reverse complement strand
TCGATGCTGTTCATCACGCTGACCATCCGGTTGATCTTGTCGGTCTTTCTCAGGAAGCCGAACCGCGTGTCCTCCAGCCCCAGCGTGAGGTTCTCTTCGACGGTGAGCTGGTCGACCACGTTGAGTTCCTGAAACAGGGTGCTGATGCCTTTCTGCCTCGCGTCCCGCGGATTGTGCGGCGCGTATTCCTCGCCGTTAAGAAGAACCGTGCCGCTGGTTCGCGCGTACGCGCCGGTCAGGATCTTGATCAGGGTGGATTTCCCGGCGCCGTTTTCCCCGACCAGGCAGTGGATGGTGTTGCGTTTGATGTCGAAACTGACATCGTTCACCGCCCGCACGCCGGGGAAATCTTTCACCAGATTCCTGATTTCGAGCACGTTCTCGATCGGTGTCATGCTTCCGCTCCCGGGTCCTGGCGGGGAGGGGGACAGAGAGAGGCCCCCTCCCCTGAGGATTCTGCGTCTCCGGTACCTTCCTGCGGCTTACTCGACGTTGGTGCCGAACTGGGTGTTGAGCCACTCTACCGCGTCGGCGCGCGGCATCGTCCAGTAGGAGATGTTGTACGCCTTGTAGAAGAACTCCTCGGCCGGCTGCGAGGTCGGCGCTACCTTCCCGGAGGCAATGTCGAAGATCAGGTCGATCCGACCCCGACCCGTCTCAATCGGCGGCAGCCCCATCGACAACTTCAACGAGCTGTTCGGATCGTACACGCTCTTCATCTCGACTTCGTCGAAGTCCACACTGCACACGATCTCCGTCAGCGGCTTGCCGTTGTCCATCACCCCACGACCCGCCTGGATCAACCCCGCCATCGTCCCCACCGTCAGATTCGACGCCTCGGAGTAGATCAGGTTCACCTCAGGATGCTGCGTCACCAGGTCCAGGATGATCTGCTTCGCCGCATCCGGCCCCTTGCTCGCATCCAGACATCCCAGGTCCGTCGCCGTCGGATCAACCGACAACACACCCTTCACAAACGGATCCGTTCGTCCCGACTTCACCTCAGTGTGGTTCGGCCAACCCAACTGCACCATCACAATCGGCTTGTCCGGATGCGCCGCCTTCCACTGCGTCGCCATCTCCGCGCCCATCTCAAACGAGATGCCCGCCTCGTCACTGCGCGCAGTCGGAATACCCGTGTCCGCCAACGGACTGAAGAACGACGTCATGATGATGCCCTTGTCCAGAGCATCCAGCACACCCGGCTTCGCCGCTTCCGCGTCCCAGATGTGCAACGTCGCCGCGTCCATCCCCTGCGCTACCACCTGGTCCACGTTCTGCGTCATGATCGCGCCGTCCGACTTGCCGTCAAAGGCAAACACCTCGGCACCGTACTTCTCCATCGCGTACCGCTTCGCCTCGGTGAATTGCCCCTGGTGGAACACATTCGACAGGTCCGATACGAAGAACGCTATCTTCTTCGGCATCTTGTCCTGTGCGACGGCCGGTTGAGCCACCAGCGCGGAGGACAGGGCGAGGCTGGTGAGCACCAGCACAGTCAATAGAGCGAACAGTTTTCCCTTCACGTTGAGTTTTCTCCTTTTCTTCTGCAAAAGGCTTTCTTCACGCTCACATAGCGACTCATTGGCTTGCTGGGTGGCCGAATCACCTCCTTTCATCCGCGACAGCACGTCGTCGCGGCCTGCGCTGGGTCGGTGCATCCTCGACATCGCGATAGTCTCGTGTCAGTA
>CAYXMK010000385.1:0-1731 GCA_964465905.1 uncultured Ignavibacteriaceae bacterium | reverse complement strand
AAACTCCAAGAGTCAGGCACTGCGGAAGTCGCAGATGCAGCTCATGCGCGCCGAATCGACGTCACACCCCTTCTACTGGGCGGCATTTGTACTCTACGGCAATCCGGAATGACCACACGGCCGAGCGTACCGAATTCACATCGCCGGGGAGAAATCAGGTCTCCCGGGATCCGTCGTGGATGCGTGGGTTGCGGACTGGGGGCCTACGGGACGTGAGAAGTGCGTCAAACGGCCTGGTCCGAGTCCTCGGCTATCGTGATCTCACGTTCTTCCTGATTGCCGCCCTCGTCAATCTCAACAGTGTTCCTGTTGTAGCAGGAGCGGGGCCTCCTGCGATCCTCTTCTGGGTCTTCGGTTTTCTCCTCTTCTTCCTTCCCCAAAGCGTCGCCGTGCTCGAGCTGACGTGGCGCTATCCGCAGGAAGGAGGCATCTACAACTGGACCAAGACAACCTTCGGAGACTTCCACGGTTTCCTCTCCGGTTGGTGCTACTGGACGAACAACATCTTCTATGTGCCGACGCTGATCTTCTATATGATCGGCTTCGCCGTGTTTGTGGCGGGACCCGGTTACTCGTGGGTGGCAGACGATCCCGTTGTGATGGTGGCGGTTTCTCTCGCGCTGCTCTGGATCATCACCATCATCAACATCTTCGGGATGAGTGTGGGGAAGTGGGTGCAGAACCTGGGAGCGATGGGAACCTTTGTGACGACGGCCATCCTGGTCGGGATGGGGATTGCGGCCTGGAGTATGCTCGGCAGTGCGGGGACATTATCGTCCGTGACGGTCTTTGCACCGCTTGCCAGCTGGCGATCGCTGTCGCTCCTGAGCATCGTCTGTCTCAACTATGTGGGGCTGGAACTGGGAGGCGTTTTGGGGGATGAAATCATCGAGCCGCGGCGCAACATGCCGCGGGCAGTCCTGGTGGCGGGAGTGAGCACGGTGACGCTCTATCTGCTGTCGACGATTGCTCTGCAGATTGCCCTCCCCGCCGAGGAAATCGGCGCGATTTACGGGATTCTGCAGGCGGTGCAGAGGGCGGCGGAATCGCTCGGCATGATCTGGATCCTGACGCCGGTGGCGCTCCTGATGACGCTCAATGCATCCGGCAACACATCGGCCTGGCTGGGCGGAGCTGCACGGATCCCGTATGTCATTGGTCTGGACCGCTACCTTCCGGCATCGCTGGGAAGACTCCATGGGAGGTATCACAGTCCGCATGTCGCCTTGATCGTGCAGGGAATCGCGTCCAGCGTCTTTATCATCGTCAGCTCCATCGGCTCCAGCGTGCGCGACATGTACCTGATTCTTCTGCAAACAACGGTCGTGCTTCAGCTGGTACCGTATCTCTACATGTTCGGCGCGGTCATACGCGTGCGCCGGACACCGGGAGCGTTCCCGTCGGCAGCGGGCTACTTCCGGCGTTCCTGGCCGGTCATTGGGAGCGCTGTGGTGGGGCTTCTTGTGACGGCGGCGGCCCTCGGCCTGGCGTTCGTTCCCTCTGGGGAAGAGAACAACGACTGGAGCTTCGTGGGAAAGGTCGCCCTCGGGAGCATCGGTCTGACGATTCCAGCCGTCGTCTCCTACAGCATCAGAGTGCGAAGGTCTCGCAAGGGTGCACGAGCGCAGGTGCCGGTCGGTCCTGGTGAAGGCCGTTCTTGAGAGGTTGCGGACGCTGGCACCCTGCGGCGTGGAGCACTCACAGTGCGAGATGCAGGGCGGGCACCGTAAT
>CAYXMK010000384.1:0-1741 GCA_964465905.1 uncultured Ignavibacteriaceae bacterium | reverse complement strand
TGGCAGTGGGGCTGTTCCACGCAAGGCCCGCCGGATAAACGCTTATTCGTTAGGCGGCAGAACGGAAAGAGGAGGAAGCCACATGGGAGACCACGCAACTTATGGCGCAATCGTCCGAGCCGTTCACCGGGGCGACCTGTCGGAGCCTTTTGCCGCTTCGGATTTTGAGGGCGCCTGTCCGGGTCTGGGTGCGGGCACATATGTCGCGTTCTTGGCTAAGCACGCTGTCGGGAATCCCAGCGGTGAAACCGAGCTCTTCGAGCGGCTGGATCGCGGTGTATACCGGCTGGTTCGGCCACTGAAGTACGGACTGTAGCGGTGCACAGTTCAGTAGGGCTACATGTAGCGCATGGGGCAGAGGGTTTCGTGGCATCGTATGTGTGGGGCCTGGGGTCAAATCAGCAGAGTGGAGGACAAGAAGATGGCGAAAGACAAGAACGAGCGCTATGACAATCGCATCGGCGGCGGACGCGTCGTTGACAAGGAAAACGGGACCGTTTACTCTCCGAAGCAGATCGACAAGATGAAAAGGAAGTCGGACGAGAAACGGGACGAGTAGGTACGGCACAGCACCTCCGTCAAGCTGATCGCCAAGGCCAGGACAGCGATGGCGGTAGCTTACCCAGCCCGGCTATGCCGTCAGCGAGCGATGAGCAACGAGGAGAAGAAGGCACACGATGTATGACGCGATCCTCCGGCGCATGCGCGACCTCGTGCGCCGGAGCCGGTATGTGATGACCACGCACGGCCGCCAGGAGATGCAGGCCGACGATTTGGGCGTGTTCGACGTGGAGCACTGCATCCTCACGGGCCGCATCATCGAACGTCAACGAGATCGTCGCTCGCGCGAATGGAAGTACCTAGTGCGGGGCGAGACCCTGGCGGGCGGTATCGCCATCACGGTTGCCAAGCTCGGCGCAACTGACATGTTGGTCATCATCACGGTCTACGCGGATCGACCCAACGAGGTGCAGGATGAAGTGTGATATCTGCGGCAAGAACAGTGCGAAGGTCTGACGCCTTACTCAGACCGTCGGCAAAGGCAGCTCTAGCTTCCTCGTGCGTAACGTGCCCGTAGTCAGCTGCTTGAGCTGCGGCGAGAGCTATCTCACCGCCGAGACTCTCAAGGAGCTCGAGCGGATGCGGCTGCACTGGCGCGAGTTGACCAAGCAGGAGAAAGTGTTGGTCGCGACTTTCGCCGGAGCGGCATAACCCGCTCATGCAGCCGCCCGTCGCAGCCGGCGGCTGATGGGCATCGCGTTAGCAGTCAAAAACAAAGGAGAATGAAATGGCAAAGGTAACGAAGAAACAAGCAGAAGAGGAACTCGAAAGAAGAGCGAAGAACGTAACTGAGGACGACCTGAAAAAGGTACTCGATAAGCGTGATGAGATTGAAGAGAAGCTCAAGGGAAATGGTCCTCTCGGAAGGTTCGTTGCCGACTTCAAACTGCTCTTTTCCATCATCCAGGATTACATCAAAGGTGAATACCGTGAAATTCCTTATTGGTCTATTGCTGCGATTGTTGCGGCACTCTTGTATGTTCTAAATCCGTTCGATTTAATTCCAGACTTCATTCCCGGTGTTGGCTATGTGGACGATGCACTGGTCGTAGCAGTATGTTTGGCGATGGTAGAACAGGATCTTCACGATTATAAAGAGTGGAAGAAGAAGCAGGCACGAACTGCTAACCCGGATAATTCATGAACATCGGGAACCGAAAGGTCGCAAGCATGGTTAACC
>CAYXMK010000383.1:0-1749 GCA_964465905.1 uncultured Ignavibacteriaceae bacterium | reverse complement strand
CACAAACAACACTAATTACAAACACTAATCACATAAGAAATTCTTCCAGAATCCCGTCACAGAGGGGACGCGGGCATCTTCTTCGTCCACGAAGACCTAGAGACGGATCCGCAGCCGGTGGGTGAGCGAGAAGAGATTATAGATGACGCCGAAGCGCTTGACAGGGGTGTACATGTCGATCCCGCACAGATCCGAAAGCAGATCGAATCGGAGGTCCGGATCCTCTTTCAAGAACCGGCACACCTCGACAATCCGCTCCGCGGGAACAACCGCCGTCAGTTCGTTCCGAAATTCGGAGAACTCGAAGATCCCCTCACCGAAGCGTTCCGTCAGTTTCTGAACGACCGTGGAGTGCATGATCATGGCGATGGCTGCGATCGGGGCAATCCGCTGAGAACGCCGGCGATCGCCGTATTGCTCCCGCGGCTCTCGCCCCGCCGGACCTTGTCCTGCAGCGTGATCAGGGCGTGGATGAGATTGTCGGGGCGGGGAGGGCACCCGGCGACATACAGATCGACAGGAAGAAACTGGTCAATGCCCTGCACTACGGAGTACGTCCGGTACATACCGCCCGACGATGTGCACGCCCCCATGGCAATCACCCACTTGGGATCGGGCATCTGGTCGTAGATCTTCCGCACCACCTTGGCCATCTTGTACGTCGTGGTGCCGGCCACGATCATGAGATCCGATTGCCGGGGAGAGAAGCGAAACACTTCGGAGCCGAAGCGTGACACGTCGAATCTCGGACCCGCAAACGCCATCATTTCGATGGCACAGCACGAGATGCCCATCGGCATCGGAAACAGCGAGTTCTTCCTGCACCAGTTGATGGCCTCTTCGAGCTTCGTCAGCCACACGGCATCTCCCAGCGCGCGTTCTAGTCCCATTCCAACGCCCCTTTTCTCCAAATGTAGAGATATCCCACCAAGAGAACCAGAATGAACAACCCCATGCTGACGAGTCCGGTCACCCCCAGCGTGCGCAGGGCGACCGCCCACGGATAGAGGAAGACCACCTCAACGTCGAACACGATGAACAGCATGGCGACGAGGTAGAACTTGACCGAGAACCGTTCGCGTGCCGTCTTCACCGGCTCCATGCCGCTCTCGTACGTCGTCAGCTTCTCTTCGGTCGGTCTCCTCGGCCCCAGCCACTCGTTCAGCTTCACCATGACGTAGCCGAAGAGAACCCCGACTCCCATCATCATGCCGATGGGGATGTAGTCTTCGAGCATGCTCTCCTCAAGAACGCAGCGGTCGACGAAAAAGTGCCGCACCGGGCAGCGGGTGCGGCCGGAATGTCTTGGCAAAGAAAATTTGTGTCATTCTAAACAAAAATGGACTCAAAGTCAACGAACTCCCATCCCATCCTCACCGAAGTCGCAGACGAAGTCCCTCCAGAGGCCAGCGCGCGCGCAGCGAGAGCGTGTCGCGGTGAACGACGAACCTCTCGGCAAGGGCGTACGGCACAACCGAACCCGGATCGTAGCGGAGATTGCCGTTGCGGTCGCGGAACGCCGACATAACATACTTCCCTTCCCTCAGATCCGTCATTCGAAACGGACCGGGTCGCGAGAGCACAAGCTGCCGCGGCGGTTCTTCAACGCCGGCGATGCGCCGTGCGTGCAACACAACCGCGCCCACCGTGTCCGATGCTGCCTCGTCCTCGAGAGTTCCCTCGACGCTGCTCAACACGTCGCGCTCCACCGTCCTGAAACGCACGGTTTGCACCGTGTCAGCTCCCGCA
>CAYXMK010000382.1:0-1763 GCA_964465905.1 uncultured Ignavibacteriaceae bacterium | reverse complement strand
GAGACGGGAACGTTTTTCGACCGCCAGGACGCGGAATCTCTGATGAAAGCGGTAAGGGATTTCGATCCCGGGCGTTTTGATCCAGAGAGGACAAGGGAGCACGCCCTTGCCATGGATGTGGCGGTGTTCAAGGAAAGGATCGCGGCTTACGTGGAGCAGGCGTGGAAACGCTTTGAGCATAATCCGGCTACTCTCACCAGGACGGGGCACCTTGTAAGCGTGCCCGCACCGGACACGAAGACGGAGGAGAGGCATGGACAAGCAACTGACGAAAAACGGGTTGTCTGAGACCGAGATCATCACCTCGGAGGTGGAGCTGTCCCTGCAGGCGTCCGCGGGAATAGCGGACGAGGAGCTCATGGCCATCCTCTCCGAGGCGGAGATGAGCCTGCTGGAACGACCGGTCTCCAAGCAGGTCGAGGTCGTGGCGCGGGTCGCTTCACGCCTACTCATGGACGGACTCGCTTTTTTCCTTTCCATGTGGGTTGCCTACTGGATCCGTTTCGAGAACGCCTACGTGCTGCGGACCTTCCCTCCCGAGAACATGGTATCCTTCGGCGGCATCGCCATGGCCATGCTGCTCACCTCACCCGTCCTCTTCCTGGCCCTCAAGGTATGCGGGATGTACGACACGCGCACGCGCGTGCGCATCCTCGATCGCATACCCAAGATAGTGGGGGCGGCCAACGTCTACCTGATCTTCCTGCTCGTCATGTCCTTCCTCCTGGACTCATCGATCTCTACCCGCGGTTTCCTGGTCTTTTTCTGGATACTCTGCATCCTCTTCCTCTTCACCGGCCGCCTGGTACTGCAGATCCTGCTGTCCATCGCCGGCATCAACGACGTAGTCATGCGCAACACCCTCATCGTAGGCTCCGGAAAAGTCGGGAAGGAGGTCGCGCGCAAGCTGATCCGCCACGATTCCTTCGGGCTGCACCCGATCGGGATGATCGACGACGACCCGCTGTACACGGAGTTCCAGGAGCCGGAGCTGGACGGCCTGCGCGTGCTGGGCGGGCTGGACGACATGACCCGGATCATCGGGGACTTCGACGTGGAGAAGGTGGTGATAGCCTTCACCAACGCGACCTCCGAGAAGCTCCTCGACGTGGCCTCCAAGTGCAACAAGGCGGGCGTCGAGTGTTCGATCATCCCCCGGCTCTTCGAGGTGATCACCGACGAGATAACCGTGAACGAGATCGGCGGCATCCCCCTTATCCGCCTGCGCCAGAAGAAGATCGAGGGCTACCGCGGGCTGCTCAAGGCCGCCGAGGACTACGTGCTGGGGACCATCCTGCTGCTGATCATCTGGCCGGTCCTTCTCGTGACCGCCCTGGCGATAAAACTCGACTCGCCCGGCCCGGTTTTCTTCAAGCAGAAACGGCCGGGAAGGAACGGCAAGTGTTTCAACTGCCTGAAGTTCCGCTCCATGGTGGACGGCGCCGACAAGATGCAGGCCGAACTCGTCAACGGCAACGGTAAACCGGACGAGAACTGGCTCATCTGGAAGGACCCCGAAGACCCGCGCATGACGCGGGTGGGCAAGTGGATACGCAAGTTCTCCATCGACGAATTGCCGCAGATATTCAACGTCCTCTCCGGCAAGATGAGCCTGGTGGGGCCCCGGCCTTCCCTCAAGGAGGAATACAGCTGCTACAAGGAGTGGCACTTCCAGAGATTGAACGTGAAGCCGGGCATCACCGGGCTGTGGCAGGTGAGCGGGCGCAGCGACCTGCCCTTCGACGAGATGATCAAACTCGACC
>CAYXMK010000381.1:0-1782 GCA_964465905.1 uncultured Ignavibacteriaceae bacterium | reverse complement strand
GTACAAATGCTTCTCGTATTCGGGCATGGGGAATCTCCGTCATGCACTGCGGTGCGGTGATCGAATGGTTGTCGGGCGCTCAACACTTCCCACGGGGAACGCTCATCTCCCCTCGGAAACAGCTGCGACCCTTCATTGCTTGCGAGAGCTGTCGGCTCCCGGCACTCAAAAAATACGCAATACTTGTTCCCAAATCAAGGAAGGGCTTTCGTTTGAGCCGCGACCCGCGGCGGCACGATCGCTCTCGCCGTCTCTCTCGCACTCCGCACCAGCTCCCAGTACGGCGGACGATAACCGTTCTGAATCCAGAACTTCTCCGCACTCGCCATGACACCGGCGGCGATCATGCTATGCCGCTCCGAGAGGTTCCGAACCCTCAGAGCCGCCGTCGCGCTCATACCCTCCGGAACGGGACCAACGTACCCCATCAGATTCAGAACGCTGCTGTACGCCTTAACCAGACGGGCGACCGGCAACAGGTACCAGTCGTACTCAAGTGCCCAACCTGCCTCCGCTTCCTCGAGCATCGCGTCGATTGCCGCATTATCCACATGGTCTTTGAAGAGCGCAGCGGGATCCCGCCACTCGCCGATCACCGACAGCTGCGGATCGTACTCCAGATCCGACGGCTCCTGCGTCTCGAAGTGCCGTACGCCGAGCGCTCCGAGCCATGACATGATTCCGGGCCCTGAAATCCTCGAAACTCCCATCCAGAGACTTACCCCTTCTCGATCATACGCCGCCGATGCGACTTCAGAGCAGAACATGGCCGAATGATCCCGGGCATCCATGGCAAAATCGTAGGGGATATGCCTCCGCTGCGCCTCGACCAGAGCGAACGCGGCGGCTCTGTGCGGAAGCAGAGGGTCCCGGCGGACCTCGGGAAGATCGTGCCGGAGACGGAGGACGAGAACCCGGAGCTTCACGTCCCGGAGGTACGCATCCACCGATGAGACGGTCACGCCCCGCTCAATATGCGATTCCAGGATGGAAATCTGCTTCGTGGCCTCGTCGATATGCACGAGTGCGACATGGGAGAAGTTCCCCGGGTAGTCGCTTCCACGAGCGATGAGGGCGGACGTCGGCGCCCCGCCGCGGGAAATCAGCACGTCGCCGCTCCGGAGCGCCAGCCCCAGCACGACAGCGGACGGCCCAGTCGATGGCTCGTCTTCTCCCTTCACCAGGGCAGGAACCACTTCCGGCGGCACTTGCAGGAGCACCTCTTCCACTGCTGCGCGGCCCCCGTACAGAAGACGATAGATCCGGTCCCGCACCAGCGGATCGTCCAGGTTCCAGTGTCGGGACTGCCGCTTGACGGCTGAGCGGACCTCCCCGCAACGCTCAATGAAGAGCGGAAGGTAGTCAGGGCAGACGCCCACGAATGGAGCAAGCTCGAAGAGACGATATTCAAGGGAGGCGAAAACCGGAGCGGTCGCCTGCAGGTCCCGAGACCTCACGTATGCCAGGTCTTTCCCAAGCGCGTCAACGGCGGATCGGATCTTTCCTGCGTGGTTTGCGCAGGCCTCAGAACGCGCTTCCCGGAACTTCCCTTCCAGGGAATCCCAGTATGCGTCCTGATTCCACACGAACGAGCTTCGGCGCCCTGCGGAGGGAGCCTCAAACACAGGATCTGGAAGGCCCAGCAGTACACCTCCTGCCAACACCGCGCAGGCGAGGGCTACCCGCCGGAAGAACTCTGGTGTTCGGAGCGGAGGAAATACGCGAGGCATCCGGAAATCGGCGAGACGTACTGCGGCTATCGCGGTTCTTCCGACGGACCTC
>CAYXMK010000380.1:0-1793 GCA_964465905.1 uncultured Ignavibacteriaceae bacterium | reverse complement strand
AAGGTTCTGAGCATGCTGGAGCGGATCTGTGACGAGACAACCTTCGGCGAGATGCCGCTTTCTTCCTACCTGGTATTGCATCCTTCGGCCCGACTCACAGCAGCGGAAGTTCAAACCCTCTGCGACTGGGCCGAGCAAGAGACCCGACGGATGACCGGCGAGTAGTCACACGCCGCTCCCGGCACGCTGAAGCCCGGCCGAGGTGCCGGGCTTTTCTGCTGTGACGGCCTGATGATGGCGCATCGAACTTCACTGCAACAGCTGCTCCACGTAGCGCGCAATGGCAGGAGACGCTGTGAGTCCAGGCGAGTCGATGCCGATGAGATTGACAAATCCCCGGAGACCCCTCTCCGTTTCGTGCGCGATCACAAAATCCCTCGGAGCTCCTCCTTCGGGCTGGAGCTTTGCCCGGATGCCGCTCGTATCGGGGGTCAGATCCTCATCGTTGATCGCCGGGACAATCCTGCGAACCGCCTCACCGAAGCGGGCCCGCTTTTCTTCGGGAACGCGGTAGTCTTGCTCCCTCACGGCAAGGTATTCCACGTCCGGACCAAACCGCAGCCGCCCTCCCACGTCCAGCAACGCATGCACGCCCAGTCCCTCGTTGCGCGGGACGGGATAGACAAGGCGCGAAACCAGGCGCCACTTTGAAGGCGTAACGGCGAAGTATGAGCCCCGCGCCCAGTGCAACCGGTAGCCGGCTTTGTCGACGTCGATGCCCGCCATCGCGGCGATCTCATCAGCAGCGAGACCCGCCGCGTTCACGACGACACTCGACGTGACCGTTGACCGCTGGTCGGGCTCCTGGATGTCAACCGCGTACTCCTCTCCCGAAGGGTTCACCCCGACCACTCTTGCGTGGTGCTGGACGATGCCCCCGTTCCGTAGCACGGTATGGTAGAAGAGGTCCATCAGCGCGTGGACGCTCAGGATTCCCGTCAGGGGGGACAGCACCGATCCTGCGCTCCGCACGTTCGGTTCCAGTCGGCGGGTTGCGTTCGCATCGAGGCGTTCGAGCGGGACATCATTGAGGCGACCGTTCCGGAAAAGGGCGTCGAGCTTCGGAAGCTCCGACTCGTCGACCGCCGTGATGATCTTCGTCAGCTGCCGGTGCGGGATGTCATGCGCTCGACACACGGCATACAGCTCATCCCTTCCCTCCACACAGAGGCGCGCCCGCAGCGAGCCGGGCGGGTAGTAGATGCCCGCGTGAATCACCTCGCTGTTCCTGCTGGAGGTTTCCATGCCGTACTTGTGGTTCCGTTCCAGAAGAACGGTCCGTCGCCCGCGTGCGGAAAGGCGGGCCGCAATCGCCAGCCCGACAACTCCCCCCCCAATCACTGTAATGTCGGTGTCTGCCATAATTCCCCGGAAATCTCCTCGACAAGATAGGGAGAGGAAAACGAAGATTCAAAAGTGCTTGCGTTCTCCACGGCCAATGGGTATGTTCCGATGGTCGGTACCACCGGCGCTGGCGCAACCAAAGATCAAGGTGCTGCGCATGGCAACGATTCGCGGTCGATTCAAGCACTCCTGGCGGCAGGGGCTATGCATCCTTGTCGCTGCCGGCGCGGGATGCATCGCATCTCTCCCCGAGCGGAGCCCCACGGCATCCGCACCCACGGTCTCCGAACTGCGCCTGGAGTCCCTCTTGTTCGACAACGTGAATGAATACCGACACCACCACAATCTCTCACCGCTGCTCTATGACACATTGCTGGCCAGTCTGGCACGCGGCCACAGCCGCTGGATGGCAGAACAGAAGGGCGAGGTTTCCCACGAGGGATTTGAGG
>CAYXMK010000379.1:0-1795 GCA_964465905.1 uncultured Ignavibacteriaceae bacterium | reverse complement strand
GGTCGGAGTAGCCGTATCGGGCGTGGCTGTCCTGGAACAGCGGGTCGAACGCCTACGACACTCTCATCACCAAGGTCGCGAATCCGAAACGGTGGGGGTTCCGGGTGATTGAGGGCACCGTGATCAGCGGGGTTGAGGCGAAGGACCTCACGGTCATCATGCCCGACGACTACCGCCTCGAGCAGAACTACCCCAACCCGTTCAACCCGAGCACGGTGATTCCGTTCTACCTGCCGGTGCGGAACAGGATCTCGCTCAAGGTCTATGACATGCTCGGAAAGGAAGTCCGGACCCTCATTAGCAATGAGGAATATCCCGCCGGGGGCAGCCAAGTAACCTGGGACGGCAGGGACAACCTCGGCCGGGCAGTAGCGAGCGGCACATACTTCTACTCCCTGATCTTCGGCAACTTCCAGAAGACGAACAAGATGATGCTGTTGAAGTAAGGGAAAGAGTACCCTACCTTCGAGGGCCGTCTCTCTGAACAGGGACGGCCCTCGTGTATTCTTCCACCTCTCAGTCCACAGGAGCGAATCCATGATCCGGCCGCTCTTCTTCTTCGTCCTTCTCCTTCCTCTCTCCGTCGCCGCCCAGTCGGGGAACGACGAGCTGGTGAACGTGAAGGAGCTGATCCCCGACATCGTCCTCGACCTTCGGTACAACACCACCAACAATTTCGTGACGGCCCTCAGCGGCAAGCCGCAGAAACTCTATACGACGGACGAGTGTTACCTCGCACGTTCCACGGCGGAGCGCCTCATCATCGTGCAGGACAGCCTGCGAAAGCTGGGACTGGGACTCAAGATCTACGACGGCTACCGTCCGCGATCCGTGCAGTACCTCATGTGGGAAATCTATCCGAATTCGACGTACGTAGCGGACCCGAATAGCGGCTCGAATCATAACCGGGGAGCCGCCGTCGACGTCTCGCTGGTCAACCTCTCCACAGGCCGGGAGCTGCGTATGCCGACGGAATTCGATTTCTTCGGACCGGAGGCGAGCCACGGCTACACCACAGGCCTCACCCAGGAGCAGATCGACAACCGGGTTTTCCTGCGAAACATGATGATGAACGTCGGAGGCTTCACCGACTACGGCGCGGAATGGTGGCACTACCAGTACCCCCCCGCAACGGCCTATCCCCTCATCGATCATCAGCTCAAGTGAGAAAGGAGCATGATCATGAGAACCGCATACGTCCTCCTCCTCCTTCTTCTTCCCGTCCTGCTCCTCGGGCAGACCGAATTCATCGTCAATACCACGCTCGATTCCGTCCAGCGCGATCCTCAGATTGCTCGCGACGCCGCCGGGAACTACGCCGTGGTCTGGAAAACGGAGGTCCAGGTTGACTCCGCTTCACGCGGAGATATTGCCCTTCAGTTCTTCGGAGCGTCCGACACTCGGATCGGAACCGAAACCATCGTCAATACCGTCACGGAGGGTGACCAGGACAAGCCCGCCATCGCCATGAACGCCTCGGGTGATCTGATCGTTGTCTGGGCCTCCCACACCGGCTTCTCCACGATCTACGACATCAAGGCAAGAATCTTCAAAAACCGGCTGCCGGTCGGAGACGAGTTTCTCGTCAACACGACAACGGAGCACTCCCAGACCAATCCGGATGTCGACATCGACGCGTCCGGCAACTTCGTCGTGGTGTGGGATTCGTGGTACCAGGACGGCAGTGACCGCGGCGTGTACGCACAGCGCTTCGATACAGCCGGCAACAAGATCGGAACCGAGTTTCAGGTGAACGTTACGACGGCCTACAGTCAGGCGCGGCCGGCCGTCCGGC
>CAYXMK010000378.1:1168-1798 GCA_964465905.1 uncultured Ignavibacteriaceae bacterium | reverse complement strand
CTGCCGCCGATGGATCTCGTGCAGGGCGTCGTTCTGGACGCCGGTACGGAGTACCGGGGTCAGCGCCAGGTCCGGGTCTCCTTCGACGTGGTGCGGCCCGGGCCGGAAGGAACACTGCTTGTACGGGGCGAGACGAGGTTCATGCTCCGAATGTCGCCGCCGAGTGAAGACCGTCGCCAGAGTCTTGCGCCCGTGGGATCGGACAGGTTGTCTGCGTCCTTCCGGGGTGCATTTCCCGGCGCGGCAACCAAGGTCATCGTAGGTCAGAATGGTATTCAGGCCCTGTCACTTGACAGCATCATCGCGGTCAATCCCGACTTTCAGGGAATGACCCCCTCGCATCTTCGGGTGCTCCATCGCGGCCGGTCAGTGCCGATGGCGATCCGGCCGGATTCTGGCGGCACTGCGGGCGTTGTCGTTGCGTTTCCGGGTCTGAGGAACTACCGCGATTTTGGCACTCTTGAGGAGGACCCGGACCTGGGCGAGGGCGTCTACTGGCTCGTCCGCGAGGACAGCTCGGTTGCCGCTGTGCGCGATTCGATACCCGCAGTCACGGCGCCTCCCGACACTGTGGCGCTGGGTCGCGTACGCTGGGAACAACGAAGCGTCTTCCACTACGGGAACGGTTCG
>CAYXMK010000378.1:0-1158 GCA_964465905.1 uncultured Ignavibacteriaceae bacterium | reverse complement strand
AAGGGATGGTACTCCGGCTCACTTCGGCCCAATGAGGAGAAGGACTTCACGTTTGCGCTCCCCGGATTCGTGCCCCTGGACGCCGATTCGCTGACGCTGTTCGTTCGGCTTCTCAGCGCCACACCTCCGCAGACTTCCGGCGGGCTGCCGGATCACCGAATTCAGGCGAGCTTCAACGGTTCAGCACTTCCCGAGATCCAGTTCTTCGGTTACCAAGAGCGCGTCGTCAGGTTCCGGATCCCGTCGTCGATTGCCGTAGCGGGACAGAACACGCTGCGACTCCGCTCCCTGTCCACGGGAACCGCGACCAACCAAGTTTACTACGACTATGTGCTCGTCGAGTATTCGCGCGACCTCACCGCTGTGAACAACACACTTCAGTTCGACGCACGCCGGGATGCCAGGCAGGCGGTTGGTTTCGTGCTTTCGGGACTGACATTGCCGGACATCGTTGTCTTCCGGTACCGTCACAAGGACTCAAGTTGGGCGATGCTCACGGGGTTTGTCCCCGCCGACACCACCAGCGGCGTTCGGATTCTCCTTTCAGATACTGTCGATGGCCTGCAGTCGTACGTTGTTGCGCAATGGGGCTCCTTCCTCACATCCTCATCTCAGCGCCCGCGTTCACCGGCGAACCTTCTGGCTCCGCCCGATGGGGCCGACTATCTCGTAGTAACGACCCCGGAGCTGCTGAGCGTTGCGAACGAACTGGCGGCGTACAGAGCTGAGCGGAACGGTGTGCGGAGCAAGGTGGTGCTGGTCGAAGACATCTGGGACAACTTCAACGATGGATATCCGTCGCCCGCAGCCATGCGGTCGTTCTTCCGGCACGCGTTCGCGTCGTGGCCGGGACCTCCTCCTTCGTTTGCGGTATTCTTCGGGGGAGCCAACTGGGACAGTCGTAACTACCTCGGCATGGGAAGGAAGAATGCCGTGCCGTCCTATGGGAACCCCGTTTCTGATGCGTGGTTTGCGGTGATCGATTCTCTTCACCCGATCCTTCCCCAGCTCTCGGTTGGACGCATCCCGGCGAGGACGCGCGATGAGGCGTCGCACTATCTTGCACATCTGAAGTCCTACGAATCCATGCCTCTCTCGCTCTGGAACAAACGAATCATGGGCATCAGCGGGGGATTTGACGAAACCGAACTGCGGACG
>CAYXMK010000377.1:0-1807 GCA_964465905.1 uncultured Ignavibacteriaceae bacterium | reverse complement strand
TTCCACCAGCGGAATCCCTGTTCGTACATGAGCAGGACAATACTGAGAGTAGAGTTCAGCGGCCCTCCCTGTGTCATGACGTACGGCTCGGCAAACAGCTGGAAGTAGCCGATCACCGTCACCATGACCACGAAGACCGTCGTCGGCGCCAGCAGCGGGAGCGTCACGTGCACAAACTGCTGCCAGGCCGAGGCGCCCTCAAGGCGCGCCGCTTCGTAGAGATCGTCGGGGATGTTCTGCAGACCGGCGATGAAGATGAGCATGTTGTAGCCGAAGTTCTTCCAGACCGCCAGCAGGATGATCGCAGGCATCGCGTACGTGGGGTCTCCGAGCCAGTCGATGGGACCGAGATTCACTGCGGCAAGGACGGTGTTCAGCAGTCCATGGGAGGGGTGGTACACGTACCGCCAGACGATTGCCACTGCCACGAGGCTCGTGACCACTGGCAGGAAATAAACCGTGCGGAAGAACGGCTTGAAGCGGGCGATCCGGGCAGTCACCATCAGGGCAACGGTGAGCGAGAGCGCCACCGAGAGCGGTCCACCGGCCAGGACGAAATAGAGCGTGTTGCGGAAGGCCGTCCAGAACAGCGGCGTTTCGAGAATCCTCAGGTAGTTCTGAAATCCGACCAGCCGGACAACGCTGAGGTCTCCGAGCGCGTAGATGTCGAAATCCGTGAAGCTCATCAGGAGAGCGCCCGCGACCGGAAGGGCGAAGAACAGGCCGATGGCCGTCAGCGCCGGGGCAAGAAAGAGATATGCCGCCGTTCTGCTGGTGCTGTTGCCGGAAGTCTTCACGGAATCCCTCGCTGTTGCAGCAGCCATCGGCGCTTCTCCAGGATGCGGTCCACATCTCCATCAAACCTGCGGAGGGCCTCATCCACGCTCATGGCGCCGGTGGCGACGAACTCAACGTAGAGCTGGAGCTTGATCACAATCTGCTCCCACTCCGGGATCTTCGGGAGTGGACTCAGACGCTGCAGTTGGCTGTAGAAGGCGCGGGTGTACGCATTGCCCGTCAGAGCGGAGTCCCTCCACGCCGACTTCCGCGGCGGAAGGTTACCGGTCACGCGGTAGAAGGCGAGAGACTGCTCGGTGGAGGCAAGAAACTCAATGAGCTTCCAGGCCTCTTGCTTGCGCGGCGAATCACGGAAGAGGACGAGGCTCGTCCCAAGCGGCAGGGAGAACCCGGGGTAGCTCGCGTCCATGGACGGAAGGGGTGCGGTCATCCAGGCACCCTGCAATGACGAGGGAATACGCCGCCGGAACTCCCCCACATTCCAGGGTCCCGTAATGTACATCGCGATCAGACCGTCGGAAAACGCATTATACATGTTGGTGATGAGCGACTGACCGGCGGGCGAGTACTCCTTCCGGTAGAACTCCGCCAGAAGACTGAACGCGCGGCGGAAGTCTTCGCCGCTGAAGTTGCCGCGGGTGTCGTGGTCTTTGAGAAAGCCGCCTCCCGACTGCACGCCCAGGACAATCGCCGGCACCCACTCATTGGTCGGCAGGAACAGCGGATAGCGGATCATACCTGCCCGCTTCGCGTCCTTCTGCATCGCTTCGCACAGCTGTAGGACGCCATCCCACGTCCGCGGAGGAGCTTCGTAGCCCATCTGCCGGAGCAGATCGAGACGGTAATAGAGGATTCTCGTGTCGACGTACCAGGGAATCCCCCGCAAGACGCCGTCCAGCACGTTCGTCGCCCAGACTCCGTCGAAGTAGTCATCGCGTTGCACCACGCCGGATCGCGCGACCAGGGTATCAAGAGGTTCGAGCGCGCCCAGAATGGTAAACTCCGGGAG
>CAYXMK010000376.1:0-1807 GCA_964465905.1 uncultured Ignavibacteriaceae bacterium | reverse complement strand
TGATGGCGAAGAAGAAGGCGGCGCGCGACAAGATCCTGGCCTCGAAGACCGAGGCCGCGACATCTTCCGCGTGAAGCCGATAGTTCCAGCTCCTGAGATATGACAGAGCGGTCTTCACATCGTCCGACTCGTGGCTGGCATCGGGGAACGCTGCAAGGATGACGGGCACGATCGCGCGGGCTTCCGTGGAAAACACATCCAGTTGGAGGCGCTGCGTGTCTTCCATCCGCACGGGCAGGGAGTCGGCCAGCGCCTCGGTGATCCTCCGGCTTCTCCACTCCGGTTCCCAATAGGATGAGAGGTAGTACGGATACTGATCGCCGACGATCTTGTTGTTGGCGGTTACCACAAACCCTTGGGCGGGATTGAAGATCTGCGGCAGCTCATCGAAGGGCACAAAGCCGGACCAATCGAACCGGCTCGTCCACCCGGGGAGCGGGAGGTTCCCGCTGCGGTTGTTCCTGAGCGGAGTGTATCCCGCCATGTGATAGCCGATGTTGCCGTCGATGTCCGCATAGACGAAGTTCTGGGCGGGCGCGTTGAAGTACCGGAGTCCCTCGAGGAACTCTGGCCACGATCCTGCCCGATTGATGAGGTAGAATGCTCGCGGTTCCTGTGACGTTTCAGACCCGGTCCAGCGCATGGACAGGAGCGAAGCCGAGAATCCGGCCGCCGCTTCGAGCCGGTTGATGATGGGCCCCCGATGCGTGGCATAGGTCGTCAGAACGACCGGCAGGGAATTCTTCACAAGGATGGTATCCGTGGAGCGAAGAACCGGGCGCCACGCCCCGTCAAGCTTGTAGACCGTCGGGTGCGAGACCGAGTCGACCTCTTCCCGGTAGTAGTCCGCGTCATCCAGCATGGCATTCGTCACTCCCCACGCAATCCGTTCGTTGCGACCGACGACCACAAACGGAACGCCTGCGATGCTCAGGCCGTAGACATGGAAGCCGGGGCTTCTGACATGCAGTTCGTACCAGCGTGCCGGGGCTGTCAGCATCAGGTGCGGATCATTGGCCAGGATAGCACAGCCTGAGGCCGTGCGGCGTCCTGCGACGGCCCAGGCGTTGCTGCCGGCATGGACCGAGCTGAGCCCGGTCAGCCGGCGGTAGGACTGATCCTGCCTCAGCAAGGGCAGGAGATCCGTCACGCGTCCGCGGCCCTCCGAGGGGGAGACAATCACGGGAGCATCGGCAGGCCAGTCCGGGTACAGTTCCCGCGCCCGCGCAACGCCCAGCCGGTCGGCGAGGATCCCGTGCAGGATATCGATCCACCGCGCATAGTTCAACTCCCACGCCATCAGGCGGCTGATCAGCAGCGAGTGTTCGACAGACCACGGTTCCGGCTGGAGGTTCAGCATATCCATTTCCACCGGGAAGGAGCCGCGATGCGTGTCGAGATAGGCATTGACACCGGCAGTGTAGGCGTCCAGGGCAGACCGTGTGGACTCATCCATCGCGGCCGCAGAGGCGCGTGCGATTCTGGTCAGTCCGAGTGTTCGGAACATCTTGTCAGCTGGAAGGGCTTCTTCGCCGAGAATCTCCGCCAGACGCCCCTGCCCCGCCCGCCGGAACAGCTCCATCTGCCAGAGCCGATCCTGCGCGTGCACGTACCCTACGGCGGCATAGGCGTCGCGGTCCGAGGAGGCCTCGATATGCGGAACGCCAAACGTGTCGCGCCAGACAAAGACGGGCGCTTCCACGGCGGGAATGTGCGCCGAACCGGTCGTTTGCGGGAACGACTTCGTGACGAGCCGATAGGCAAGGAGAGCGCCGGCCAGCGACAGCACGGCCAGCACAGAGAAGAG
>CAYXMK010000375.1:0-1831 GCA_964465905.1 uncultured Ignavibacteriaceae bacterium | reverse complement strand
GGATCCCGCTCCGGGAGCGGGCGAAGTCGTTGTCCACCTGCGGGCTGCTGCGCTCAATCATCGGGATGTCTGGATTCGCCTGGGCAGGTATGCCGGGATCAAACTTCCCGTTATCCCGGGATCGGATGGGGCGGGAGTGGTTTCTGCCGTTGGGGAGGGCGTCGACCGAAACCTGCTTGGAACGCCCGTCGTGGTCAATCCTGCTCTCGACTGGGGTCCGGACCCCGCCGTTCAGGGATCTTCCTTCCGAATCCTCGGACTCCCCGACAACGGGACATACGCCGAGTACGTGAGTGTGCCGGCCGCGAATGTCAGCGCAAAACCCGAGGGGTGGTCATTCGAACAGGCTGCGGCATTCCCGTTGGCGACACTGACCGCGTACCGGGCAGTTGTGACCCGGGCCGCCGTCCGGCCGTCGGAGATGGTGCTGATCACGGGCATCGGCGGCGGCGTGGCGACCTGTGCTCTGCAAATCGCATCTTCTCTCGGTGCAAAGGTCATCGTAACGTCGGCCAGCGATGAGAAGCTCGAGCGGGCTCGTGCCCTCGGAGCTGCCGCGGGATTCAACTACCGGAAATCGGATTGGGCGGCGGATGTGGTGCGCTACTGCGGCGGTGTCGGGCCCGACGTCGCGGTGGACAGCGCCGGAGGCGACACGTTCGCGAAACTGCTGGAGATTGTGAAGCCCGGCGGGCGGATCGTGAATTTTGGAGCAACCACAGGCCCGGCAGATCGAATCGAGGTGCGGCGAATCTTCTGGAAGCAGTTGACCATCCTCGGTTCGACGATGGGGACAGGGGAGGAATTCGCGGCGGCATTGAAATTGTTCGAACAGAAACGGCTCGTTCCTGTTGTTGATTCGGTCTACGACCTCAGGGATGCCGGGGAGGCCCACAGGCGGATGGAGCAGGGAGGGCAGTTCGGGAAGATCGTGCTGAGGATATGAGGTGGACGCTCCCATGAGTTCCGCGGCCGCGGCCCGAAGGAGGCAAGTTCCTCCCGCGTACGATGCACTGGTTCGTTCACTCCTGACGAATGCCATTCTTCCGGCGTTCCTGCCGGCACTCCTCTGGCCTCAAGTGCCAACTGCGTCGGTGCGACTTGCCGAGTGGGGCCTCGCGTCGGCAGATTCCATCCAGTGGGGCAGAATTGCCGTCGTGCACTCGCCCGGCGGCCCTCAACTGAATGTCCAGGCGTTGTATGTGTCCGCGCGGACAGGTCGCCCTCCGGAGGTTCGATCAGCCGTTCCATCGTTCGACGGCACCTCGCTGATCGTGGCCGACTTCATGACCGGAGGCCGAAACCGGTTCGGCGGCGGATTCGGGACCTTCCAGCGAGAACCGAGCGCTGCCGGCGCCTCGGTGCTGAGAAACGAGGGGGATCCCCCCGCACTGCGGCTGGAATTCGACAGGCAGAACGGGGGATTCTGCGGAATGTGGGTCCACCTCTTCCCGACGAGTGAGACTCCCCAGAACCGCATCTACCTGGATGCCTCAGGATTTTCCTCCCTCAGCTTCTGGGTGAGAACAGCGCACGACCTCTCCTCTGTTTCCCTGAAGGTGGCCGACGCAGCGCTGCTCGAGAAGGACGATGCTGCACGCGTGGGTTCGCTGGCACCCTATGTGCGAGCAGGATCAAGTGACGGTTCGTGGCAGTGTATCGATGTGCCGCTCGCTGACTTGCCGGTGCATGTCCTTCGGTCGCGCCTGGCCAGCATCGTGATTGACCCGACATCCCCGGGGCGAGGCCGCATGGATATCGCTCTGATCGCCTTTACGACGGAGGGCGCATCACCCCCTTCTCTTCCCCCGTCCCGGAATGTCGACCTCCG
>CAYXMK010000374.1:0-1841 GCA_964465905.1 uncultured Ignavibacteriaceae bacterium | reverse complement strand
CAGCAATGTTCCCGAAAACCTGCTGAAGCGAAAACTCCAGAACGGCGGAACGGCCGTCGGATGTATGCTGGTTGAGCTTCGCCAGCCGTCCGTGATGAGCGTGCTGGCCGACGCCGGCTTCGATTTCGTCATCATCGACGGCGAACACGGCCCCTTCGGCATTGAGACAATGGCGGACCTGAGTCGGGCCGCCCGACAGGCGGGCATGACACCGATTGTTCGCGTCCCTGAGCTCGGCTACGCCGCCGTCACCCGTCCGCTCGACGCGGGGGCGCAGGGGATCATGGTCCCGCGGATCACGCACCCCGACGAGGTGCGGCAGGTGGTGACCCTCATGAAGTACCCGCCGATGGGGCGACGCGGGAGTGTCCTCGGCCGCGGGCACACGCAGTTCCGCGGAGGCTCTCTGGCAGAAACGATGGAGGATGCCAATGCCCGGTCGTTCCTGGTTGTGCAGGTCGAGACAAGGGAAGCCCTTGATCGCGTTGACGAGATCGCGGCTGTGCAGGGTGTGGATGCTGTTCTGCTGGGCCCGACCGATCTCAGTGTGGCGCTTGGAATTCCAGGGAAGCTGACCGATCCCCTTCTGCAGGGAGCGATTGACCGCGTTCTTCGGGCGTGTGCGGCGGGCAGAGCGGTTCCGGCCGTGCACGTGAATGTCCTGGAACAGGGAGAAGCATGGGCACAGCGGGGAATGCGGATGGTGAGTTTCAGCTCGGAAATCGCTCTGTTGTCCGCCGCCAGTGCCGCGTCGGTTCTGGCCCTGCGAAAATCGTTCCCTCCGGGTCCCTGAACCGGCGAACTCCGCGAGTGTCCGGATGAAACCGGGCATTCGTTCCGTGCATCGAAGAGCAATTGGTATGGACGTCAACGACATTCTCCAGCAGTACGGCGACGCGATCCTCGCTCAAGCAGAGGAAACGATGCACCGTCGCCGCCAGCGACATTATGAAGAAGCCGGACCTGAGCAGGTGCGGCAGAGACTCAAGGCGCTCTTCGTCCTGACGGCGCGGGCTGTCCGCGAGCGGAACCTCGGCCCGATGCTGGCCCACGCCGACGCGATTGCCAAGGAGCGGTATGCCGCGGGGTATGATCTCTCGGAGGTGCAAACGGCTTTCAATGTGCTGGAGGAAGCGATCTGGAAGCACCTCGAAAAGACCGTCGATCGGGAGCGGCTGGGAGAAGCGCTCGGTCTGGTGAGCACGGTCCTGGGCGCCGGCAAGGATCTCCTGGCGCGAACCTACGTATCCCTGGCCACGAAGACCAAGACGCCGTCTCTGGACCTGAGGGAACTCTTCTCCGGCACCGAGAGAACCTGAGGCCGCCGGAGCCGGCACTGTGCACTCAATCATGAGGAGGCAGCGATGGCAACCTACGTACTGCTGACGAAGCTCTCCACGGAGGGTCTCGGCACCCTCAAGAAGCGGAACCAGATCGGCAAGAAGTGGCTCGAGGACGTGAAGAAGAAGTGCCCCGAGGTGAAGTGGATCGACCACTACGCGCTGCTGGGCCCTTTCGATTTCATGGACATCTACGAGGCACCGAATGAAGAGGTGGCCATGAAAGTCTCGATGCTCACGATGTCCAAAGGGGCTGTCAAGGCCGAGAGCTGGCCGGCGGTGCCCTACCGTCGGTTCCTCGGGATTGCGAAGGAACTCTGAGCGCCTGCCCGGGAAGCGTCTCCGACCGCCTGCGGGTCCACGCCCGATCACGGGGCCAACAACCTGAGTGCTCGCCTGCGGCTGATGACGTCGCAGAGGAACGGAGCATGCTGTCGGCACGCGGGAGTCCGGGAGATTCCCGACGGTGTACGTTCACAATGGAATCCTGGTACCTATGAA
>CAYXMK010000373.1:0-1873 GCA_964465905.1 uncultured Ignavibacteriaceae bacterium | reverse complement strand
TTCGATCGGATCGTCAGAGGCATCGACGCTCGTCGCGAGGACGAGGCCGGTGAGCCGTCGGGCGAACGACAACTGGTTGAACACCTGGCCAATGACGGTCCGAGTGCCGAGCGGCAGAAGGACTTTCTTCGGCAGGCGCGAGGAACTCATCCTCGCCTGAACAATTGCCACAATTCCACTCATTGCCAGTTTACCGGGTTCAGAAGGTGTTCATCGATAACGTTGATGTCATCGATTCTCTTGCGCAGATCTTCATCGAAGCTCGGCAGGATCGCCGAGAGATTCTCGGTAAGGTGGACAGCATGGTCGACTCCGAAAAGGACTTTGTCAACGTCGCGGTGATGAAGAACGTAGTTGAGGGCGAGCGCCTGTACCGGGATCCCATGCGCTGCGGCGAGTGTGCGAATACGCTCCAGAGAGGCGCGAAGCGGCTGAAGTCTCGGCGGAAGTGCGGCCGGCGCCATGAAGAACAGTCCCTGCAGAAAGACCGATCGCGCATGCACTTCTTTGCCCTTCCTCTTGGCATCCTCCAGCAAACGGCCTCGCTTTGAGTCGTTGTCAAGCAGGTTGAACGGCAGCTGGATGACATCGATGAGAGGGTGGGCAATCGCTCCCGCGAATTCTTCGTTGGAGTAGACGGAGACGCCGACATGGCTCGTCAGACCCGATTCCCTGAGGGCAACCAGCTGCCGGTGCTCCTGGTTGAGAAGATGGAGATCCTTGTAGTGGTGAAACTGAAAACAATACACTCTCTCCACTCCAAGCAGAGATTTGCGGATGAGCAACTTTTCACACAGATCTTCGTCGGGATGGTCGACGCGGAATTTGGTGATCACCTCGAACGGCGGATGATCCTGGTGGTAGGCGTGAACAAGTTGTACTGCCTCGCCATAGGCATCCGCCGTGTCGATATATCGGATACCCTTCTCCGCTGCCTGCCGCAGGATCTCCAGGGCCTCAGAGCGGCTTGGCTGTCCGATCAGGTTGTGGACCCCGTACGGCATGCCGAGTTGCGCCGTACCGAGCACAAGTCTCTCGATGAGCGGCATCAAATCAGATCCCACGACAGGGGTGTCCCTTTTTTCACATCGCGATTCACTCTGCGACCGAGAATCAATTCGTAGTACTTCGGAGGAAGCCCGTTGCCCGGACGAACGACCCTCAGGTTCTCGCGAGTGAACACGTCCCCCGCCTTCATGTCCAGAGCCACGTAGAGCGAACGCCGGAACTGAAGCGACTTCCGTTCCGCCACGGTGGGACCGTAGCTGATCTCACCGAGGGACTGCCACGCGCGTTCGGTCTCTGCCACCAGAAGCGACATCTCTTCCGGTTCGAGCGAGAATGCGGCGTCGACTCCCCCATCCGCCCGGCGGAGCGTGAAGTGCTTTTCGATGACACGTGCACCGAGCGCTACACTCGCAACGGCAACTCCGATACCCATGGTATGATCCGACAGACCCACATGACAGTGGAAGAGATCTCTCATGTGAGGAATGGTAAGGATATTCGTGCTCTCTGGCGTTGCGGGATAGGTACTCGTGCACTTGAGCAGAACAAATTGCTCACAACCGGCATCACGCAGCGTCTGCACCATCTCGTCAAGTTCCCGAAGGCTTGCCATGCCGGTCGAGATGATCACGGGTTTCCTGGTTCTTGCAACCGTGCGAAGCAGAGGGAGATGAATGTTCTCAAAGGAGGCAATCTTGTAGCATGGGGCATTCAGAGATTCGAGGAATTCCACCGCACTCTCGTCAAAGGGTGTGCTGAAGCACATCATCCCGTGCTCCCTGCAACGGTCGAAGATGGGCCGGTGCCACTCCCAAGGTGTCGAAGCCTCGGAGTACAGGTTGTGGAGCGATCGTCCCTTCCAGAG
>CAYXMK010000372.1:0-1876 GCA_964465905.1 uncultured Ignavibacteriaceae bacterium | reverse complement strand
ATACGTCTACAGGAGTCAGGACGGACGTGAAGCAGCTCGCAGCCCTCGCGAGGACCCGGAACACCCTCGTCGTAGTGGACGGCGTGTGCTCTGTTGCGGGGGAAGAATTGCGCCAGGACGAATGGGGAGTCGATCTCGCACTCACGGCCTCCCAGAAAGCCCTCGGCGTTCCTCCCGGACTGGCCATCGTGATGGCCGGGCCAAGGGCCCTGGAGGCGTTCCGACGACGGACGTCGCCCGTCGCGAGCTTCTTTTGCGACTGGAAGGAGTGGCTCCCGATCATGCAGGCGTACGAGTCCCGAACGCCGGCATACTTCGCTACGCCCCCGGTCAACCATATCTGGTCGTTGCAGGCGAGTCTGGGGCAGATCCTCCGGGAGGGCATGGAGGCGCGCTGGGCACGCCACGCACAGCTGAGTCGGGCGTTCAACGCGGGTGCTGCAGCCCTCAACCTGACACCAGTGCCCCTCGCCAGCGAGCTCGCCGCGAACACGCTGACGGCGCTGTACTATCCGGAAGGAATCGACGCAAGCCTGGTGAAGTCGATCTCGGAGCAGGGAGTCATCGTGGCCGGCGGTCTGCATCCGCAGATCCGTACGCGATACTTTCGTGTGGGACATATGGGGGCGGTCACGGGAACCGATATCCTCTCCACGCTCGGGGCCATCGAGCTTGCACTTCACAAACACGGCGTTCTGAAACACACAGGATCCGGCGTCAGCACCGCGCTCTCCGTACTCCGCTCAACGTAGGAGAGCAAAACACGGGCCGCTGTCGCGCATCCAGAACAGATGGCAATCATCACGACGATGCTTCTTCCCCATTTTCCTATCCTGATACTCGCCCTAGCCTGGCCCCAGGGGACAAGCGCCGATGATCCCGTTCACATCGCCGCGAAGCGCCATCCCACCGGCGCATATTCATTCTCCATCTCCAATTCACTCCCCTGTCCGGTACAGGTTTCCTTCGATTTCACCCGGCTGCTGAACGCCATTCCCGACGAGCAGCTCCCGCTGGAGTTCGTCCTTCCCCCCAACACCCAGGATCTGCGCATTCTCGTGCTCACGCCGGATGGCGGGAAGCCGGTCTTTCGTCATACAGCCCGATGGTGGCTGGGAGATCCGCGAACGGCGAAGCACGACGATGCTTATCTCTACATTTTTCCGTTTGACCCGACCGTTCCATCCCGACTCAGTCAGGGCTACAACGGATCATTCTCGCATGTCGGCGAGTACGCTCTCGACTTCCTGCTGGAGCCCGGGACACAGGTGTGCGCGGCGCGTGAGGGTGTGGTGGTGGCCATCAAGAGCGACTTCGAATCAGGAGGTCCCGATCCGTCGCTCCGCTCGATGGCAAACTACGTGAAGATCTACCACAGGGACGGCACATTCGCAGACTACGTTCATCTGCTGCCGGGAGGAGTGCTGGTGGCCGTCGGAGAGGAAGTGCATGCGGGGGACGTCATCGGACTCAGCGGCAACACCGGGTACTCCACGCGGCCCCACCTGCACTTCGCCGTTCACCGTCCGACCATGTTCGGCTCCGAGACGATCCCCACCCTTTTCTACGGCGAGAACGGGAAGGCCGTCCGCGCGGTCGAAGGTGCACTCTATCGTTCCGTTCGTCCACCGCGCCGTCGGTAGAACCGATCGTCAGAGAACGTCGAACGAAAACGTCTCGTTGCAGGACACCTGTTCCTCGTCGTGGCTTCCCAGTACGCGGTATTCCAGGTGGTCTCCCATTTCGAACGTCCCGATCTCAACCAGCCAGTAGGAGTTGTTGGCCCTCTCATTGTTGGAATGCCACCGGGCAGGCTGGGTGACGGTGAGTTCCCGTCCATCGGCCTTCGTCAGTTTCATATCGACCCAGACCGATT
>CAYXMK010000371.1:0-1880 GCA_964465905.1 uncultured Ignavibacteriaceae bacterium | reverse complement strand
CCGTCGGGGAAGGCGGTCGGATCCTCCGGACTACCGACGGGGGTGCCAGTTGGGTGAGAGAGCGGTCCGGAGCCAGGGTGTGGTTGTATGGCGTATCGTTTGCTCAGAATTCGGTCACTGTTGTCGGGGAAATTGCGGTCATCCTCAATCATCTTGACCCCGTAGGCGAGATTGAGCCGAACGACACGAAGGACGAAGCAATCGTCGTGGCGTACAACGGATCCGTCCGTGCCGCCCTGGATGTTGCAGGAGACGTAGACTACTACAACTTCACGGCAACCGCCGGTGACACTGTCGAAATCCGAGCGGTTAACAGCGACGGATCCACCATTGACGGCAAGATCTGGTTGTACGACGCGGCTGGAAGCTTGATCGACGAAAATGACAACTTCCTCCCCGGCCAAACGTCGGAATGCCGACTCGTGGCGATCATTCCGAGTGCGGGGACGTACTACGTTCGGTATGCCCACCGGGATGATACGGGCGGATATCCCAACAGCTCCGACGATAAATCCGCTTCCTCGGGAGGATCGGTGTTGTCGGTGGAGCACACGTCTGATCTGACCGGCGGTTACCTCATCAGTATCAAGACGATTCCGGCGGCGCCGCTGGTCGTGAACGGAGGCACTGCGACGAATGTCTCCTTCACCGGTGCCTCGCTGGCAGCTCTGGTGGCGTCCAACAACCTCTCGACGAACGTCTCCTTTGAGTACGGCACCACCACCGGATTCGGCAGCAGCACCGCTTCGCCCGAAAGCCCGGTCAGCGGCCAGGCGGCTTCGCCCGTCACGGCTACTGTCAGCGGCCTGTCCTCCAATACGCGCTACTACTTCCGCGTCGTGGCAACGAACAGCTCCGGCACACCGTTCGGTCCTGTCGTTTCCTTCTACACGAAGGGGGGGTCCCTTGTGAGCGAAGTGGAGCCGAACAACGACACGACGCACGCCACGACCATCTCCCTCGGGGATACGGTCATTGCCGGGATCAGTCCGGCAGGCGACAAGGACTACTATCGTTTCACTGCTGAGGTCGGAGACACAATCGTCGTCATCGCCGATGCGGTGGGCATCTCTGAGCTTGATCTGCAACTTCAGCTCTATTCGGCAAATGGAAGCCTGTGGAGCAACGAGAACTGGTACGGGACAAGCTATCGGGCTAAGTTCGTGCGCGTGTTCAACACTGCCGGCACGTATTTTCTCCAAATCGCCCACCAGAACAACGCCTATAACTTCCCCAACCGAACGGGGGATCTTCGCCTGCGCGCACAGGAGGCGGAATCCCCGGTGAGCATCGAAGGAGTCGCGGCGGACAGCGGGGGTTACCGGCTCTACCTCTCCCGGTTTGCACCCAGGATTCCCGTTGTCACCGGCGGATGGGTGGAGGGGATATTCGCAGATTCTCTCGGTGTGGCAGCGCAGGTTGATCCGTGGGGATTGCCGACGTCCGTGGAGTTCGAGTACGGGCCCACGACGGCGTACGGCATTACGGTCTCGTCATTCTCGTCGTCTCCTTTGACCGGTCTCAGTCTACAATACCGCAATGGCGGAATTCGCGGCGTCGCGCCGGAGAGTGAGATTCATATCAGAGTCAAAGCGACGAACGGCATCGGCGTGGGATATGGGGAGGATCTGATCTTCACAACCCCGCCTGCACCCGAGGGATGGACTCATCAGCGGTTCACTGGCGGTGCCGGTTGGACTCCGAATTTCTACGCCGTTTCCTCCGCGACACCTCAGACCGCCGTTGCCGTTGGTGACTACGTCATTGCGCGGACTTCCGACGGCGGTGCCTCGTGGTCGAGCATTGAGCTTCCGTCTGGCCATTCGAGTACTTCGCTCACTGGCATCGAGTTTGTCTCCCCTGATACGGCTTTCGCTGTC
>CAYXMK010000370.1:0-1900 GCA_964465905.1 uncultured Ignavibacteriaceae bacterium | reverse complement strand
GGTCTCGCCTCGCTGGGGATTCAAACCTCAGGAATGGGGGGCGTAGCCTGGTGGGCCCATATCGGCGGCTTCGTGGCAGGCCTGATTCTCGCCCTTCCGTTGCGCAAGCACGCATAGCATGAAGCCTGTCCTGGAAAAGACCCTGGGTGCATTCAAGGGACTCGACATCCCAAGTCACGATGTCCTGACGAACTGCATGCACTGCGGTCTGTGCCTTCCACACTGTCCGACGTACGCCCTGACCGGTCTTGAGCGTTCATCCCCGCGAGGAAGGATCCGTCTGATCAAGGCGGTGGCCGAGGGGGAACTGCCGATCACGCGGGGCTTCGTGGAGGAAATGAACTTCTGTCTGGACTGTCAGGCGTGCGAGACGGCCTGCCCGGCTGGGGTGAAGTATGGCTCCCTCGTCGAGGCAGCCCGCGTCCAGATTGCTGAACAAGGGTATGAAGGGACATGGGCTAAGTTTCTCAAGCGATGGCTGTTAGTCTGGTTGTTTCAGTCGCGTCCGAGGCTCCATTTGCTGGCGAGATTGCTCCGCCTCTACGACGCGACGGGGCTGAAAGGTCTTCTACAGAAGACCGGTCTTCTCAGGTTCTTCTCGCGCCGTCTGGCGAATCTCCAGCCCTTGGCTCCGGCGATCTCTCCCGTGTTTTCGAGTCGTGAGCTCCCCACGGTCTTGCCCTCAGAAGCTCCGCGTCGGTGGAGGGTTGGCTTCCTGACGGGTTGCATTATGGATGTGGCGTATGCGGATGTGAATCGAGACACGATAGACCTTCTGCGGGCGCACGGTTGCGATGTCGTCGCCCCCCGAGGACAGGGATGCTGCGGATCCCTGCACGCCCATTATGGAGAGATGTCGGCCGCACGCGACCTGGCCCGCAAAAACATCGAGATCTTCTGCTCCGAGGATCTCGATGCCATCGTGATGAATTCCGCGGGTTGCGGCGCCTTCATGAAGGAGTACGGGCATGTCTTCCACGAAGACCCGCTCTTGGCTGAGAAAGCGAAGTCTGTTTCTTCGAAAGTTGTGGACATAACGGAATTCCTGCTCGACAAAGGTTTGAAAATCCATCCTTCCCTCACCGACGGGGGTGCACCCTTTGCCGGGAAGAGGGTGACGTATCATGACGCCTGTCATCTCGTGCACACGCAAAAGATCACCAGGGAACCCCGCGCATTGATCCGGCTCATTCCCGGGATCACGTATGTGGAGCTGGATGAGGCGACATGGTGCTGTGGCAGCGCCGGCATCTACAATATCACGCAGTACGCGGCCTCCATGCAGCTCCTGGACCGAAAAATCGCCCATATCCGAGATGCCCGTCCCGATATCCTGGTCACCGCCAATCCCGGCTGTCTCGTTCAAATACAGCACGGACTTGACCGGAGCGGTTTCAGGGTGGAACTGATGCACACAGCTTCTTTCCTGCGGAGGGCCTGTGTCCCGTAAGGCATTGCGGGCATATCTGTCAGGAGGCATGGAATACGCGCCGCACCACGGCTCCGAGTGGAGACGTCTCATCGGCGGGTGGCTTACGAACACACTCGGTCACAAGGTCTTCGATCCTGCGCGGGAGAGCGACAGATATCTCACAAAGCACTTTCCCGGGACGAACCTTCATGCGTTGAAGTATTCCGATATGCCGCGCTACCGTTCGATTCTGCGTCACATCGTGCGCCTTGACCTCCGGGAAATTGCGCGACGAACCGACTACGTGATCTGCTACTGGGATCGCTCGGCCCGGAGAGGCGCCGGGACCAAGGGAGAAATTTCGCTCGCGTATCATCTTGGAAAGCCGGTCTATGTCGTCACTCGCCAGCGGATGGATCGAATCCCGGGGTGGGTGCTGGGGTGCGCCACAGATTTCTTTCCATCGGTATCGAGTCTGAAGCGCTCGCT
>CAYXMK010000369.1:0-1909 GCA_964465905.1 uncultured Ignavibacteriaceae bacterium | reverse complement strand
GAGTGTTCGCAGCTGTTAAAACTTGAGTCCGCCTTCGCGCGCCCCTTCTGCCACGGCTTTGACGCGCCCGTGGTAGAGAAGTCCGTTCCGATCGAACACCACCTGCGTGATGTTCTTCGCCAGGGCGCGCTGCGCCGTCACCTTGCCGACGATCCTGCCGACCTCAACGGGGCTGCCGGCGGCCTTCACCTGCTCCTGCAGTTCCTTGGCGCGGGACGAGGTGAAGACGAGCGTCTGACTCTTGGAATCGTCGACGATCTGAGCGTAGATGTGCTTGAGACTCCGGTACACCGTGAGCCGCGGGCGTTCGGAGGTGCCCGCGATCTTCTTGCGGATGCGGAGCTTCTTGGTGGTGCGCCGGGCGGCAGTATTCTTCGTGATCATAGTTCGGGTTCCTCAGAACGGGAGCGACCGTTGTGCCAGGTTACTTCGTCGCTGCAGCGGCCGCCTTGCCGGCCTTCCGTCGGATGAATTCTCCTTCGTACTTGATGCCCTTGCCCTTGTACGGCTCAGGAGGCCGGAAGGAGCGGATCTTGGCCGCCACGAGTCCCACCAGGTGCTTGTCGATGCCGCTGACGGTGACATTCGTCTGCGTCGGGGCTTCCAGCTTGATGCCTTCCGGCGCCCCGAAGAGAATCGGGTGAGAGTACCCGACTGCGAGCTGGAGCCGGCTTCCCTTCATCTCCGCCCGGTACCCGACACCGACGATCTCGAGTTTCTTGCTGAAGCCCTCGGTCACTCCCTGAATCATGTTCTGGATATTGGCGCGCCAGAGACCGTGGAGGGCGCGGACCTGTTTGGCGTCGGACGACCGGGACACGACGACCTCGGTCTGCGCGATCGCGACGGAGACCGCCGGGTGAGGGCGCGCCGAGAGTTCGCCGCGGGGGCCCTTCACGGTCAGGATGCCGTCTTTCTGGGCGATCGTGACGCCCTTGGGGAGTGGAATAGGTTTTCTGCCGACACGGGACACGTTACTGCCTCCTCATCATGATGCTCTGGAGCGGGTTACCACACAAACGCCACAACCTCACCGCCGATCTTCCTGCGCCGGGCCTGCAGATCCGTCATCAGTCCCTTCGACGTGGAGACGATGGCCATGCCGAGCCCTCCGCGCACGCGCGGCAACTGATCCGCCGGGCGGTACTGGCGGATGCCCGGCTTGCTGACGCGCCGGAGACCGGTGATGACCGGCTGCCCGTTGTTGTACTTCAGCTGGACGCGGATGATTCCCTGCTTGCCGTCTTCCAGCACCGAGAAGCCGGCGATGAACTTCTGATCCAGCAGGATCTGCGCCATGGCTTTCTTGAAGCCGGACGCGGGGATATCCACGCGTTTGTGCCCTGCCTTGGCGGCATTGCGCAGCCTGGTCAGAAAATCCGCGATTGGATCCGTTGTGGGCATGAGAACCGCACTCCTGAGTGAGACTGAACTGTCGTTTACCAGCTCGCTTTTCGCAGGCCGGGGATCTTTCCGTCGAGCGCCAGATTCCGGAGGCAGATCCGGCACACGCCGAAGCGTCGGTAGTACGCCCGGGGACGGCCGCAGATGGCACACCGGTTGTGCTGTCGGACTTTGTACTTCGGCGTCTTCTTCGCCTTTGCTTTCATTGCCAAGCGAGCCACGGGATCTCCTCTCTGACCTGAGTTACGCGTTCGATGCCTGTGGCGGCGGAACGATCTCCTGCCGCTTCACGAACGGCATGCCCAGAAGCCGCAGCAACTCGTACGCCTCCAGGTCAGTTTTTGCCGTCGTGACAAACGTGATATCCATGCCCGTGATGCGGGACACCTTGTCGACATCGATTTCCGGGAAGATGATCTGCTCCTTGATGCCGAGCGTGTAGTTTCCTCGCCCATCGAACGACTTGTCGGACACGCCCCGAAAGTCCCGTACCCGGGGAAGCGCC
>CAYXMK010000368.1:0-1912 GCA_964465905.1 uncultured Ignavibacteriaceae bacterium | reverse complement strand
CCGGTCCGCGCGAAGGCGAATCTGTTGGTGGACTTCATGGAGGAAGGCATCGATTCGGACTTCAGGGCACGGGAGACGCGGAAATCGATTGCTGACGCGGTGCGCTTCGATCTGGAAAAGAACCTGTTCTACGGCGGCGATCTCGAAGTTGACGCACGGGTGCGTATCGAAACGCTCGAGTACCGCAATGATCCCTGGGGGCTTCTCTGGCTTCCTCTGGTTGTGGTCGGTCTGCCCATGGGGCGCCTCCGCGGCGCTGCAGCAATCACGATGGAACTCCGGAGTCCGCAGGGTGAATTGATAGGGCAGTACCGCTCTGAGAAGACGGAAACGGCATGGTACAACAACGTCTACTACAATCGGCTATCCACTCTCTCCCATGAAGGAGGAATCACCCGTGAGGCGTTGAAGCTCGCCGTGGAAGAAGTGAAGCATGCCGTGATCAGGGATCGCTACCGGATTGCCGCCATTCTCAAAGGAGAGCACAAAGCGCCGGCAGCCCCGGGGATCGCCGAGAGCGTCGTGCCGTATTCGGACGTCGATCTCAACATACCGAAGACGGCGATGGAGAATCCCGACGCTGTTGCCGTGGTGTTCGGCATTTCCGACTACCTGAGCCCTGATGTTCCCGACGTGGAGTATGCGCGGCAGGATGCCGGTGTGGTCAGGCAGTATCTCGCAAATGTTCTGGGGTACGACGAGAAGAACATCCTCCCGAGGGATCCTGCCCAGCTGATGACGGCGGGAACGATGAAGACGATCGTCCGGCAGCAGCTGCCGGCCCACCTGAAGCGCGGGATTTCCGAAGTGTTCGTCTACTACAGCGGCCACGGCGCGCCGAACGTCGCCAGTCGCAAGGGTTACCTCGTTCCGGCCGACTGCGATCCGAATTTCGTCAACGACGACAACGCCTACAGTCTTGAAGAGTTCTGCAGAGACCTGACCCAGCTCGAATGTTCGCGGCTCATCGTCGCCATTGATGCCTGCTTCAGCGGTTTGAGTGCGCAGGGAGATATGCTCATCCGGGGTGCGAGTCCGCTGTTCGTCACGATCGAGCACCCCATCCTCCGACAGGAGCATGTCGTCTGGTTTTCGTCCGCCCAGCCCGATCAGACCAGCAACTGGTGTCCTGAAAAGAAGCACGGCCTCTTCACCTATTTTTTCCTGAAGGGACTGCAGGGCGGCGCCGACAGGGACGGAAACGGGGAGCTGACCGTGAGCGAACTCGAGGATTTCCTGACGGACCAGGGTGAGGGCGTTCCCTACTGGGCCAGACGAGAACATCAGAGGATTCAGCTTCCGGTTGTTCTGAGCCGAGACAAGGAGCAGGTTCTTGTGAAGTACTGAGCCCGCTGTTGACTATGGAACCCTCCAATCTCCGACGCGGGAAGGCATTTCAGAAAAAAGTCCAGTCCGAGTGGTCCAGGGCCTTGAAGGACGGGACGCTGACGTTTGAGCAGGTCATCCATCCCTCGAAAAGTCCGGGGAAGTTGATCTCCCACCGCAAAGGTCGCCTCGACGTCTTCATGGATGAACTGGGGAACGTCGTGAGCGTCATCGAAATCCGATCTACCAACTGGAACAGCGTCAAGCCCGGGAACGTCGGCAGAGTGCTCGCGGCCCATCAGAAGCGGGTGTGGGAGTCTATCGGCCTCAGTCTGGCCGGCCTGCCCGCCGGTGTCCGTCCGGGTCTGATCTATCCTTTTCCCCCGCGCGACGGGGCCCTGAGAGCGAGAATTGAAGAGTATCTCGACGGGCATGGCATACAGGCGATGTGGTTCAAAGGACAGTGAAAAATGTAGATTGCAGAATGCAGATTGCAGATTGCAGATTGTAGATTGCAGATTGTAAGATTACTCCGGCTTGTGAATCCTGCTCTGGTTCTTCTCATCGATTGACGCACCGCCTTGGT
>CAYXMK010000367.1:0-1924 GCA_964465905.1 uncultured Ignavibacteriaceae bacterium | reverse complement strand
TTCTTCGATCCACATGTACACTAGAGAGTTTTCCACTTCGACCCTGTACTGGTCCAGCGGACGTGGAGGGGGGCCTTCCATAACCTTGCCGGTAGCATCAAAGATCCCTTTGTGGCAGGGGCAGTAAAACCGATCCCTGTACGCCTCCCAGCGTATCTTGCAACCCAGGTGCGTGCAGATTGCCGAGAACACCTTGAAGCCGCCATCCGTTTTGACGAGGTAGAGCGGACGATCTCCGATCTGAAACTCCTTTGCCTCTCCGATCTGCAATTCGTCGATCCGACCGACCAGCATCTTGCGCACAGAGGGAGGAGCAGCTTTTGGAAAAATGAATGCTACAGCGTGTCTGAGGAGAAGGGCCGCGGCGGCGATGAGACCGCCCCCCATGGCCAACTTCGAAAGAAACTCACGCCGGGTTCTTGTGGTTGACTGCAGTTCCATGCAAGCTCCTTTCTCGGGATGCTACGTCTGCGGTCTGAGCACCGTCTGGGATGTCTCAGGGCCGGTGTGTGGCAGAAGGAATGACGTTCTCTGCCTCTGGCTCGGTCTCCCCGTCATTTGCTTCTGTGTTCGTCCCGAGCGCGAAGGTGAGGGCCCGCTTACCGAGTTTCTCACACATCGCCACGCAAATCCCGCAATTGAAGCAGTTGGGATACAAGTGTGCATGCTTGGGAGCAAGATCGAGGGGACAGAGGTAGTGGCACGGCTCCGATCCTTGCCGGCAGTCGCAGCGCGCCGCATCGTGGTGCACGCGCAGGGTGTATCGTGTGCGGAACATCGAGAGCACCGCCCCTACCGGACAGAGGAAAGCACACCAGACCCGCCGGAATAGGACGAATTCGATCACAAGAACCAGAACAACCAGTCCCAGCTCGAGCCCAATCCCCATGCCGAGAATCGCCTGGGAAATCTGGCTGGAGATAATCCCGGGCATGGAAAGGTAACTCAGGAGGGGGAATCCAAGGACCATCATGAGAAGAGCTAGAACGCCGAGGAGCCCCCAGGTATAGACGGGGTGGGGATTGACCTGCACGCGGGCCGGATGAGCTTCCCGCCACCGCTTCTTGGAGAGCCGGAGGTGCAACGCATCCAGCCATTCTGAAATTGTATTGTGCGGGCATATCCAACTGCAGAACACCCGTCCGAACACGAGTGCCAGTCCGATAGGAACCAGTATCGCAACCAGGAGGGGGCCGTACACTTCCCGGGTCAGCAGAATGGTCTGAAACGCCATCGCGGGATCGACGATATCGAGTTCGCCGATGGAAATCGAATAGAGCGTTCCGAGAATGGCGTGAATCCCCATCCAGTTCAGTACCGGCACGGCGATCAGGAAGAGGACCGAGAGGATCTGAACCGCTTTCCGCGCCGTATTCAGCCGCTGATACTGATGTGATCGTGTGGCTGTTTCCACGTCGTTCGCTCTCGTCGTGTCCTGGTCTCAGCCGTTGGCGCTGTGGACGATGATCGCCGGTTCTTCCGCGGGACAGACCTGCTCGCAGATGCCGCACCCGATGCACCGTTCCGCATGGACTTCAGGATAGATCTCGTCTCGCAACGTGATGGCTTCGCGGTAGATCGGACATCGTTCGAAACACGCGCGGCAGATGATGCCCAGGTACGGAAAGCACTTCGTGGTGTCGACAACCGCCGTACCCATCCGCACCTGTTCTTTCCGGGTCACAGCAGGGTCGAGCGCCCCCGTCGGGCAGACGGGGGTGCACTTCATGCAGACGTAGCATGGCACCTGACGGGGGAAGATGAAGGGGGTGCCGCACTTCTCACCCCATTCGATGTGCGCCATGGTGATGCTGTGGTACGGGCAGACTTGGGCGCATTTGTTGCATTTGATGCACCGCTTAACGAATTCCGATTCCTTCACGGCTCCCGGCGGGCGGAGCGGAACACGGAACTCCGGACGGTC
>CAYXMK010000366.1:1646-1933 GCA_964465905.1 uncultured Ignavibacteriaceae bacterium | reverse complement strand
TAGAGGGGAAGCGGAGAGAATCCAATGGGAAGGTTTCCGGCAGGGATGAGGAACGTACCGTCACTCTTTGTGAAGGCAGTCGGCGTACCCTCCACAAGGACCGGATACTTCCTCTTCACTTCGTCGTTCACCATGTATCGCACTTCATACAGACCGGCAGGAACGTCCCCCCCGGCATCATCGAGCTGATCCCAGAGAACGAGTATGCTCCCTGCCTCCATCTGCTGAGCCGTGATGGTGCGCACGAGCCGGTTCAGCGCATCGTATTCGGAGATTGTTGCGTTGCC
>CAYXMK010000366.1:0-1636 GCA_964465905.1 uncultured Ignavibacteriaceae bacterium | reverse complement strand
ACGAGCCGGTTCTCGGAGTCGTAGACCGCCACCGTCACGAATTGCCCCGGCGGAGGGACAACGTACTCCCGGGGGGGCGGAGGGTTGCTGTCCAGATACTGCAGATCATAGCTCACGAGCACCGCAACATGCTCCAGCGGCTGACCGAGGTTCGTCATCACCTTCCCCTCAATGCCGTATCCCTCAATTTCCTCCCCCGGACCATCGACGAAGGAAACCGGCCTCTCGCAGGACGAGAGGGACAGCACAACCGCGGCGATCGCCATCCAATGGGTCGGCAGAAAACTCCTCAGGTACCGCCTGCGCACACGGTCGACCATCTACTTCACAACGGCAATCTTGATGATTCTCGCAACTGTTCCGAAGGGACCGGTCGCCGTCACCTTTGCCAGATAGACCCCGCTCTGGATTCTGTCCACGTGCCAGGTCACTTCCCCGTCGACTCCTCCCACCCCCCTGGCGGAAAGCTCCGTGATCTTGAACCCGGCCGGATCATAGACATCAATCCTGATATCGGCGTCCTGCGCCACATAGTAGCGGATCTGCGTCGACGCTCCGTAGACGGGGTTGGGCCAGTTGTAGACCCGCGCGGCCGGAAGATTGTCCTGCGCAGGTCCGATGGGACTCTGCGTCACCGTGAGATCGGCATTGAGACGTGCACTCCCGCCCAGGAATGCCGGCCAGGGGATCCGGCTGCCGGCGAACACCGACGGAAGCGTGTAGGCGTCAAACGACACGAGCGTTGTACCGGACGATCCCTCGGTGCGAGAGACAGCCGCCACGCCGCACGTCCCGTCGGGAGCCGGGAAGAGAGCCACATCATGCGCACCCCGATCGAACGCCTGAAAGGGGAACCCCGGCACCGGCATTCCCCGTACATCCCACATCCATAACTGACCGCCCGAACTCACCCCGACCAGTTCAAGATCCGCGTTCCCCGCCGCATCGCCGATGACGATCGTTCCGCTCAGCGACGCCCCGACCTCGGGAACAGCCGGAAAGCCCGAAAGGATGACGCCGTTCTCATTCAAGACGACGGCGCCGGCAGACGTTGCCAGAACGAACTCCTTCCTCCCGTCGCCATCCAGATCCGCCGCGGCGATCGACCGTATCACGCCGGGAACCGCCTGGGATCGGAACTGCAGGCGGAGGAGGTCGCGCGAATATCCGACGACCGTCGATCCGCCTGCGGCCACGACCATGGGTCCCTGCGACGTGTGCACTCCGACGACATACCACGCCGATCCGCTGTCCGGAAGGATGACAGATGTTCCGCCGCCCGACAATCGCGAACCGGAGACGACGAACACATCCCACGGAGAGGAGGGCAGAGATCCCGGAAGCTGAGTGACGCTCGTGATGGCCCCGGTGTTGCCGGAGCTGGCCGCGGACAGAGTTCCCGTCAACAGATCAACGCTCAGCAGCCTGCCGCTCTCCGTCCCCAGCAGACTGACGTTGTCGTCGGATCTTCCCGAGAAGACCGGCGAGGTGGTAATGCGATCCCCTGCAGAGCCGGTGACCTGCGCAAGCGAATCGATCACTCCGTCATTGAAGACGTCGACGATCCGCAGAACCCGAAAGGCGCTGTCTCCTGTCTCTACCACGAAGGTCTCCACGCCGGAGGAACGGACGCTGT
>CAYXMK010000365.1:0-1960 GCA_964465905.1 uncultured Ignavibacteriaceae bacterium | reverse complement strand
ATGATCGAAGGCACCGATTCTCCCCCGGCGGGCCGTGTACTCGCACAGTTCAGCATAGATCCCGTTGCTGTCCAGATGGTGGAATCGCGCCAAAAAGGAGGCCACTGCGGCAAACCCCCCTCGCAGAAACGATCCCTCCTCGTACAGGGTATCGTCGAGATCGAACACGAGAACAGGCTCAGAAGAACGCATCATAGGGATGCCGAACCATCATTCTGATGTTCGTTCGCCTCAGGAACGGATAGTCGCGCAGACTGCTGCCCGACGTTTCAAGCAGGAACCAGTAGAAAGAATCCAATCCAACTTCGACGCTGAAGCTCGATGCCCCCCCGAAGCGATTGTTGCATTCGACGATGTGGGGGTATCCTTGTCCGTCGACGAGCACCTGCAACACGCTGTGCCCTACCAGCTCCATGGCCTTGACCAGTTCCATTCCGAGCCGTTCCAGCCCGGGGTGGAGCGCAACGGACGTCACCTGCGATTCCCCGTGTTTCACGAGATCACGGCTTCGCACGACGGCGCCTCTGCATTCCCCGGCCTGATCGACATAGGCGTCGATGCTGTACTCTTTCCCTTCAACATACGGTTGGAAGATGGGGTGTGTTAGGTCCTTCGCATGCAAGACCGCCGCCTCCCGGTTGAGATTCAGCCCGAGGCTGCGTGATCCCGCTCCAAAGCGCTCTTTCACAACATACCGACTGCAGGACTTCAGGCGGTCGATATCCGTCGCCGTAGGAATGACGGGATAGTTCCTCCCGGACAGGTACTCGAAGAACGCGAGTTTGTCAATCGTGCGCTCCACGGCTTTCTCGCCGCTGACCATCACATGGATGCCGTGGTCCCTCAGCTCACGCTTCCAGCCCGCCCAGAACGCCAGCTCGCCATCCCGACTGGGAATGACGACGCGCACACCTCTCTTCAGGAGAAAGGATAACAGCTCCGCCCGATGTTCGGGCACGGTTGCCGGCATCTCCCAGAACTCATCGACAAAGTGTCTTCCCAGGCAGCCGGCGTTCACGTCACCGCCAATCAGCCGGATCTGGCCGCCGAACTTGTCGATCGCCTTTCTGAGACACCGGAGCATCGGTACCTTAGTTGAGATGCTTGTGACGAGTACCGCGACCGGGGCAGTGACTTCGCGGGAGTCCAGACGGCGTTCTTCGTGTTTGATGAGAATCGGAATCACGTCTTCCAGGTCCTGAGAGGGCTGCCAGCCAACCTGGGCCCTGAACCGCGTCATATCGGCCTCCGACGCCTCATACGGGATATCCGCATCGGTCTCTCTCAACGTCATGGACGGGAAGTACCGGCGCAGGATGTCAATGACCTCTGAGACCCGCCGCGCTCTCCCCCGTCCCAGATTGTAGACGCCCCGGGCGTCAGGGTCCCCGGCGAGCCGCACCAATCCCTCTGCGACATCGTCCGCAAACACATAGTCGAACATGCCTTCCTTCCGAAAGACGGTGATCTCTTCGCCGTTCAGAAGCGAACGGATCCAACGCGAGATCACATCTCTTGAGTCTCTGCCGTAGCTCCGGTAGATACGTGCCGAAACGGTCTGGAAGTCCTTGCCCTTGAACTGTTCAAGAAATCTTAGTTCAATCTCGTGGTTGAGCTTCGCGCTTCCCGTCAGATTCCGCGGATAGATCGGATCGGTTTCTTTCAGGCGTACGGGATCACGAGCCGGTACAGGAGAGGAATAGCGGCTCTTGTCATACACGAGGTAGCTCGACGCAAAGATTGCCTTCCTCAGGCTCGGGATGTCCTTGAGCAATCCCATCAAGTAGGTACTCAGCCGGACATTGTGCCAGTGATTTTCCTCCCAGAACTCGTACGTTTCGACCGAACGCTCAAACGTCGCCGCCAGATGGAAGAAGACCTCAGGCTGGAAATCTTCCAGTTCCTCGCGGGTGATGTAGTTCAGGTCTCCCTGACGATAGCGGATGTGGGGAGGCCAGTC
>CAYXMK010000364.1:0-1961 GCA_964465905.1 uncultured Ignavibacteriaceae bacterium | reverse complement strand
CCCTACCGTGCCCAACCGGTATCCCCCGGCTTCGACGACGGTGGACTTCCGAAACAGCCCGAAAGCTCCCGAAATGATGAGCAGTCCGTTCAGTCCGTGCCATGCCATTCGTCCCGCCAGAAAGGCCCGGAAATATTCCACGACCTGGAAGACCGGAAGCCAACGGTCCGACAGTCCGACGGTGATCACCCGCCCGTTGACGACTTCACATCCGTTGGCGATCCGAATGATGCCCCCCGCGGCAATCACGGCGTCGTCCTCCAGAAACGGCTTCACGACCTTCAGCAGTGCGTCATCCTCCAGAAGCGAATCGGCGTCGATGGCGCAGAAGTAGTCGTGACTCGACGCGTTGATTCCGGCGTTCAGGGCATCCGCCTTTCCGCCATTCTCCTTGTCCACCACCACAAGGTTGCGGTACTCGGGATTGCGCGAGCGGTACACCCCGCGCACGCGTTTCGTGGCAAGAACTGGCACGTAGAGCCGGCGCGAACGATCCATTCCGAACGTGTCGAGGAGAGTCGCCAGGGTACGGTCCTTCGAGCCGTCGTTAACGACAATGACTTCATAGCTCCCGTAGTTCAGCTTCAGCAGACTGCGCACGCTTTGCGCGATGGAGGCCTCTTCGTTGTACGCAGGAGCGATAATGGAAACGGGCGGCACCAGCTCCGACTGCACCATGAGGCGATAGTCCGTGAAGGAGCTGTGGTGCAGATACGTCACGATCTCGCGAAAGGAGAGGATGAGCAGGACCACGTATCCTGCGTTGACTGCGATAAAGTAGAGCAGGACGAGGAAGAAGTACGAATGGAGTCCGACTTCCAGAAGATCTTGCATGGCCGTTCCCGTACGATTCGCTACGCCATGGCTGTTTCCAGCACGTGAGCCGCCACCGCACGGAGCTTTGGGTCATCGCCGGCCTCGAGGGCGTGCACCGTCGTCCGCCCCTTCTCCCCCGAGCGAACCAGCGCCGTCATGATGACCACTTGCTCCTCGATATCCGCGCTCTTCAGGCGAAGCAGGAGCGGTTCAACCGCGGCGGGCGTGCCGATCTGCGCCAGTGCCCGGATCGCGCTCAGACGCAGACCAGGGAAGGGGTTGTTGATTTCCCGCATCAACAGCGACTCCGCCCGGCCGTCACCGAGGCGTCCCAGCACCTCCATCGCCTTCGCCCGCACAAGCACATTCGGGTAGGAGCGCGCCAGCTCCCGCACCGGCTCGACGGCCTCCACGAAGCCGATCTCCGCCAGCATCTCCAGACAGAAGAGGACCACTTCCGTGGAGGAAGCCTGCAGCGCATCAAGCAGGAAAGGGACGGCCTTCTCCCGGAACTGCATGACAATGACGGAGAGTTCGACGGCATCCCACTGCGAGAGCCGGTCATGGCTGGCGAGAATAGTCGGCAGTGCTTCGACACCGATGCTGGCCGCGAGCGCCCGCATCGCTTCGTAGCGCACGTCCTCCCGCGGGTCTTCGAGCGCTTCTGCAAGAGGGGCCATTGCACCCCGTGCCCGCGCAAGCCCAAGATCGCGTGCCGCCTGAGCCCGGACCCACCATCGTCGGTCCTTGAGCCGTCGGACATCTTCTTCCACCATGCCCAGTTCATAGAAAAGGAAGTTCAGGCGGTCTACCGGCTCGCCACTCATGTCCCTCGCAAGGTCCAGCAGTACCTGCTTCACGACTGCCCGGTGTACCCGCTGCACAGTACGCGGAAGCCGCTGGAGGCGCGTGAGCAGGGGACGGGAACTCTGCTTATAGAACGCGAGGCGGACGGAGGGATTGGATGCGAAGTCCGGATCGTCAGAGGACTTCAGGAGGAACTCGGAGCATAGCTCGACGTAGCGGTCGGCGAGTTTCTTCCGGTAGCGGGAGCTCCGTACCTCCAGCGTCTTGTGGATGAGGAGGCCGATGGAAGCGGCAACGACGAAAATCCCTGCGCCGGCAGCAAAGGCAACGATAATGAG
>CAYXMK010000363.1:0-1979 GCA_964465905.1 uncultured Ignavibacteriaceae bacterium | reverse complement strand
TTCCGCATCAGACCGTTGTTGATGTGGATGCAGTGAAGTTGCCCGCCGACGGCCTTATGGATCAGCACGGCAGCAACGGCGGAGTCGACCCCCCCGCTCAGAGCACACAGGACACGCTCCGCACCCACGCGCTCGCGGATCTCGCGCACGGACTGCTCGATGAACGCCGCCGGCGTCCAGTCGCCCTTCGCCCCGCAAATCCGGAACACGAAATTTCCCAAAATCTTCTTCCCCTCGGGCGTGTGAATCACCTCGGGGTGAAACTGCACGCCGTAGATCTTCCGTTTCGCATCGCGGATGGCGCAGATCGGCGCGTTCGCCGTGTGCGCGATAGGCTCAAAGCCGGCCGGAAGCTTCGCGAGGGCATCTCCGTGGCTCATCCAGACCGTCGTGCTCTCCCCCAGTCCCTCCAACAGATCGCCCCGATCGTCGATGCGGAGATCGGCTTTGCCGAATTCCCTGCGGGCCGACGCGTCCACGGCCCCTCCGAGCTGATGGGCAATCAGCTGGAGACCGTAGCAGATCCCAAGGATGGGAATACCGAGCGAGAAGAGCTCAGGGGATGTCCGCGGCGCATGTTCGTCGTAGACGCTGGAGGGTCCCCCCGAGAGGATGATGCCCGACGGTCGGAGCCGGCGGATCTGGTCGAGGGGGATGTTGTAGGGATGAATTTCCGAATAGACGCCGAGTTCGCGGACGCGCCGGGCGATCAGCTGGGTGTACTGAGAGCCAAAATCGAGGACCAGAATCGCTTCCGCATGCTTCATGACACCCGAAATATAGAGAAGAGTTTTCGCGTATCCAAGAGGCGGGTCAAATCCACCGTGCGACGTACGCGTCGACGTCGAACTTCCGGCGACAGCCGTCGTAGCTCATGAAGCGGATCTTCCCGAAGACTGGCCGCTCGCCCCAGGCGCGGTCGTGAACGCCGCCGACGCTCCATGCCACGCCGGTATAGCCGTTCGGATCGCGGCCGTCGAGCTCGTACCGGTCGTTCAGATGAATGCCGATCGCTAGCGCTTCGTCCGGCGACGGCGTCCATTCCAGAATCTTCTTCGCCCAGTACATCCGGAGGTAGCCGTGCATCTTGCCGGTTTTCACCATCTGCCGCTGGGCGGCGTTCCAGAGCGGATCGTGCGTTTCCCCCTTCTCGAACTGTTCCAGCGTGTAGAGATATTCCCGCCGGTCCTCCCGGTGCTCGTTCAGCGTCCGCTGTGCCCAGGCCGGGAATCCTTCAAACTCGTCGTACCGCTCGTTGTAGAAGCAGAAGTTGTCCGAAAGCTCCCGGCGCACGATCAGCTCCTCGAGGAACGCGGCAACCGAAGCGCGCGGCTTCGCAACGGCCTTGACCTCCAGCGCCACGCGCTGCGGAGCAATCTGCCCGAAGTGGAGGTAGGGGGAAAGATCGGATTGCGCGTCGAGATTCGGATCGTTCCTCCCCTCGTCATACGACGCCAGGCGCTGAGCGATGAACCTTCGGAGCGTTTTTCGGGCTTCCTGCTCGCCGGGGAGGATCCCGTCGACTTCCGGCACCGACCGGTCGACGGTAAGGCCGTCGATCACCTTTTTCCAATTCACCTCTCCCGCGGCCGATGTCCAGGGATGACGGTGCGTGCGAAGCTTCGGAAATTCCTCAAGGAATTCGGGCAAAGCCCGATGAATCTTCGGACGGAGCGTGTAGGCGCCGAATTCCAGCCTGGGAGACGCCTCCCAGCAAGGAACCACGTTGTGGGCGTCAACTTCGTGGAACGGCACGCGAATCTTCCGGGCAACATGCTCCTTCCACCGGCGGTTGGGACGGAGAGGAGAGAAGTCCCCAACGAGCAGACCGGCGGTGGTCTGTTCGAGGAACCGCGGAATTTCCCGCCCGGGATCTCCGCTGAGCAGAGCGAATCCGATCCTTCGTTCGCGCAGGTGCTCCTCAACCGAAGCAAGCCCGCGGAGCATGAACGCATAGTGTCGAAAGGCCGCGTCCAGGT
>CAYXMK010000362.1:0-2025 GCA_964465905.1 uncultured Ignavibacteriaceae bacterium | reverse complement strand
CATCCCGGCGGAGAACCCTTCGCCGGGATTTTCTTTGACGCGGAACACTCGGCGCTGCTCCGCCGTCTAAGTCGTGTTCCAGCGGGCTTTCACGGCCGCAACGGTCGGCACATTCTTGCTTCTTTTTCCCTTTTTTCCCAAATTCTCGTCCCGCGGTCGACGGTGTCCTTCAGGAAGTTCGTCACGGTATCCATTCTGTTGTCACATCTGAGCAGCGTATGGCTATTACAGTCCGGAACCTGACCAAGCTCTACGGTCACGAAAAGGCAATCGACAACATCTCGTTCGACGTGAAGACAGGCGAGATCCTGGGCTTCCTCGGTCCGAACGGTGCCGGGAAGACGACCACCATGAAGATCATCACCTGCTACATGCCCCCGAACGCAGGAACGGTGGAGGTTGATGGTTTCTCGATTGCCGACCATTCCCTCGAGGTGCGCAAGAAGATTGGCTACCTCCCCGAACTGAACCCCCTGTATCTCGATATGAATGTGCTTGAGTATCTGGAGTACGCGGGGCGCCTGCAGGGTATTGCACCGGCGGACATGAAGCCGCGGATCCGCGAAATGGTCGATGTCTGCGGCATCGGTGAGGTGCGGCACAAGGACATCGGCGAGCTGTCGAAGGGATACCGCCAGCGGGTTGGACTCGCCCAGGCGATGATCCATGATCCGGACGTCCTGATCCTCGACGAACCTACCAGCGGACTTGATCCCAACCAGATTGTGGAGATCCGCAAGCTCATCCGGCGCCTCGGCAGCGCCAAGACGGTCATTCTTTCCACCCACATCCTCCCCGAAGTGCAGGCGACCTGCGATCGTGTCGTCATTATCAATGAAGGCGTCATCGTGGCGGACGGCTCGCCGGAGCAGTTGCAGCACGACTTCCGGGGAACCGAGATGGTAACGCTCGAATTGAAGGCGGACGTCGGTAACGCGATGACCGAAGTGTTTCCCAAACTGCAGGGCATCGAGCATGTCGAGAGCGTAGAGTATCTGGGGAACGAAGGACCGGTTCACCGTTTCACCGTGCATGCCACCAAAGGGCAGGATATCCGCGAGCAGCTGTTCCGACAGGCGGTCGCCGAGCGGTGGATACTGATGGGAATGACCCGGAATGCCACCAGTCTGGAAGAGGTCTTCCACAAACTCACGATGGGGGTCGGCCAGAACTGAGCCGGGTTGCCGGTATCACTCCGTATTGCAGGAATCATCGAGTATGGATCAGAAAGAACTGATGGGTCGGCTCTCCAATGTCGGGACGATCTTCCGGCGGGAGATCCGCTCCTTCTTCAATTCCGCGACCGCCTATGTGGTGATCGTCGTGTTTCTGGGGATTCTCGGCTGGTTTCACACCAACAACATGTTCCTGGCGAACGTGGCCTCCCTCCGGTTGATGTTCGAGGTGGCTCCCGCCATCTTTCTCTTTGTGATCCCCGCCATCACAATGCGGCTGCTGTCGGAGGAGAAGAAGAGCGGCACGATCGAACTGCTGACGACCAAGCCCCTGCACGACTGGGAGATTGTGCTGGGCAAATTCTTCGCGGCGTGGGTGCTGGTCGGCGCGGCTCTGCTGCCGACGATCATCTACTATGGTACCATCGCCTCGCTGGGGAAGATCGACAACGGTCCGGTTATCGGCGGCTACCTGGGCCTGTTCCTGATGGCCGGCGTGTATGTGGCGGTGGGCCTCCTGGCGTCGAGTCTGACGGACAACCAGGTGGTGGCGTTCATCATCGGTTTCGTGATGGTGTTCGCTCTCTTCATGCTGGATAAGGTGCTCTTCTACGTGCCGGGCTGGCTTACCAGCGTTGTGGAATACCTGGGCATCGACTTCCACTTCTCCAACATCGCGCGGGGAGTCATTGACAGCAGGGACATCGTCTACTTTCTGAGTGTTCTGGGATTTGCCCTCTACCTGACGACCGTCTCGCTCGCGCGGAGGAAGTGGTAGGTGTGGAGTTGGAAAGTTGGAAAGCACGTTTTTTGTGTCCCGCCGTTTTTTGGCGGGATGGAAAGCACGTTT
>CAYXMK010000361.1:0-2029 GCA_964465905.1 uncultured Ignavibacteriaceae bacterium | reverse complement strand
CTACAATACGAGCAGCGTCGTGATTCTCAAGACCACGGACGCTGGCCTGTCCTGGACGGCAACGTCGCTCGGGATCTCTCAGTATCCTCAGGCGATGGACATGGTGGAAGCGGCGACGGGATTCGTCGTCGGTGACAACGGTATGATTCTCAAAACAAGCGACGGTTGGGCAAGTTGGCAGGCGCTGTCCAGCGGCACGCCCAATGGACTGTATGCCGTCTCGTTCATCGACGCAAGCAACGGCGTCGTTGTCGGTTCGGGCGGCAAGATCCTTATCACCGCGAACGGCGGAGGATCGTGGACAACGGGGGTCTCCGGCGTCACGAGCTCTCTCTGGGCTGTGAAGATGCTGAACGCATCCGAGGTTGTTGCCGCGGGCTCTTCCGGAGGCATAGTGCGCTCGACCAACGGCGGGTCCGACTGGACGCTCCAGACATCGGGCACCACTTCGCTCCTCTGGGCGGCGGACTTTGCCGGTGAGAGGAATGGCACCATTGTCGGAAGAGACGGCACCGTACTGCGTACACTCGATGGCGGCGTCACCTGGACTCGGCAGCAAAGCGGCACGACGAATGAGCTGTATGCCGTCGACATGCTCGATAGTCGGATCGGCGTGACGGTCGGGAATCTCGCAACCATCCTCCGTACCGAGAGTGGCGGGTTCCTTGCGGAAGTAGAGCCGAACAATACGAAGGACCAGGCGAACGAGCTTGTCGTCGGCGGTTATGCGCACGCAGCCGTCGATCCGGTCAACGATGTCGACTATTTCAAGTTCGCTGCCGTCGCCGGAGACACGGTGACGATCGATGCGGAGGACCTCGAGGGCTCGGAACTTGACGCGCGCCTGCAGCTCTATACGTCCGCCGGCGAGGAAGTTGCCGTTGCCGACGACTATACCTCGACACGCACCTCCCGCATCAGCTACGCGGTTGTGTCGACGGACACATTCTTCGTACGCGTGACCTATATCGGGAACAACACCACGTCGTTCCCGAATTCGACGAAGAGCAGCTACGGGGTGGGAGTTGATGATCTCTCTGCCTTGTCCGCGTCGGGCGAGGCCGTCCAATCTGCCTCGGAAGCCGCCCAGGCGCCCTACGATGTGGGTGAATACCGCATCCAGCTGAACCGCTTCACGCCGGAAGCGCCGGCCATCTACTTTGATGAGCGCGCAACGTACTGGTACGACCTGAACTTCGATCGCACGCAGGTGTGGGGGATCGTGTTTGCCAACGGACTGCCGACGGAGGTGTCGCTGGAATACGGCACGTCCGATCTGTTCGGCAGTTCCATGCCGCTGGGCATGGCGGATGGTCTGGCGGAGACAAATCTCAGCGGATACGTTGGCGGACTCCTGCCCAGCACACAGTACTTCATGCGCTTCGTTGCTTCAAACGACCTGGGAAGCTCTACCTCCGACACCTGGACGTTCACGACGCCGAATGCTCCGGACGGGTGGGAGCACGTGCCGACGGGGTCCGGCTTCAACCACTACGGAGTCGGTGTGCTTGACAACCAGCGTGTGATTGCAGGCGGAGGGGGAGGCGAAATCCGTGTGTCTTGGGACGGAGGGGCGACATGGTCCAGCACTGTGCCGATCACTGATGCGGGCACCTGGCTGGGAATCTCTGCCCCGACGAATCAGATCGCGACAGCAGTCGGTTCAACTGGCTGGATCATCCGGACGACGGACGGCGGCATGAGCTGGCAAAGCCAGTCATCGCCAGTCAGTCTGACCCTGAGAGACGTCAGCTTTGCTGATGCGAATACCGGCATGATCGCGGGGGCCGCCGGGACGATCCTCAAGACGGTGAACGGTGGATCAACGTGGCTTCAGCAGTCGAGCGGCACGACGGTCTATCTGCGGTCCATCCACATGGTCGATGTCAATGTTGCGTATGCGGTTGGGTACTCGGGAACGATTCTGAAGACAACGAACGGCGGTTCGTCCTGGACCGCTCAGACGTCGCCCACGGCAGAAAATCTCCTGGGCGTTCATTTCAGCAATGCGAGTGCGGGCATCGCTGTC
>CAYXMK010000360.1:0-2032 GCA_964465905.1 uncultured Ignavibacteriaceae bacterium | reverse complement strand
CGTTCCCCCGCCAGTACGCACCCGCGATCGAGGTCAGCTTGAACGCCTTGATGACGCCGGTCGAGGGGACGTGCGGCCCGCGGCAGAGGTCCGTGAACGGGCCCTGCTCGTAGAGGCTCACGGTTTCGTCCGGGATCTCGTTCAGGATCTCGACCTTGTAGGAATCCCCGCGCGATTCGAAGAACCTGACAGCCTCGGCCTTCGGCACTTCGCGCCGGACGATCGGGACATCCCGCTCCACGATCTCCCTCATCGCCGTACGGCTCTTCAGGATCGCCAAGTAGTTGTACGCCGGAGACCCAAGAGGTAGGATGGATCCGGACCTCTGAACCCCCGTGAGACTGCGCAACAGGGAGCTGGCAGCCCCGAGCGTTCCGATGCCGCCTTCCTTGGGAGGAAGAATTGATGCGGTTGCCTTGTACCAACGGGGCAGCAACAGTGCTACCGCAATACCCAGCAGAAGTACAAACATGAGAGAAGCCGCAACGAATCGCCGCCATCGCCAGACCAAAGACCTCACCATCGAAAGTGCTCATCATCCTGAGATTCGGGGGCTGTGCATCCGCTCCCCGATCTCGTGAGCGCGGAAACGGCATCTGTCCGCTGTGCTTCTACTTTGCCACTTGACTGGCGAGAATCGCAATGCTCAGGGCCACGCTCGCCACACTGGCCGCCTGACCGATAATGTTCATGTAGTATGAGAACGGCTTCTTCACCTCCTTCGGCACCCAGATGGCATCTCCATCCTCTACCGTGGTTTCCGAAGGGCTCAGCCATTGTCGGGAGGAGGCCTTCACCACCTTGACGCCGCCGGTCATCGCCTCCTCCGCATAGCCGCCCGCCTGACGAACATAGTACTCCACCGAAGCGTTCGAGGCATAGGCCACGTGCCCGGGGGAGACGACTTGTCCGAACACGTACACCGATTTCATCCGAGATGGAACGATGACCCGGTCTCCATCCCTCAGGACGATGTTCTGCGTACTGTCTCCCAAGCGAAACAGAGCTTCAAGGTCTGCCGAAACCCTCTCTCCCTCAGCGCGCAAGGCATTTGACACCCTGAAATGCACCGTATCCTCCAGCGCATTCACACCCTGGAGATTCAGAACAAGCTCGGTTCCCCGATCGGCCATTGCTGGCTGGCGAGGCATGCGGTACACCTCAGCGCCGGAAAGTAACGCGTCCGGCGTGAAGCCGCCGGCCATCTCCAGAACATCGGTCAGACGAGTACCGGTCTTGGAGATCGGATAGAGACCCGGCCTGAGAACTTCACCCTCGATCCTCACATGGTACTCTCCCCGCATCTCGCGTGCTTCGAGAACGAGGATACGATCTCCGGGTTCCAAGACAGCCTTCCCTGTGATCGTGACCCCGTCTCCGCTCCACACCACCGGGTAACGGTAGAACATCTGACCTGCGCTGTCCGGCCGAATCAAGACGACGCTGTCGCGCATCGCCCGCATGCTGAAGCCTCCAGCCAACCCAATGGCTTCTTCGATCGTCTCTCCTTCGACGTATTCGTACCGTCCCGGCAAGTTGACGCCTCCATAGATCCCGATGCTGTTGTAAGTCGCATCGCGCTCGGGGACGATGATGAGATCTCCTTCACTGAGCGTAGGATTCCAGCGATCATCTCCCGTAGCCCGATATCGAACAAGGTCGACACGCTGTTCCGTGCCGTTTCGCCTACGAAGCATCACGTTCCGTTCAGACATAACCAAACGGGATTCCTCAATGATGTTCCGGCGCTCTCTCTCCTCGCTGCTGCCGATGGCCCTGCGGCCAGCATCCGCAACGACCTCGCCGTTGGCCGTGCGAATGGCAAAGTCGACACGGTCCGACGCCAAGACCACATACCGCCCGGGCGAAGCGACCCTGCCCTGTACAAAGACAACGACGCTGCGGGGACTCACGAGCGTGACGGTGGGGCTGCCGGCGATATACTTCTTCCGAATCGCCTCAAGAACGAGCCGGCGGACCTCCGAAAGTAACCGCGCACCGACCACGACTTCGCCGACAGTGGGCACGATCA
>CAYXMK010000359.1:0-2046 GCA_964465905.1 uncultured Ignavibacteriaceae bacterium | reverse complement strand
CTAACCTCCCCCTTTCCCAAAGGGGGACGGGGGGATTACCCAAGCGACCGTTTGTGTCACCACGCACGTGAGCCGTTGAGGAAGGAAACAGAAGACACAGTAAGTGAAGCCAAAGGATCCCGCTCGTTGAAGGTATTCAACTGCCCGTGTCGCCTGGTCGTGACTGACTGAAGGACCGGCACAGAATCACAAGAAACCCTTCGTTGCAGACTAACGAAGGGTTCTCTGTTTTTCGTGGCTCTTTTCCCGCAAAACCTCGCGTTGTAAATCACCCCCAAATTGGCTACTTTATGAGTAGAGGAAGCCCTTCCAAGAGATGCCCGCGAACATCATCGCCATCGTAGGCCGTCCGAACGTCGGAAAATCCACTCTTTTCAACCGTATTCTCGGGGTGAGGGAGGCCATTGTGCATGATATGCCCGGCGTCACGCGCGACCGGAAGTATGCGAGGGCGGAGTGGGCGGGGAAGGAATTCACGATCATCGACACCGGCGGCTACATCCCCGATTCAGAAGATGTCGTTGAGGCGGCGATTCGGGAGCAAGTGCAGATTGCCATCGAGGAAGCGGACAGCATCGTCTTTGTCGTGGATGCAACCGATGGCATTGCTCCTCTCGACAGACAGCTTGCTGAAGTCCTGAGAAGATCGCAGAAGCCCATCCACCTGGTCGTCAACAAGATCGATTCGTCCAGGCATGATCTCCTCATGCACGAGTTCCATGCACTCGGACTGGGTGAGCCGATACCGGTTTCTGCGCTGCTGGGAAGAAGCATAGGAGATTTCCTGGACATTGCGACGGGTACCTTCAGCGCGGAGGAGTCATCGGATGAATCGGATCAACGCCTGCGGATTGCCATCGTCGGGAAGCCGAACGTCGGAAAGTCCTCCCTTGTCAATGCTCTGGTTGGTCGCACGCGGGCTGTCGTCTCTCCGCTCCCCGGGACGACGCGCGATCCGGTCGATTCGATTGTCCGTTCGCATGGCGAGGAGTTTCTGCTGGTGGATACGGCAGGCCTCAGGAAGAAACGAAAGGTCAAGGAAAGTCTTGAGTTCTACAGCGCTGTCAGGACCCTGAAAGCGATCGAGCGCAGTAACGTTGTGGTGATTCTCTTCGATGCAGAACGGGGAGTGGATCGGCAGGATCTGCACATCGTTCAAACCGCCGTCGAACGGAAGCGCGCAGGTTTGATTGCCGTCAACAAGTGGGACCTGGTGGAGAAGGATACGAAGACGGCGCGGGAGTATGAGCAGGCCATTCACCGATTGCTGGGGCTGAATGATTTCTTCCCGATTCTCTTCATTTCTGCTGTAACCAAACAGCGGCTTCCCCGCGTGCTGGAGACGGCGAAGGAGGTCTGGTCGGAGCAGAACAAGAAGGTGGAGACCAGCACGCTCAATGAGGTATTGCTCCCGCTCATCGAACGATATCCCCCGTCCTCTCCCGGTCCAAAGGAAATCAGAATCAAGTATGTCACGCAGGTCAAAACCAATCCACCGGTCTTCGCGTTCTTCTGCAACGAGCCGACGCTCGTGCAGGACAACTATCGGCGGTACCTGGCAAATGCACTCCGATCTGAATTCGGCTTCCGTGGAGTTCCATTGACTGTCGTCTTCAAACAGAAGTAGATTGCTGTCTGTCCCACAGAGAGAGTGCGACCCCGCAACATGAACAATCTGATCATCGTTCGTCATCCCCTCGTTCAGCGTGACCTCGCCCTCCTGCGAAACCGTCGAACGCCCAGCAACCAGTTCCGCAGCATCCTTCGGCGCCTCTCCATCCTTATGGCGTACGAAGTGACACGGAACTTCACCATACGTCCTATCCGGATCGATACGCCGCTCGAGCGCACGAAGGGCGTCACGCTGGATCGCCCGGTCATCCTGGTGGCCATTCTCCGGGCCGGCTTGGGGATGGTGGGCGGCTTTGCGGAGGTTCTCCCGGATGCCCGCGTCGGTCATATCGGCATGTTCCGGGACGAACAGACGCTCCGGCCGGTCGACTACTACTTCAAGGTGCCGCGCAATCTCGCCCGGGCCGAAGTCCT
>CAYXMK010000358.1:0-2050 GCA_964465905.1 uncultured Ignavibacteriaceae bacterium | reverse complement strand
GACCTGCTTTTCAAGGTAAATTTCGATGTCGCCCTTGTCCATGTTCACCACGACATCGAACTGGGCGTTGGCACCGTATTTCTTCCGAACCATCATCCCGAAAATATCCTCGATGATTCCGATGAGGATATCCTTATCGATACCCTTCTCGCGAACCATCTGGGCGAATGATTCGGTAATCTCATGATTCATTGCATCCTCCGCAAGATCTGTTGCCGCCGCAACCGGCCGACGTTCCTACCAGGGAAGTCGTTCCCTGCACTGGAGGAGATCTCCGAACGACAGCGCGACGGATTCCCCGCTGTCGTTGGTGAAAACAAGCCGATCTCCCTCCACCGACGTCAACCTTCCCTCAGCTTCACGCACCTCCTCCCCCTGCCGGTACCGAAGCGCGAATCGCCTTCCAACGTTCTTCGGGAACTGCCGGAGCAGTTTCAGCGGCTGATTGAGACCGGGCGAGGAGACTTCGAGCCGATACGAGCCAACGAACGCCGGATCCACTTCCAGGAGCCGGTTCAGTTCCCGGCTGATCACGGCGCACTCATCGATGCTGATACCGGCGTCCGTGTCAGCAAACACCTGTACCAGCAGCGCACCGCGTTCTCTTCGCACCTGCGCGTCGATGAGAAACGCGCCCATTCGATCCAGAATGGGATCGGCAAGTTTCTCGACTGTCTGTCTGAGTTCGGTGAGTTGCATTCCAAAAAAAATAGCCCGTACTGCGGGCTAGCTAAGTCTACAGACAGCAATAAGATACAACTTCTCTCTTCAAGATGCAAGTGCAATCCGCAGCGCAACTGCACCGTCTCCGCTGTTAGAAGTTCGTTACGACCCGCTGCTTGCGGTAGAACTCGCTGATGATCGAAGCCGCCTCCTTTGGATCGTCGGAAATCGTGAAAAAATCGAGATCGGAGGGGGAAATCGTCCCTGCTGCCATCGGCACTTGTTTCAACCAGTCAATGAGCCCGCTCCAGTATTCTCGTCCCATGAGAATCACAGGGAATGGTCTCGTCTTGCGGGTCTGGATGAGGGTCACTGCCTCAAAGAACTCATCCAGCGTTCCGAATCCCCCCGGCAGCACAATGAACCCGTGAGCGTACTTCACGAACATGACTTTGCGGACGAAGAAGTGCCGGAGGGTCAGCAGTCTCTTCCGGTCGACGTACGGATTCGATTGCTGTTCGTGCGGAAGGTCGATGTTGATGCCCACCGACGCTCCTCCCGCCTCCTGTGCACCTCGGTTCGCCGCTTCCATGATGCCGGGGCCTCCCCCCGTGAGGACATTGAAGCCGGCGTGAACGAGCTCTTTTGCCACCTGGATCGTCATCTCGTAGTAGCGAGATCCGGGCTGCAACCTGGCAGAGCCGAAGACCGAGACGAGATTCTCCTGTCCCGCCATCAGCGTGAACCCCTCGACGAACTCCGCCATCACGCGGAAGATGCGCCAGAAGTCTTCCTGTGCACCCATGAGCAGCTTCAGCTGAGCATCCTGCCCGCGGTCGTGATTCGTTGGTTCATTGCCATTGGCTTCGTTCATCATCGTACCCTCAATGATTTGCGCAGAACGTCTTCTGTTGACGCCGCGCAGCTTTTTCCGCTCTGCCAGATCGCGCAGGATCTGACGGGCGTTTGCCCAGACGCCGCCGCTTCCGACACCGCGCGTCTGCGGCTACAGGAGGGGGAGTTTGCGGATGACCGCAAGGGCGTGTTCAATCTGCGTCCGATCCACGTCCAGGTGCGTGACGAACCGCAGGATCGTGGGGCCGGCATCGGAGACGAGGACGCCCCGCTCCTGGAGGAGACGGATCACCTCGTCCGCCGTCTTCCCGGTCCTCCGAACGTCGGCAAGCACGATATTCGTCTCCACAGAATCCGCGTCCACATCGAGACCGTTCACCTCCGCCAGCGACAAAGCCAGGAAGCGGGCGTTCGCGTGATCCTCTGCCAGCCTTTCGATATTGTGGTCCAGTGCGTAGAGCGCGGCGGCCGCGAGAACGCCCGCCTGCCGCATCCCTCCGCCGAAGATCTTCCGGTACTTCCGTGCACGCTC
>CAYXMK010000357.1:0-2053 GCA_964465905.1 uncultured Ignavibacteriaceae bacterium | reverse complement strand
CCTTCGAGGGCAACGAGGTTGGAACGCGATCCCTATTGGCCGCGCGCACAGGTCCGCCGGTGATGCCCTTGCTCTCGGCCGGCAGAATCGCCGGCGGCTCAAGCAGGGCGATCTTGAATCCCGAGGAAGTATAGGAGACGTACGCCATCGCTCCGTCGACCCCTGCCACCGGCTGGAAGGCACCGCCGAGCACAGAGGTGATCTGCTCTGTTTCTCCCGAAGCCAAATCCATGGCGTAGATGTTGAAGATCCCCGTGCGGTCTGAGGAATAGTAGAGCGTTCCCCCGTCGGGCGAAAACGCAGGAGTGCGAGCGTCGGCATCATCAACGAGCACCCGGAGACGCTCTCCTGCGGTATCCACGACGGCGACCGATTGCCTGTGCGCGACCGAATAGCCGAACGCCAGCAACGACCCATCCGGCGACCAGACCGGTCCGCTGACCTGTTCGCCGTCCCGGAACCGCGTGACGGCCCGCGGATGACTCCCGTCGATGTCACAGAGGAAGAGATTCAACGTCCCATCGGAGCCGGCCACAAACGCCAGGCGGGTTCCGTCCGGCGAAACACTCGGCTCCCGTGCACGGAGCCCGAAGGTCAGGCGTGTCTCCCGTTCGCGGGCAAGGTCGAAGCGGTAGAGATCGTAGAGCTTTGCCCAGCGGGGATTCTCCCGTGACAACTTCGCGTAGAAGAGCGCAGATCCGTCCGGCGAAAGGGACAGCCGCGATCGCACCGAGGCCGTCACGCGACGCGACTGCCGCGAACGCCGGTCGTACGCGTAGACGCTGCTCACGCCGAAGTAATCCTGTCCCTTGTTGGAGACGTAGTACAGGATCTTCCCGTCGGGGGAGAATATCGGGGAGGTGTTCCCGAAGCCCTCCGGTTCGACCACGACGCCTTCCCGCCGGCTTTCCCCCACGAGTGCTGCCGCGGCGCGGGCACGATCCGTCATGACGCTCTTCCACTGATCGTAGAGCTGCTCTCCCGAGATCCCGAGAACATCGCGGACGGCTCCATCCATGGTAACCCTCGGGAGCGACGCCAGACTCCGCGACAGTTCCCGCAGTTTCTCCACGCCGTACGTCTCCGCGATGTACTGCACAATCGAGAAGCCGGCGTTGTAGGCGGATTCATTCCCCAGGCTGGTCTTCCCGAAGACCGACATTTCTTCCCACGTGAGCGGATTTCCATCGAGCAGATACATCCGCAGGATCATGTCCCGGTGCGAATCCCAATAGTCGTACGTCAGGTCCGGATGGTTGTACTGCGCCGTTCCCTCCGCAAACCAGCTGGGAACGACGAACGCCGAGAGGGGATACGAGACGAGAATGTTCGGAAAGCCGTACAGCACATCCGGCCGTCGTTCGGCTTCGTAGCCAAACCACTGAAGGTAGACCGCCGGCACACGGCGACCCAGCTTCATGGCTGTCTGGATCTGGATGATATGGGTGAACTCATGCGTTACCACGTTCCGTATCCACGGATGGGTCCCGCGCAGCTCAAAGTCCAGGGCCGACGCGTAGATTTCGATCTTGTTATCGTAGAAGTACGCCGCTCCGTTCGAGTAGTCATCGTGATCTCTGATGACGAAGCTGATCGGCTGGTCAGGCTCGTGCTGGTAGAGCGACGTGATGGGATGGTAGATCTCCTCCGCGACCCGCGCGACTTCCCGGGCCGTCCGTTCGGCACCGTCGTGATAATGGATGAAGAAATGCTCTGTCTGAATCGTTTGCCAGGAGAGCCCGGCGTGAAGGAAGTCCTCCTCCTGGGCGTGCAGGACACCTGCAACCGCGAAGAGGAGACTGAGGCAGTGCTGGAGAGAGCGGCCGCGCATTAGTTCAGCCTGATGTCGAGCCTGGTGAGCCGATTCTCCCGCAGCGCAACGGAGATGGAGGTCGAACGGGAGTCTGCCCTGAACTCAAGGTACACCTCCGAACCGACCCGATAGTGGCCGTAGAAGATCTGGCCGGTGCGGGAGTAGAGGGGAAGCGGAGAGAATCCAATGGGAAGGTTTCCGGCAGGGATGAGGAACATACCGTCACTCTTTGTGAAGGCA
>CAYXMK010000356.1:0-2064 GCA_964465905.1 uncultured Ignavibacteriaceae bacterium | reverse complement strand
GAAGAAGCGGTGATCGAAATGTCGGAAGTCACGGTTCGCGCGGCGTACTTCAGTCGAGCGCAGCAGCTGTCGCCGCTCAGCACGAACGTGCTGGACCGCTCGGAGATCCGGCGGTCACCCGGGGGCGTGCAGGACGTCCAGAGAGTCGTGCAGAGTCTCCCCGGCGTAGCCAGCTCGACGGACAACATCAACGAGCTGATTGTGCGCGGGGGCGCCCCGTTCGAAAATCTCACGGTGCTCGACCGCATGGAAATTCCCTCCATCAATCACTACTCCAACCAGTTCAACTCTGCCGGCCCGATCAATATGGTGAATGCGGATATGATTCAGGATGTTCAGTTCTCGGCCGGCGGATTCCCGGTGCAGTACGGCGACAAATCGTCGTCCGTCATGAACATTGTCGTGCGCGAAGGCACACGCACGGTCCCGATTTCCGGCATGACGTTCTTCAATTTTGCCGGTGTGGGGACGCTCGTGGAAGGAGGTTTTCCCGGAGGAAGCGGCTCGTACATCGTCTCGGCACGGAAGAGCTTCCTCGAGGTGCTCGACAAGATCGTCGGGCTTTCGGCGATTTCCCTTGTCGCCATTCCGCGCTACTGGGATGCTCACGCCAAGATCGTGTATGACCTTTCTCCGGCAGACCAGCTCAGTCTCAACGTGCTCTACGGGGAGAGCCGGATTACGATCGAGGGGGATCCTGAAGAGAAGAACGTCCGGCTGGCGAACAGCGTTGACTCCTCCAGCGTTGAGCGCGTTTACCCACTGAACCGCCAGTATGTGTACGGCCTGAACTGGAAACACCTCTGGGGAAGAGAAGGATTCTCGATGCTGACCCTCTACAGCGTCGGCTCGACGTACAAGGTCAAGACGTTTTCCGACTTCACCCGACGGGTCTTCGGTCCGGACGGAAACGTGCTCTCGCACACGGTTCTCAGCACGCAAGCGGGATTCATCAACGACTCTGAAGAGTCCTACGTGGCGGCGAAGTACGAGTTGTTCTACCAGCTGACCCCCCGTCACGAGGTATCTGCCGGCGTTCAGGCACAGACCTCGCGCCGATGGAGCAACTACTACTGGCTGGCGGGAGATACAGCACGGTATGATCTCAATCGGGACGGCGTCTTTGAAACGGGACCCCTTGCGTCGCGGCAGGGGAGCTTCGACCAGACCATCGGATTTGCCGAGCAGACGAAGTACTTCGCGTACCTGAGCGACCGCTGGCGCGTTCACGATCGGCTGTGGCTCACGCTCGGGGCGCGGTACGACCACTTCACGTACTCCGGTCGGGGCGGATTCTCTCCCCGTGCCAGTCTTTCCTACCAGGTGATTCCGCTGACGACGACCGTGACCGTTGCCGCCGGACGATATCCGCAGTCGCAGCCGTTTCCGTACTACAGCGACCGACGCCGGCTCGGGTACAATCGCTCGATCCCCCACATGATTGCCGACCATCTGGTCGTCGGTGTGGAGCACATCCTGGACGCGGGGGCGAAGTTCAGCGTGGAAGGATATGTGAAGAACTACTCCCGCATCGGTGTCAGTGAAGACTTCATCTACTCGGCCGTCGACACGTTCTGGTCGGATCGCGTGCTGGCCGTCGGCCAACGGCGGTCGTACGGGATTGAACTCTATGCCGAGCAGAAACAGGTGAAGGATTTCTTCGGAACGATCAGCGTGTCTCTGTCGCGGACGGAAGACAGGGATCCCCGCGTACCGGCGCTCGTCGACTGGTATGCTTCGGAATTCGACTACACCGCCATCGTGACGGTGCTTGCCGGTCAGGTGGTGCGGGGAGTGCGGGACTGGCTGAACGAGGCGCCCTTCTTCCTCAAGTATCCTTCGTACGTGCTTCCTCTCTCGAACGAGATGGAGATCAGCTTCAAATACCGCTACCAGACGGGGCGCGTCTATACGCCGATGGAGTTCGTGACGTGGAAGCAGTACCGGGAAGGGGGGATGAAGTGGTCACAAGGAGCGTGGGTCGGCACACCCCGGGTCAATGCCGAACGGTATCCGGACTATAGCCGGCTGTACTTGCAGTGGATCAGCCGGTTCTACTTCCGG
>CAYXMK010000355.1:0-2073 GCA_964465905.1 uncultured Ignavibacteriaceae bacterium | reverse complement strand
AGCTCCATGAATGACATCGCAACGCAAATGAAGGGGACCTTTCGTCAACAGTGGCATGTGTTGGTGGTCGTTGCGTGCTGCTGTTGGTTGCCCTCGACGGCGGAAGCTCAGCGCCTCAATCCGGCAGGGAAGTTCATCCTGAACCTGGACTATGCACGATTCCAGTACGATGAGACGAAGAACTACGTTGAGCTCTATTTCGGCTTCTACCCGCGGCTGATCACGTATCTCTGGCAGGACAGTCTCTTCGTGGGGAAGGTCATCCTCTCCAGCCGGTTGTCGAACGATGAGACCGGCAGCATTCTTCTGAATGAGCGATCCCTTCTGCCATTCTCCCTCACCGACACGTCCGAGGCCGCCCTGCATCATACGCTTGTGTCGCAGGTGGGTTATGCGGTTCCGTTCGGACGGTATACTCTGCGCGTCGACGCTGTGGATTCCCTCGACCGGAGTCGGCGCGACAGCATCGTTCTGCCGCTGGTCCTTGAGCCGTATGCCGTCGACCGGCCGTCGGCCAGCGATATCGAGATCTGTTCAAATATCAAGAGCTCCCAGGAGAAAGGGAGCCCCTTCTTCAAGAACTCCCTCGAAGTGGTGCCCAACCCGTCGCTCGTGTTCGGTGTCATGAACCATCCGGTTGTGTTCTCCTACCTGGAGCTGTACAACCTTGCGGCGGACGTCACCTATACGGTCTCCACCACGCTCGTGAATGCGTCCTCGCGAACCGTCAAGCAATCGACCCGGCAGAAGATGTACGGCGTCCCGAATGCGGTCGAGGCCGGCATGGTGAATGTCACGTCGCTCGAATCGGGAAAGTACCAACTGCAGGTCAGCGTCCAGACACCCGCCGGCGATCGCGTCGCCTACGCAGAGCGCTCGCTCTTCATCTACAATCCGCATATCAAGCCCACCGCAGTGAGCGGAGTCGAACTGAAGGCCAGCGAACTGGCGGGGCTGACGTCGGATGAGCTGTCGGCCGAGTTCCGTCAGGCGCGCTACATCGCCACGTCGGAGGAAATCTCAATGTTCTCCCAGATCACATCCCTCGAAGGGCAGCGGGATTTCCTTGCGAAGTTCTGGGCGGATGTCGAGAGCGGCGCCCGGGGGAGAACGTCGATCCTGCGATCGGAATACGTGCGCCGGGTAGCAATCGCCAACCAGCGGTACCGATCCTTCACGAAGGAAGGATGGCTGAGCGACCGGGGGAGAGTCTTCATCCTCTACGGCGAACCGGATGAGGTCGAGCGGTTCCCCAGCAGCGAATCCAGCAAGCCGCACGAAATCTGGCACTACTATCACATCGAGAACGGTGTGCAGTTCGCCTTCATCGACCGGTCGGGGTTTGGCGAGTACACGCTCGTCCATTCCACGAAGCGGGGCGAACTGCGTGACGACGAATGGCAGCGCTATCTCGACTGATTGAGCTGTCCGCTGCGCTCTGTCTGCTCCAACCACTCCCGCAGACTCCTCTCCTCGTTGAAGAACAGGTTGTGGAAGGATTGTGCGATGCCGTCCGCCTGGCGGTGACGCCACAGGGCTCCCTCCTGGTCGTGGAGAGGGAAGGAAACTCGATCGCGCTGCTGACGGCAGGACGGGCTGTTCCCCTGCGCGTGGGGGGGTATGGCTGGGGACAGACGACGCTGGACGGACCGTCGGGCGTCGCGACGGACGGACTCAGTGTGCTGGTCAGTGATCGCGAGAACCACCGCATCCAGCGATTCGACCGCAACCTCAACTATGTGGCGACGCTGGCCACGCGTGATACCGCTGTCGCGCAGGTTCGCTTCGGCTTTCCGGAAGGACTTGCCGTCTCGCGCCAGGGGGATCTCTATGTGCTGGACGGCGAGGGGCTTCGGGTGGTGAAATTCGATGTGGGCGGGCTCTTCGAGCGCTCCTTCGGGCAGAGCGAACGAAGCGCCGTGAAACTGACGGCTCCGCTTGATATCGTCGTCACGCCGGGAGAACGGGTGTTCGTGCTGGAGCCGAACAGGGTGGTGGAATACGACGCGTTCGGGAACGTGATGCGGACGATCGGCGAAGGGGTGATCCGGAGAGGAGTGGGGATGGACGCAA
>CAYXMK010000354.1:0-2093 GCA_964465905.1 uncultured Ignavibacteriaceae bacterium | reverse complement strand
AGATCGACAAGATCGCGCGCAAATCGGAAAACCCCTCCATCACCCGCGACGTGTCGGGCGAAGGAGTGCAGCAGGCCCTCCTGAAGATCCTCGAGGGAACGATCGCCGGCGTGCCCCCGAAAGGGGGACGAAAACACCCTGAACAGAGTCTCATCAACATCAACACGCGCAACATCCTCTTCATCTGTGGGGGAGCGTTCGAGGGGCTCGATAAGATCGTCGAGCGCCGCCTCAGCCAGAATCCTGTGGGTTTCGGCGCCGAAATCCGCGGCAAGCGCAGCCGAACCCGTGACGACTACCTTGCCCGCGTCGAGCCCGACGACCTGCTGAAGTACGGGCTGATCCCCGAATTCGTGGGCCGACTGCCGGTGCTGGCAACACTCCATTCGCTCAGTGAATCGGCCCTCCTGAACATCCTCACAGAGCCGAAGAACGCTCTCGTCAAGCAGTACAAGAAACTCTTCATGATGGAAGGGGTGGAGCTGGAAATTGAGGAAGGGGCTCTGAAGGCGGTCGTGGAGAAGGCGATTGAGCGGGGGACGGGTGCGCGCGCGCTGCGATCCATCATCGAAGACGTGATGCTCGACATCATGTACCACCTGCCCTCGCGTCAGAACGTGTCGAAGTGCATCATCACGCGGGACGCGATCCTCAAATCCAAAGAACCGGTCTACCTCTACGAAGAACGGAAGTCTGCCTGACCCGGCAGATCCCGTGCAGCATGGTACGCGGGTCCCCCCTCCTCAACGGAACACTCCCCGCTGACTCGCCTGCTTCGTCAGTTTGATGTCCTGCAGCTGCGGAGCCTTCACGCGAATCTCCAGCCGGTAGCCGCTCAGGAATCCCGACGGATACCAGCTGAAATTCATCAACCAGCAGTGCAGATCCCGCGAGATGTTGATCGTGGGTGCCGCAAGTTGCTTCCGCACAAGGTCGTAACTCCCGCGCGCCGTGAACTTCCATTTCTCCGTCAGATTGAAGGAGAGATCCGCTGCCAGGGAGGCGCTCCGCACCTTCCGCCGCGGATCAGCCTGGTTCTGGGAGAAGTTGAAATTGAGATTGAGATTCCACGGAATGCTGAAGTCGGGTTCCTCATCGTGGTACACCGGCGGAGGTGCGCCCGACTCGCCCGGGTCGCGCAACAGGCCGGTGGCATCCGACACCGATGGCGGAGGACGCAGGTCTGCAGCCGACTTCTTCTGGCCGCTCAACGAGGTCGAGAGTGAAAAACCGAAGTTCGTCAGATCGGCCAGGTATCCCCGTTCCGCCAGCAGAAACCTGTTCACGCGCCGGCCCGTCGTCCGGTCGAACTCGTAGAAGTTGAACGAGGAGCTTCCGTTGAGACTCAGGTACTGCCCCACGCTCGTTCGGAAGGAAAGAGAAAGCTCGCTCAGCCGCTGCTCCTTCGCCGCAAAGTTGTACGAGACCCCCATCCCGACATTCAGCAACTGGATCTTCTGCTCCTTGACCGTGTCACTCGGCTGATACTTCATTTCGAACACGTTCTGGATGTTGAGCGACGACGTGAGGGAATAGGGCGCGGCGTTCTGTCCGTAAATCTGCTTTCCGTAACTGAAGGAGAGACCGGGACTGACGGTGTGGCGAACAGCTGTGATGCCGAGGAGGTCCGGCTGCAGCAGACCGTAGAAACGGGTGCCGGTCGATACTCCGGCCGACAGGAAACCGCGCGTCGACCGCTGTGCGCTGGACACGAAGCCGACGCTGCTGTCGCTCCGATCCAGTACCGGCGTCGTCGCGTCCGAAAACGACCGCTCGTCCCGCAGGGACAGGGACGGAGACAGCGTGAAGTACCCCAGCTTCGGCGATACGCTGAGATTGACGCTCTGGGAAACGGTCTGCGTCGATGTCTGCTCGAATTCCGATACCTGGGCAAGGAGGCCTGACGCAGACTTGACCGAATCAACAGTGCGTGCCAGTTTGCTGCGGGCATTCGCCGCGTTGGCGCTGTAGCTCACGCCTACCAGTTCATACCATGGTTGATCCTCCGCGCCGGTGCCGACCCCCACTCTGCCAGATCCCCTGAACGGAAAGAATGTGCCCTGGGAGAACGACAGCGACGGGAGCTGCTCACG
>CAYXMK010000353.1:0-2102 GCA_964465905.1 uncultured Ignavibacteriaceae bacterium | reverse complement strand
ATTGAAGAGCACGTTTTCTGTGTCCCGCCGCTTTGTGGCGGGATGAAGAGCACGTTTTTCTGTGTCCCGCCGTTTTCTGTTGGGATGAGAAGGGGGCGCGTGTGCGGTGAAGGTATTGGGGGAAATGAAGGGATCGGGTGGGAGGCGGAAGGGGTACCACGAGGATGATAGCAATGCACGGTGATCCACCATCGGGGGATCGAATGAGAGGTCCGCGGTTGAAGGCAATGGTCCTGGTTCTGTTGCTTGCTGCAACGGCCGGTGCGCAGGAGTCCCGCCGAACATGGATCTTCCTCGGCGAACGAGACCTGTCCATTGAGCAGGTCAGCTCGCCGTCCCAGCTCGGTATCACCGACCGCGCTCTCTGGCGCAGGGCCAAGGTGCTGCCTGCGGGTCGGCTGCTGGACGAGCGGGACCTTCCCGTTTCCGAAGCATCGCTGAACCGCCTCCGTGCTCTCGGTCTTCGCATCCACTCTGTTTCCCGCTGGCTCAACGCCGTCTCGGTCGAAGGGACGAAAGAACAGTTGCGGGGGGTGCGAGCGCTTCCGTTTGTGCAGGACATCCGGTCCGTCCATGTGTTCCGCAAGAAGAATCCTGAGGTGAATCCGGTCTCAGCCCGTGTCGATGCCATGCCGAAGCAGGCCGGAACCGCGGCGTTGAACTACGGTCTCTCGTACACGCAGCTTGCCAACATTAGGGTCATCGATCTGCACGCTCTCGGCGTGACCGGGCAGGGAATCCTGATCGGGATGATCGACGACGGGTACAACAATCACCGCGTCCATCGCGGGATGAGAAACATTCGTGTCGTGCAGGAATACGATTTCATTCATCGGGACACGAACACCATGTGGGAAAGCTGGGAGTGGCAGAGCGGAGGCCGGCGGCAGGGGTACCATGGGGCCTTTACCCTCTCCGCGCTCGGGGGGTACGAGGAAGGGAAACTCATCGGTGCGGCCTTCGGCAGTTCGTTCATCCTTGCCAAGACGGAGATGGACAGCGTCGAGATCCAGGTGGAAGAGGATCTCTACGTGGAGGCGCTGGAGTGGCTGGAACAACTCGGGGCAGATGTCGTTTCCACGTCGCTGGGCTACATCGACTGGTATACTCCCGCAAACATGGATGGCCGCACAGCGACAACGACGAAAGCGGCGAGGATTGCCGCCAGCAAAGGGGTTCTGTTGGTCACGGCCATGGGAAATGAGGGCAACTGGCAGGCCGGCACAGAGAACACCATGATTGCCCCGGCGGATGCGGACAGCATCATCTCCGTGGGGGCGACGTACTCGGACGGATTGATTGCTGAGTTCAGTTCGCGCGGTCCGACGGCCGACGGTCGCATCAAACCTGAACTCGTGGCTCAAGGAGTCTCTGTGATCTCGGCTGACGGGTTGACGGATTCGGTGTACCTCGGCGTGAGCGGGACTTCGCTTGCTACGCCGCTGACGGCAGGTGCCGCAGCGCTCATCCTTTCGGCACACCCGTACCTCACGCCGATGCAGGTGCGCGAAGCATTCATCCAGACCGCCAATCAGATTGAAGATCGCATCAACACCTCGCGCAGCGCCGTGTATCCCAACAATTACTACGGCTACGGATGGGTGAATGCCCTTGCGGCGGCACGGAGCCGCGGCCTGTTTTTCAGCAATCGGCCGAAGGTGGAGGACCGCGACACAGCGCTCGAAATCAGCACATACATCATCTCTCCTTCCGCTCCGCCGGATTCCGTGCGGGCCTACTATCGACTCTCTGCCGGCGATCCCATCACCTGGGTGGCAATGATGCCGACGGCTACGGAGAATCTCTACCGGGCTTCCATTCCCAAGTCGACCGACACCGCCTATCCCAGGGGATACATCTCGGCGTACAACAGTACCGACGGAATACGTACGAGTCCCTGGGGAGCGCCGGACAGCATGTTTGCGTTCCAATCGCTCGTGACACACGTCCCGTCCGACCGGATTCCGGAGACCTATGTGCTCCGCCAGAACTATCCCAATCCGTTCAACAGCGGCACGATCATCGCTTTTGATGCGCCCTCAGCAGAGAACGTGGAAATCTCTGTTTACAACATCCTCGGCCAGCGTGTCGCGTCGGTCTTT
>CAYXMK010000352.1:0-2127 GCA_964465905.1 uncultured Ignavibacteriaceae bacterium | reverse complement strand
TGCTGTCAGGTGCTACGGCGATCGCTCCGTTGAAGGTCTTCACTCCCGTGCTCAAGGCAGTCCCCCCCGCCGCCGAATCCGTCACATAGTCCTTTCCATAGGCATGCGTGAGCAGCAAACCCAGGTCCGTGAACGCTTCCAGTTCCAGCGCCCCCTTGTATGTCCGTCCGGCGGTGACGTGCGCGACTCCCATCCCGTCACCGATCATGAGAATGATATTCCGAGGGGCCGCCGTCTGAGCGGCAGCTGCGCCGACAGCGAGGATGAGAAGAAAGAAGAGCAGGATTGACCGGAGTTTCATTGTCAGTTTTCCTTTCGGCGAATGCGCATGAGATCAGAGTAAGAAGAAGCCACCATCATCTGCGGGCCGATGCTGAACCACTTCCGGAGCGACTTCATGAGATCAGCGGCCTGTGATCTCCCCCTGGTTACCATCACCTCGAACTCCAGAAACGTACCCAGACCGTGCACCCGGTCTATGTGGATTCGGGCGTTCCGGTACCGATAGATCTCCCGCTGTTTCCGGACAACAGCCCTGATGCCGTAGGACGCCCGGAGCAATGCTGTCAGCGCGGCCGGACGCGAGACTGCGAATCTCGTGTACTCAGAAGAGCGGGCGCCTGAGCGGTTCGGGCGCCGATAGCAGATCAGCTCGCCTCCGCGCCCAGCGATCGACCGCATCTTCAATCGCACGCCCTTCGTCCCGTCAAAGTACGTATCCACCTGTCGCTGGATTCCCGCGCGCCTGGCGCCAAGACGCTCCGCGATGCGGCGGACGGCTTGTGCCGAGCGCACCCGGGCCTTCAACTCGAGGTTTGTGGGCATCGTTCACGGCCAACGGTGGAAGCGGCAGTGGGATTGGAGCGGGCCCCTATCGGCGGATGGAGAGGATCTTGTATTCCAGCGTTCCCGCAGGGACCTGAATCTTGACAATGTCGCCGGGCTTCTTCCCCATGAGCGACTTGCCGATGGGGGAAGTGACAGAGATCTTGTTCTTGTCAAAATCGGATTCCTCAGGGGACACCAGTCGGTAGTCGATTTCTTCGCCCGTCCTGAGATCTTTGAGCGTTACCACGGAGAGGATATAGACCTTGTCGTTGGGGAGTTCAGAGCTTTCGATCAAACGGGAGCGCGACAGCGTTTCTTCGAGTTTCGAGATCCGCATCTCGAGATGCTGCTGGGCCTCTTTCGCCGCTTCGTATTCGGCATTTTCCGAGAGATCGCCGTGGCCCCGCGCCTCGGCAATCTTCTGCGCAATGTCGGCACGACCGTTCGTCTTGAGTTCGCGCAGCTCGTGCTCAAGCTCAACCATTCGCTCGCGCGTCAGATAGACAGTCCCGTTGTCACCCATAGATCCTCCACCAAAGCCGGCGTCGCGGAGTGTGAAGACCATCCGAAGTGCCTGGCAAAAAGAAAAGCCATCATCTTTCGATGGTGGCTGGTCTGTATGCTCGACTCAATTCTAGGGTTTTTTCACCTCAGACGCAAGACAAAAAAACGACCGGAACGACGCTACGTCCGCGTCCCGCCGATGGTCATTTCGCTGATGAGGATTGTCGGCTGGCCCACACCCACCGGCACATACTGGCCGTCCTTCCCGCAGGAGCCCACCCGCCGTTCAATCCGAAGGTCTGTCCCGACCCCCTCTACCTTCCGCATCGCCTCGGGGCCGTTCCCGATCAGGTTCGCGCCGCGAATCGGCGCCGTGATATGCCCTTCCTCAATCAGGTACCCCTCATTGATCTCAAACACGAAGTTGCCGCTGACGATGTCCACCTGTCCGCCCGCCAGGGACTTCGCAAACACGCCTTTCCGGACGGAGGCAATGAGGGACGCGGGGTCATCCGATCCGGCATCGATGTAGGTGTTCCTCATCCGGGGAAGCGGCACGTGGCGATAGCTCTCCCGTCTGCCGTTACCGGTGGAGCGTGTCTGCATCAGCCGGGCGTTCATCTTGTCGTAGAGGAATCCCACCAGCACCCCTTTCTCGATCAGAACGGTCCGTTCCATCGGCGTTCCCTCATCATCCACCGGAAGCGATCCGCGTGCGTGCGGCACTGTCCCGTCATCGACGATCGATACGAGGGGTGAGACAACCTGTTCGCCGATGCGCCCGGCTTAGATGGA
>CAYXMK010000351.1:0-2149 GCA_964465905.1 uncultured Ignavibacteriaceae bacterium | reverse complement strand
GAGGTTGCCGCCGTCAATGGCACCGTTCTCCGCGTGAAAGACGTTGCAGCGGTGGTGGACGGCTTCGCAGAGCAACGGCAGAAGGTCTGGAACAACGGCAAACCGGCCGTTCTCCTCATCGTGCAGAAGCAGTCTGACGCGAACACGGTGGACGTCTGTCGTCGTGTCACAGGCCAGATGAGGACAATCGAGTCGCAGCTGCCGAAAGGGATCCACCTCGCAGTCTTCATGGATCAGGCGGAATTCATCCAGAAGTCTATGTCGAATCTCGGCGACACGGCCCTGCAGGCGATCGGACTGACATTCCTGGTGCTCCTCTTCTTCCTGAGGAACATACGAAGCTCACTGATCGTGGCCGTCTCCATACCCGTCTCGATGGTCGTCACCTTTGCCGTTATGGATCAGGCAGGCCTGACGCTGAACATCATCTCCATGGCCGGACTGGCGCTGGCCGTGGGATTGCTGGTGGACAATTCCATTGTCGTCCTCGAGAGCATCTTCCGGAACCGCGAGGAAGGACGCGGGACCGTGGAGGCCGCCGATCACGGAGCACAGGAAGTCGCCATGGCGATCACGGCGTCGACACTCACGACGCTCGTCGTCTTTGTGCCGGTACTCTTCGTCCCCGGCCTTGCGGGAGAGCTGTTCAATGACATGGTGGTGACAGTGTGTTTCTCCCTGACGGTATCGCTGCTCGTGGCGTTGACGCTGATTCCGTTGCTTGCTGCCCGCTTCCTGGCTCTGAGCGAGGCCGCTCGGAAGAACGGGGTCATTGCCCGGATCAATGACAAGGTGGCCGGATGGCTCGTCTCCTTGCAGGAGGCATACGTGCGGGCGCTCGACTGGAGCTTGAGCCGCAGAACGACGGTGGTTCTTGCCGCTCTGGGCCTCTTCGGCCTCTCTGTCGTCGGTCTGGTGACGATGGGGGGAGAGTTCCTTCCGGAATCGGATATGGGATATGTATCCATGGCCGTCAACCGACCGCCCGGCACGAGCCTTCAGTCGATGGAGGAAACGGCACGGAACATCGACCGGATCATCCGTGAACGGGTCCCGGAGGTGGATGGTGTCTATGCGAATTTCGGCCAGGGTGAGGGGATCATGGCCGTGTTCTCGTCGCGCGGCTCGAATGAGGGGGACATCACCCTGCGGCTGACGCCCCTGCGTGAACGGAAGCGGTCGATGTTCGAAATCCAGGATGATCTGCGTCCCTTCTTCAAGAATCTTCCCGACTGCGACGTCAAGTTCGAAGACCGGGGGGCTGCAGCAATCTTTGGTGCCGGCGGTGACATCGTGGTCGAGGTCTTCGGACAGGATCTCGTCCAGAGCGGCATCGTGGCCGACACGATCATCGGCAGAGTACGGAACATCGAGGGGGTTGTGCATGCGGAATCCAGCATCCGGGAATCGACGCCGGAGCTGAGAATCACTCTGGACCGGCAGCGCATTACGGACCTCGGATTGAACACATCCCAGATTGGCCAGAGCGTGAGCTCCAGCGTTCTCGGGACGGTTGCGACGAAGTTTCGGGAAAAAGGGGACGAGTACGACGTGCGGGTCCAGCTTCAGGAGTCGGCCCGGCGGAGCAAAGAGGATCTCGACAACCTCCTCATCATGACTCCCCGCGGAGCACACATTCCTCTGCGATCCGTCGCGACGATCGACTACAGCCGCGCCCCCCAGCAGATCCTGAGGGAAGACCAGGAACGGATCGTCCGTGTCAGCATCGACGTGTCCGGCAGGGATCTGAGCAGTGTCACAGGAGATGTGCAGGAGGTCGTCGAATCGGTGCTCGTACCGCCTGATGTACGTCTGGAGATCGGCGGGGTCGCCGAGGAGCAGCAGGAATCCTTCATGTACCTTGGACTCGCCATGCTGGCGGCCGTGCTCCTCACGTATATGGTCATGGCGTCGCAGTTTGAATCGTTTGTGGACCCGCTCATCATTCTGTCAACCATTCCCCTCTCGATCATCGGAGTTGCGATGGGGCTGATCCTGACCGGCTCGTCTCTGAGCGTGATGGCTCTCGTGGGGATTGTGATGCTGGTCGGCATCATCGTCAACAACGGCATCGTCCTCGTGGACTATATCAATCAGCTCCGGGGCCGGGGGCTTGAGTTGTTCGATGCGGTCAAACAGGCGGGACGTG
>CAYXMK010000350.1:0-2151 GCA_964465905.1 uncultured Ignavibacteriaceae bacterium | reverse complement strand
GGTGTCGGCAGGTGTCGGCTTCTCCCTGCTCTATCAGAAGATCTACGTAGATGAAGCGGCGGGGTATGCAGGGTGCTTCGGCGTTCTGTATGAAGGTTTTGGCGAGAACCTCGCGGTCGGGGTGTCGGTGAACAATCTCGGTTCCGCGGGGAAGTTGCGGGCGGCGTCAGGGGACCTTCCGACCACCGTGCACGCGGGAATGCGGTGGCGGCTTGCCCTGGACGAGTTCGATTTCACTCTCCTCCCCGCCGTCGTGCACGATGTCAGGCGGAAGGAGCAGCGTCTTCAGGGGGGTGTGGAAGTTGCCGTTGCGAACCGAGTGGGCGCCCGCTTCGGCTATCAAACAGGGATCGCACTCCGGGGATTCTCCGCCGGTCTTGGAGTGCATGCGGCACCCGTCGAATTCGACTATGCCTATCTCCCGTTTGGAGAAGGATTCGGCAGTGCACAGATGGCTACCATCACTTTTTCCCTCTGATCGTCATGGCCCTCACCATCCAGCCGTACTCTGAGTCGTGGAAGTCCCGCTGGGATTCCTTCGTGCTTGGGTCGAACAACGGGACGATCTTTCATCTGCAGCGGTTTCTGGAGTATCACCAGCCGGGAAGATTCCCGTGGCATCACCTGATGTTTCTGGACGGCGGAGAGATCGCTGCGGTGTTGCCGGCGGCGCTCATGGGCTCGACCCTTGAATCCCCGATCGGTGCTTCCTACGGCTCGTTCGTCACCGCGGATCTTTCATTTGCCGAGGCGTTAGAGCTTGTCGACGTCTTCGCAGAGTATTGCCGTGAGCAGAAGTTCGAGCGCGCGCTCCTCACGCCTCCCCCGTTCATTTATCAGCATCGGTACTCCCAGAACATCGACTACGCCCTTGCCTACCGCGGCTTCTCGTACGACAAACACTACATTTCTCACGCCATCGAGATCCGCAATGAGGACTTCCTTTCCTCCTTCAGCAGTACGGCGCGGCGCTACATTCACAAGCATCTCCGGGAACGCACCCTGACGATTGAGCAGAGCACAGATTTTGAGGCGTTCTATCCCATCCTCCTGAAGAACAAACAGCGCCACGGCGTGAAGCCCACTCACACGCTCGAAGAAATCATCCGACTGCACAAGCTCCTTCCCGAACAGATCTTCCTCTTTTTGGCGAAGAAGGGAACGAAGCCCATTGCAGGCTCCCTGGTGTTTTTATGCAATCCTCGAGTTTCCCTTTGCTTCTACAACATGCTGCTGTACGAATACGAGATGCTCAACCCCATTCATGCGCTCATGTACGAGGTCGTTCGCTGGTCCGCGGAACGGGGCTGCCGGTGGGTTGACATCGGAGTCTCGCAGGACACGCACGCCGAGAATCAGATGACCCCCGCCCTCAGTCTGATCCGTTTCAAGGAGAAATTCGATTCTCGCGGTATTCTTCGCAGTACCTTCTACAAGCGGTTCATCTGACATGCGCATTCTCCACGTTGCACCGCTGAATGTCGCCGGTGTTCCGTACCTCATGATGGAGATGCAGCGCCGGTTCGGCCACGATGCCCGGCTTATCACTCTCCACCGCGGCCGCTACTCGTTTCCCGAAGACATCTGTCTCGACCTTCCGCTCCCCCACGGCCGTCTTGCGGAATCCTGGAGAAGATACAAGCGCACACCCACCGCCGACGATGCAGACCTGCACGTGACGCCGTCGCGTGCGCCTATCCTGAAGCCCCGCAATGCCGCGGAATGGCTGTTCTTCCGGTACGACGACCTGCGCCGTTCACGGAAAATCCTCGATGCGGTGAAACGGTACGATCTGGAGTCGTACGACGTGATCCACTATGATGGCGGACTCGATTTCTTCCGCGACGCGCGGCTGGCAAAGGAGTGGAAGGCCAGGGGCAAGAAGATCGTCTGCCACTACATGGGCAGCGATCTTCGATTGAGAGGCCTCCATCCGGTCATGGACGCTCTCAGCGACTTGAATCTCACCAACGAGAGCGATCACCTGCTGCTCCACCGGAACATCCACTACATCTACATCCCTTTCGATGCTTCGGCCTGTACCGTCCGGTCCCGGGAGAATGAACGTCTTCGCATCGTTCATAGCCCCACGAATCGGGCTATGAAAGGGACGGCGTTGATTCTCCCCGTGATGGAACGGGTGCTGCGGGA
>CAYXMK010000349.1:0-2152 GCA_964465905.1 uncultured Ignavibacteriaceae bacterium | reverse complement strand
TGATGACTGCGTTGGTTCTACCGCTGCAATCGGAATCGGATCGGGATGGACATCCGCACTCTCACCGGCTTTCCTCTCTGCTTCCCCGGCTTGAATTTCACTTTCTTCACCGCTTCCATCGCCGCCTCATCGCAACCTGCACCGATTCCTTTGACAACGTTCACCTTCCACACTTCTCCCAACTCGTTCACGAAGGCCTCGACGTACACCGTTCCCTCCACGCCGGCCCGCTTGGCGATTTCGGGGTAGACAACGCTCGACTGGATCGCGGCTATGCCGCCGACCGGTTCGGGAAGTTCTTCAACCGCCACGAAGTAGGATGCCTCTTCATCCTCTGACATCATGGGAGGCGGAGGCGCCACCTCGGCCGTCACATCCAACTCGGAACTCAGGTTAATCTCGACATCCTCAATCATTTCATCGCTCGGAGCTTCAATCGGAATCGGCGGACGAGGAGGCGGCGGGGGACGCTGCTCCTGGCGCGTCACATCGATGTCCTCAACATCGAACTTCTCCTGCTCAATCTGGAGGACCGGAGGCGGCTTCTGGATGCTGGGGAAGAACTGAAAGGCCATGATGACCAGCGCAAGAGCGATGATCAGAGCGACCTCATACGTCTTCTGATACTTGAGCTTGAGATCGATCTTGGGATTCTTGCGAACCATCGAATCCTACCCCTTTCGGTAGATGTTCTTGAGAGAATATAGCGAGAAAATCAACCCTTGTCAACGGAAGGGGGTCCGTTGGACGCCGGCCAGCCCCCTCTGTCCCTGAAGCGAATCCTGTGCCAGACCACATAGAGCAATGCCCCTCCCCCGTCTGCAGCTACATCAAGGAGATCCGAGGTTCGCCCGGGCACGTAGTACTGGTGCAGTTCGTCCACAATCCCGTACAGCACGGTGAACAGAAAAGCCGCCAGCAGCGCCCACTCACGCAGGATCAGAGACCTGGTCTGGAACCGAAACGCCCGCCAGGCCAGCCAGCACAGGACACCAAAGATTGCGGCATGGACCAGCTTGTCGACGCCGAGGGGGGAGGAAATGATCGAGAGTTTGGGGATGGACGAAACGGCAGCGATGATCACAACCCACAGCAGGAGAGGCACTTGATAGAGGAAGAAGCTCCTGCTCATCAACGTGCCCGTTCGAGACGCTGGAATGCAGACGGAAGCATTGCGATGATGTCACCGGCCACCATGCTTCGTTCCCCTAGCCGCCGGCGGGCCAAGTCCCCCGCAAGCCCGTGGAGGAACACGCCGCCGTACGCTGCCGCCTCTTCCTGCATCCCCTGCGCCCACAATCCTGCCACGACGCCCGTCAGCACATCACCCGCGCCCACCGTTGCCATGCCGGGGTTACCGGTCGAATTGACGAACACTTCCCCCCCTGGAACCGCTGTGACCGTCGGAGCACCCTTCAGAACTACGACACAGCCCAGCCGCCGCGCGAGCGATCGTGACTTCACCACACGCCCCGCCTCCACCTCGGAGGCGGCTTCACCCGTGAGCCGGGCGAATTCTCCGGCATGCGGGGTGAGGATACAGTGCGCCTTCGATCGCTTGACGACAGAGGTGCCCATTTCCGCCAGAAGGTTCAGACCGTCCGCGTCGAGGACGATGCTCTTGGTGCTTTGGAGGAGCAATGCTCGTACAACGTCTTGCGTTTCCGGGTGCCGGGAGAGGCCGGGTCCAATGGCCGCAACATCGCACCAGGCGAGTCTCTCCAGAAGCGTCGGAATGGCGTCAGCTGCAATGGAACCTGTCGCCGTCGAAGGGAGAGGGACGACAATCGGCTCCGAGACTTTCCTTGCGACTACGCCGTAGACAGACTCAGGTACGGCGAGCATCACAGCACCGGCCCCTGCACGAAGAGCGCTGAGAGCCGTCATCACTGCGGCGCCGGTGAACCCCTTCGATCCCGCCACCACAAGGACCTTGCCCACCGAGTACTTGTGAGCGCGCATCGAACGGCGCGGCAGCGCATCGGCGACGTCCTCTGCGCTCACCAAAAACGTGGTGAAGGACGCAGCGTCGTACACGGCATGGGGAATGCCGAGGTCCGCGACAGCAACATCTCCCGCCAGCTCGCGCCCCTCCCCGCAGAGCAGACCGATCTTCAACTGTCCCATCGTCACGGTCACCGTCGCTCTGACG
>CAYXMK010000348.1:0-2159 GCA_964465905.1 uncultured Ignavibacteriaceae bacterium | reverse complement strand
TGCTGGGGTGCGCCACAGATTTCTTTCCATCGGTATCGAGTCTGAAGCGCTCGCTTTTGCGCCGCTATGCTCCCCCACGGCGGGGAGCCAGAAACCGAATGAAATGAGGACCTGCGTCATGAACACGAGGATCGACAGAAGAGACTTCCTGCGAACGACTGCAGCCGCCGGGATGGGGACCGTTCTTCAAAAGGTCGCCTCAGCCGCGGAGGCAGCACGGAGCACCGCGGCGGCCCGGGCAGTGGCCGTCGCCAGCGCGAACGGACTCAAAGCAACTGCCCTTGCCATGAAGATGATCCAGGAGGGTGCGGACGCTCTCGATGCTGTCATCGCGGGGGTCAACCTCGTTGAGGACGATCCCACAGATATGTCTGTGGGCTACGGGGGTCTTCCCAACGAGGATGGCGTCGTTGAACTGGACGCTTCCGTGATGCATGGGCCCACGGGCCGCGGGGGAGCAGTCGCATCGCTTCGGAACATCAGGAATCCTTCCCGCGTGGCACGTCTGGTCATGGAGCGTACAGACCATGTTCTGCTGGTAGGGGAAGGGGCCCTCCGGTTTGCGCGCGCACACGGATTTCGCGAAGAAAATCTCCTGACCGACGAGGCGAGGGAAGCATGGTTGAAGTGGAAGGAGAACCTCAGCACCAAGGACGATTGGCTTCCGCCGCACAGTATTGATGAGAGGGACATTGGCGAAGGGCTGACGTCGTTCCTGCGAAACCACGGGACGATCAACTGCAACGCAGTGGACTTGCGCGGAAATATCTCCGGATGCACAACCACCAGCGGCCTGGCCTTCAAGATCCCCGGCCGGGTCGGGGATTCGCCGATCCTCGGGGCAGGCCTCTACGTCGACAACGATATCGGGGCGGCCGGATCGACCGGACGCGGAGAAGCAAATCTGCTTTCCCTCAGCAGCTTTCTCATCGTGGAGCACATGCGCCAGGGAAAGAACCCCCAGCAGGCATGCCTTCTGGCTTGTGAAAGAATCCACGCGCAGACCAAGGCCAAACGGCTCCTGGACGAGAAAGGGAGGCCCAGGTTCAACGTGGAGTTCTATGCCGTGAACAAGCAGGGTGAATTCGGTGGTGCATCGATGTGGAGCGGAGCGCGATTCGCCGTTAACACGGGAGAACCCGAAAGCCGGCTTGTCGAGGCCGCATACATGTTCAAGCGGGAGAAGTGAATTCCATGCCATGGATTCTGGCCGTCACTCTGGTGGTCGGAGCGATCCTGCTTCTCCTCTTCGGCTACGTGGGTTGGCGGCTCGTCCGGGCACTGGACGCGTGCACGAACGGCCCTCGTCAGCGAGTCCGTGTTGTGGTTGCCCTCCTCCTTGTCTACCCGAATCTGTTTCCGGTTTCGTTCCTCTTTTCGTATCTCATCGCAGGGAGAGCCATCGTCCCCCTCTTCGCCGGTGAGTCCGTCCTGATCGATCTCCTGCTCGTCTATCCGTTCTGGTTTGCGCTCGTCATTGTGGTACAGCTCTTCATTCTGTTTCTCCTGATGGACACGGCGAAGGTCATCCTGCACCCCTTCTTCAGAAGGCACAGACTGACGTGGAACGCCGCACAGGCACGGTTTTCGCTGCTCGCGGCAGCGTTCCTCACCGTCTACTCGATCGTGGTCATTATCAACGACACCTGGACGATTCGCGTAACGCGGGAAACGATCGCGCTCTCTGACGAGGCACAAGCCCTTGATGGCCTGCGCGTGGCGTTCATCTCCGATGTCCAGGGTGACGGTCGGACCACAGCATCCATCCTCACGAGATTCGCGCAGAAGACAGCTGCGCTCAACCCGCATCTTGTGCTCTTCAGGGGTGACCTTGTAACGTCCGGGAGAGCGTACATTGCTTCCACGGCAGCCATCCTGGGACAATTGGAAGCTCCTGGCGGCAAGTTTGCGGCCATTGGGGATCACGATATCTTCTCCGACAGGACAATGGTGCGTGAGGCTCTCTCTCGCAACGGTTTCACCGTGCTCGAAGATACCACCGTGGTACTCGATGTCAATGGCGTTACGGTCGCGCTGAGCGCCGTGACGGAAACCTATCGCCAGCGCGTGAACTCTGAGGCCCTGTCGGATTTGCTGCAAACCTCTCCGTCCGTGCCCGTCCGCATTCTGCTTGCGCATCAACCCGCCGAGAAACTGGC
>CAYXMK010000347.1:0-2208 GCA_964465905.1 uncultured Ignavibacteriaceae bacterium | reverse complement strand
CCGTCGGTGCAGGTATTCGGCCAGGCATGTCCGCTGTTCGTTCCACTGGCGGAGGAGGGGTGGCTGGAACACCGGGCGACGGAACTGATCGCGCGGGAGTATCTCTTTCCCCTCACCGTCGAGAAGATCGATGTGCTGGTGCTCGGATGCACGCACTACCCTCTCCTGAGTCCGGTGATTCAGCGCGTGGTCCATGACAACGTAACGCTGATCGATTCCGGCGAGGCGACCGCCGCTGCGGTGGCGCGGATGCTGGAGGAGGCGGAATTGCGCAACCCGAGCCGCCTGAAGCCGCACCTGCAGTTCTTTGTCAGCGACGTTCCGTACAAATTCACCGAAATTGGTGAACGGTTTCTCGGCCAGAAGCTGGGGGCGGCGAAGACGGTGGGGTGGTGAGGTGTGTAGTGGGTATGCCCGTGTTCTGCGCGAGCAGCCTTCAACTGCGGGATAGTCTGTGGTTGCGGGTGGCTGGAGGGAGAAGGGTCCAAAAGAACATGGAAGACGCGCTTGACATTTGCACGATAGGTTGTATATTTGAATATCATCCCTTTGGGACTGTCACAGGTCCCATTGGCCCCCGATTTCCGCATAGCGGAGTCGGGGCTTTTTTTTGTTTCCTCTGAACATCGGGTCGGCTCATGAAGAGAGTTGTTGCTTTTGTGGATGGATTCAATCTCTACCATTCGCTGGCAGAGAACCCTGCGTATCACAAATACAAATGGCTCAACATCCGAAAGTTGCTTGAGATATTCGTTCCTTCGTAGGAGCTGAGAGAAATCTATTACTTCACCGCTCTTACCACATGGAACCCCGACAAGGTCAATAGGCACAAGATCTTCATCAGGGCACTTGAGCACACCGGAATCAAGGTTGTGTACGGCGAATTTCGACGGCGTGACAAGTTCTGCCCGAACTGCAAGAAGCCGTACGTGTCACACGAAGAGAAGCAAACCGACGTCAATATTGCGCTGCATCTCTTCAAGCTCGCTATTGAAGATCGTTATGATACGGCGTTGCTCCTGTCCGGAGACAGCGATCTTCTCCCCTCCATCAGGGCCGCCAAGGCGACATTCGGATCTAAACGGATCGGTGTTCTCATTCCTATCGGCAGGAGAGCGGAGGAACTGAAGAACGAATGCGACTTTTTCACAAAGATCAGGGAAAAGAACCTGGCCAAGTGTGTGTTCGAAAACCCTGTCACGCTGGCTGACGGAGCATGCTTGTTGAAACCGGCGGAATGGTGATCGCTCGGCAGCCCATCGGATGGTTCCATAGGTGGAGGAAGGAAAGATGCCTGTCCGCGAAATTGCGCTTCTGGGCAATCCTGTCCTGAGGCAGAAGTGCCGCGCTGTCGCGAGCTCGAACACCGCAGTAACTCTGCAACTTGTGCGGGATCTGGCAGACACACTGCACGATTTCCGCGCGCGGAAGGGGTTCGGACGGGGAATTGCTGCTCCCCAGATCGGCTCCACCGAGCGCGTGATCTTCGTCGACTATGAGTACTCCGGTCCGCTCATCAATCCCCGCATTGTCCGCCGGAGCCGGAAGAGATTTGTGCTGTGGGACGATTGCTTCTCGTTCCCGGATCTGCTGGTGAAGGTGCAGAGGCACGTCGGCATCGAGGTCGAATTCCTCGACGGGGACGGAAGGAAGAGAACGCTGACAGCGACGGGGGGGCTGTCGGAACTTCTCCAGCACGAAATCGACCACCTCGACGGCATTCTGGCCATTGATCGGGCGATCGATTCCCGCCATATCATCCTCAGATCGGAATTCGAAAAACTTTCGCAGCGGGACTTCCGGGCTCTGTAGTGCTCCCCCTGGAAGCAGCGAACGACGGGAACAACCGGACGCGTCCGGGTGTTCTGTTCCCCGTGCATGAATCCCCTAAGAAAACCCTGAGCGGCAGACGGAGAGACTGATGAACAGAAACCGATTGTCCGAGACCGAGATTGACGAACAGATCAAGAAACTGCGCGGCTGGGCACGTGCCGGTGACGCGATCACGAAGACGTTCGAGCACAAGGACTTTGTCCGCGCCATGGGCTTCGTGCAGTCGGCCGCGATCCTTGCCGAGCGAGCTGATCACCATCCCGACATTGACATCCGCTGGAACAAAGTCACGCTGACGCTGTCAACGCACAGCGCCGGGGGACTGACGGCGCTCGATTTCTCGCTCGCCGCGGAAATCGATGGACTCTGAACGAC
>CAYXMK010000346.1:0-2211 GCA_964465905.1 uncultured Ignavibacteriaceae bacterium | reverse complement strand
CGCTTCGTGTGTCCGCGAGTGTGAGCGATGCGCCAGGGAATGTGCCAAAACTTCGGGCGAAATGAAAGTGAAGGAGGTGAGCCGAGTGTCGGAAATGAGAAGACGGCTGGTGCGGCTTCGCGGCGCTGTGCGTCCGAGGGGGAAGGCAACATTCCGAAGGGGCAGACGGAACGATCAGACCGCCGCCCGCGAGGATCGTCCCGAGTCGCTGGAGTACCCTGACGCGGCCGCTCTCTGGAGCAACGCGTCGGCCCTGGTGACGCAGGCGAAGCCGAAGGCAAGGTTCAGGAGACTCGCCAGGTGCATCTCTTCATTGATACTTCCGGTGGCGTCAGCCGGGATGAAGACGCGGTAGTCGCGGTAGTACGCGTCGCGGGCGGTCGACTCACAACACATGTTGGTCATGACACCCGCGATCACCACGTCTTCTATCTTCTGGACGCGCAGGATCGTCTCAAGATCGGTGTTGTAGAACGCCGAGTAGCGGTGCTTCAGGATCACCTTCTCGCCGGGGAGGGGAGCGATGTCGGGGTGGATTTCGCTCTCCGGACTTCCCTCGATGCACATTCCTTTCCACCACCATTCCATGATGCCGGCGTCGATCAGTCCGGCATGGTGAACATGCCGGGTGAAGATCACGGGTCTGCGCGCTCTCCGGAAGGCGGAGATGAGCCGCTGTATCGTCGGCAGGATCGCAAGTCCCCCGCACGTGAATGTCGGGGAGGCCGGATCCAGAAAGAACCGCTGCATGTCGACAACGAGGAGAGCGGATTTCTCCGTGTTCAATTCCAGTCGGTGCTGATTGAACGGAGCTATGCGCTCCATCCAGACCTCCGTGCGCGCATCCAACGTCTCCGGCAGAACATACGCTTCCATGGCGCTCCTCATGATCAGATGATCGAGTTTGGATTCTCAAATATGAAAATACGCACCCGTCAAAAGCGAGTCAAGGGAAAAGGCGGACTTTCCTTGTCCCGGAGGGGGCGACAGGCGGACGAAGGGGGACCCTCATCAACGATCGGCCAACAACACCGGCGAGGAGGAAGCGGATGATCTACTTCGTAAACTCCTTCAGGAGATCATACACGGTCCCCGTCAGGAACGGCGCCAGCAGAGCGAGAACGCGCGGAAGGAATTCCACCGGCGAGGATGTGAATCCCTTCTTCTTCAACCAGCTCTCTACGTCGGATTCACCTGCTCCTTCCTTCAGCTCAGCCCTTGCCATACTCCGAGCGTTCTCCCTCAGGGCCAGGACCCCCGGCAGGTATGCGCCGAACAGGACAAGCGTCAGGAAGATCGACCGGGTGGTGACGAGAGATTCGAAAGCGTCCTGAAGCTGGGCAGGAGCAACGTCGTCGATCGCGAGCAGATGGGCCTGCACCCACCCCAACAGCAGACAGAACTGGAGCACGTTCAGCACGAGCAGCACCGTGCCGGCGTAGAGCAGAAGACTCAGCTGTTTCATGCGTTGGCGGAGCTGGTCCTGTCCGTCGGGCGTCCGTTCGGAAGGGACGAGAATCAGTACGCTGACGGTCATGGCCAGCAGAACGGCCGCAACGAATGCTGATGCGTCTGCAAGGTCCCAGAGCGTGACGATGCCCTGCAGGTCTTTCTCCAGCGTCAGCTCCAGGACGTCGTGCACGACCCCCTGAATATCGGCCGGACCGACGACGATGAACACTGACACCCCGATGGCTGCTGCGGCGAGGGCGGCAAGGAGATACGGATGGCGGGTACGGTAGGCGCGAAACGCGTCCGCAAGAACAAGGAGGCAAACAACGATCAGGCCAAGGCATGCCAGCATCTGCAGGGTGGCCGCCGTGCTCCAGTTGAGACGGTGGGCGTAGGTCAGGCTCGAAGCCCCCCGCGTCCCCTGTTCCCGGCCGCGGATATCATACGTGTCTACCTTGCCGACCTGTGCGACCGGAGGGATCGTTTCTGCTGGCGGCTTGGGCATGGCTTTGATGACAGGAACGAGACTGAGGGCCTGATCGGCCCGGACCTCAAGCAGGAAGCTGGATTTGCCTTCGAGAATCATCCCGGAGGAGAATCCGAGGGCGAAGAAGAGGACAAAGAGGAGCAGCAGAGGGAGGATGAAGAGTGTGGAGGAATATGGCATGCTTCGCATGAAGTTCTCCCATACGCAGGTTTTGCCCCTCAGCATGAGCTGAGGGGAAGGCCGCAAGCCAGCGCGTTAGGTCCCGAGGATCC
>CAYXMK010000345.1:0-2217 GCA_964465905.1 uncultured Ignavibacteriaceae bacterium | reverse complement strand
AATCGTCACGATCGTCGTGGCCGATACCGGCGTCGGCATCCGGCCCGAGCACCTACCCCACATTTTCGAGCCGTTCTACACGACGAAGGAAGAAGGAAAGGGAACCGGGCTGGGCCTCTCGGTCGTGTACGGCATCATCGAGCGACACAACGGCACCATCACGGTGAGCTCAGAGATCGGGCAGGGCACGTCCTTCACGATCTCGCTCCCTTTCATCGCCCAGGCACAGGAAAGCAGCCCGGGCCCGACATCGTAACATCCGATCGGACAGCCTTATGGATCGTTCACCTTCTCCTCAGAACAGCATTCTCATTGTGGACGACGAGTTCGTGGTGCGGGATTCCCTCACGAAGTGGTTTCGTCAGGACGGCTTCCGGGTGGAGGCCGCGGAGGATGCCGCCCACGCCCTCAGACTGATGGACCAGGGGCCCTGGGACATCATCCTTCTCGACATCCGCATGCCGGGCATGACCGGACTTGAACTGCAGAAGCGGATCAAGGAAATCGACAAGGATGCCACGATCATCATGGTCACGGCGTATGCATCCGTCGACAGCGCCGTGCAGGCGCTCAAGGAGGGGGCCTTCGACTACATCACGAAACCGGTGGATCCCGACCATCTGTCTCATCTGGTGCAGAATGCCCTCCGCCACCGTCAGTTATCGACGGAGAACATCCGGTTGCGCCACCACGTGAGCACGCTCCTGAAAGCAGAGGACCTCATCGGTGAGAGTCCCGGCATGCGTAAGGTGATGGAACTTGCTCAGACCGTCGCCCAGACCGACACCACGGTCATGATCCGGGGTGAGAGCGGAACGGGGAAGGAACTCATTGCCCGCACGATTCATGCGAACAGCGCGCGCAGATACTTTCCGATCATCCCGGTCAACTGCGGCGCAGTACCCGAGAGTCTGCTCGAGAGCGAGCTCTTCGGGCACGAGAAGGGTTCGTTCACCGGGGCACAGTACCGCCGGAAGGGTAAGTTCGAGATGGCCGACGGCGGGACCATCTTTCTGGATGAAATCGGTACGATCAGTCCGAAAATGCAGGTGCAGCTCTTGCGGGTCATTGAGTCGCGACAGTTCACGCGGGTCGGCGGGAGTGAGCTGCTCAAGAGCGATTTTCGCGTCATCTGCGCCACCAACCGGGATCTCGAGGCAGCGGTGAAGGACGGATCGTTCCGCGAGGACCTGTACTATCGGCTGAACGTCTTCACGCTCTTCCTCCCTCCCCTCCGGGAGCGCAGGACCGATATCCCTCTCCTCGCTGAGCACTTTGTCCGCAAATACGCCGCCGCCATGAGCAAGCCCGTGCTGGAGATCGCTCCGGCAGCGCTCGATCTGCTGGTTCGGTACGACTGGCCCGGCAATGTGCGGGAACTGGAGAACGTGATCGAGCGCGCGATGGTGCTGGCGAAGCCTCCGGCCATCCAGAAGGATGATCTGCCCTTCCAGCTCTCCGACAGCCGCCTTCAGCCGGGGGACGATTCCCTCTCGGCTGTCGAATGCGCCCACATCGAGCACATTCTGCACCGGACGGGCTGGAACATCACACGGGCAGCGGAGATCCTGGGGATCGATCGCGTTACGCTCTACAACAAGATTGCCAAGTTCGGCCTCAAGAAGCCGTGACTCATGCCGTCGATTCTCCTCCTTCCGATCGGCTCGGTCCCGGCGGGATTACTCGCATCGCTGCACGGTCCGCTGGAGCAGGCCTTCCAGGCAAGCGTCCGGACGGAGGATCGCCAGTCGCTGGATCCCACCCCCGCCTTTGACGAGTCCCGCAATCAGTTCTTCTCCACACGCCTCATCACTTCCATTCTGCAGCGGTACCCTTCTCCCGAGGGGAAGATCCTCGGTGTCTCGACATCCGATCTGTTCGTGCCGGTGCTGACGTACGTTTTCGGTGAGGCCCAGCTCGACGGTCCTGTGGCCGTCGTTTCAACGTACCGCCTCGACGAGCGGCTGTACGGCCTTCCGCCGGATCCTGCCCTTCTGGAGCAGCGTCTGATCAAGGAAGCCGTACACGAGCTGGGGCACACGTTCGGACTTGTGCACTGCCGCGACCAGGAATGTGTGATGCACTCATCATCTGTTGCAGAAGAGATCGATCTGAAGTCCGGCGATTTCTGCGATCGCTGCCGGTCAGTGCTGGAGGAGACGCGGCGGTGACTCAGCCGCGCGGATGAAAGGTGCGGTGAACTTCTTTGAGGTATTC
>CAYXMK010000344.1:0-2220 GCA_964465905.1 uncultured Ignavibacteriaceae bacterium | reverse complement strand
TGATCGCCTGCCAGTCCAGTTCGGTAGGCGTGATACGTCGAATCCTGTTTGATCCCCGGATCAACGATCACGGCCACCTTGAATCCATCCGCGGCGAGGTCGTTCACGAGCGCCCGCGGGTCGGGAAACTTCTGCCGGCTCCAGGTGAAGATCCGGTATCCTTCCATGTAGTCGATGTCGAGATAGATCACATCGGCGGGGATTTTTTTCTCGCGGAAGGTGCGGGCAATCTCGCGCACACGGGCATCCGGCGCATAACTCCAGCGGCATTGCTGGTAGCCGAGCGACCAGAGCGGCGGCAGAGGCATTCGTCCCACCAGCTCCGTAAAGCGTTGGACGATCGCCGTTGGCTCCGGTCCCGCGAAGAAATAGTAGCTCAGCTCTCCTCCCTCGGCGCCGAACGAGTACCGACTGCGGTCTTCTTTCCCCATATCGAACGACGAGCGGTAGGAGTTGTCGAAATAGATGCCGTATGCTCTCCCCTCCCGAACGCCGAGGAAGAACGGGATGCTCTGGTAGAGCGGATCGGTATCTGCGGCATAGCCGGGGATATCCGAGTTCCACATCGTCATGTGCGCATCCCGCTTGTCGAGCCGTCCCGCTTTCTCGCCGAAGCCGAAATAGTTTTCATCCAGCGGCATGATCTTCCAGATGCCCACCGCCTCGCCGTCGCGAGCCGCTCCCCGTCGCGGGTCATCGGCATTCAGTGTGCGTCCCGAAGGATCGAGAAACGCAAGACGCAGCGGATCGAGCTGTACGTGCACCCGAACAGCGGGGGTTTGCAGGCGCAGGTGCGAGCGGTCCTGTTCCCGCGCGACGTGCGGACGTTCCCGGATCTGGCGGATGACGGCGTGGGACCTGTCGGGACCTGCTCCGATCTGATGATAGCGTACGTGGACCACGTCGGCGGCCAAGAAGGAGAGTGCGACGGCCTCCCGGCCGCTGAAGAGGATCAACTGCGTGGAGTCAACGACGGCGACGGAATCGACCCTGCCGATCGATTGCCACTGCGCGGGGACGTAAGCAACAACGGAGAAGAGGAAGAGGAGAACTACGAGCGTTCGGTGCATGGGGACTCCGGTTGTGGATGGCCGAGAGTGATGGGTGAGGCGAAACCGCACCCTGCTGAGTGACGGGAGGAGAGTTCCGCCGAGGTCGGGATTCTGAAGGATCACCGGGATCGGGCGGAACATTTCGCGAGAGGCATGACGGCGAATCCTTCGGGGGCCTGAATCTTTCATCAAGTGTGATGTGCGGCGCAGGTCCGTTTGCACATGTCGAGAGATGTTTCAATTCGACAATGCCTTGACAAGCAGAGCGGCCACAGCCAGGATTGCCGCAAGCGCAGAGACGGTGGCACACTGATGGTACAGCGGACCGACCTCGCCGGTCTCAGCCAAAGTGATGCGCCTGTAGTCTGCCATGTACTTGAAGACCATCCAGCGTACCATGGCCGGATGCGCCTTCACGCCGCGATCCCGCAAGTAGTTCGCAATACGCACAGCGTAGAACACAGAGCCGAGAGCGCAGATGATCGCCAGAGCCGCCAGGATTGAGACTGCGTTCATTGATCAGATCTCCTTCGTATCGGAACGCCGACAGGTTCGGGATCACGCCGAAGCAGTGAGGCCGAGTTGCGCCTGCCGAGTGATGCCGTCCTTCTCACGAGGGAAGTGCCGGCCGCGGCGGGTCCGACGTCATCGTGACACCGACCGATTGACGGAAAACCAGTCTACGTTTCTCGTGAGATACATAACGATGAAGAGAACCACGAACAGACCGACGCTTCCGAGAAGAAGCGCATAGTCCTGAAGCTGAAGTATGACAAACAGAAAACTGTAGAGCACAACGAGAACAAGGGCGATCACCAGACTGATCTGCCGCTTGCCTGAGATCCAGAACGCGTAGGGTGTCACCAGGGAAATGATGGCGATGCTTCCGATCACATAGGCAACGTCGAATCCGAGATGTTCCGACAAGGAAAGGAGTAACACATAGAAAAGAACGAGGGCGAACCCGACGAGCGTGTAATGGATCGGGTGGAAGACGGCCCTGGCGATGATCTCCGAAAGAAAGAACGAGGCGAACGTCAATGCGATGAAGAGCAGAGCATATTTGACCGACCGTTCGGTTTTCTGGTAATGGTCGACGGGGAGGTACAGGCTTGCGCCGAACGACGATTCGATCACTTGATAACGACTCCCGACCCAGGCCTGGGGG
>CAYXMK010000343.1:0-2263 GCA_964465905.1 uncultured Ignavibacteriaceae bacterium | reverse complement strand
TGTACCTCCAGAGCGGGCGACGGGACTCGAACCCGCGACCAACAGCTTGGAAGGCTGTGACTCTACCAGCTGAGTTACGCCCGCGCAACAATTTTCCATCGTCCGACAACAGATGCTGCAAACACTCTGCATCCGTGAGGTAACAACATCCGACTGTCGATCGACCATCGCCAATCGTCAATCGCTCGGTGGGCAGGGAAGGATTCGAACCTCCGAAGGCATGTGCCGTCAGATTTACAGTCTGATGCGTTTGACCGCTTCGCTACCTGCCCGTGGTGCTCACTTCGATCCCGTCGCAACGCGTCCTGGCCTGTTCCCCGAGAGCTGGCGGGCGGACTTGAACCGCCGACCTGCTGATTACAAGTCAGCTGCTCTACCAGCTGAGCTACGCCAGCACTGCTCGCTCCAACGCTGACGGCAGACAAATCCCCACTCTCCCGGCTCCGTCCTGGAGCAGGTGCGTTTTGTCGTGAGGGTGGGATTACATGGAAAGCCCGTTCCGTCCGAGCCTTTTAATATAACATTTTTTCTCTCAGAGTCAACGGGGAGAACGCGGAAAGATCACAGCCGCTGCTCCGCTTATCGCACAAGCGAGCCGGGCTGCCTGTCGAGGTCTTCAAGAAGGCCCACAGCAACGGGCCAGCCCGGTCTCCAGCGCAGTGCCCGCTCCAGGTGCTCCCGACCAGCGTCCCTCTCGCCCCGCCCGATATGCAGAATGGCCCGCTGGAGCATCATTTGTGAACAAACCGTCCTCAGCCCCTCCTCAAGCCTCCCCCCTCTCCACCGTGCCGGCGGTTCCAGCACCACCGGCCGGAGCTCCAACGGCTCCCCGGGCTTCCGCAACCGGAAAAAGAGTGTCTCAGGGACCCGGACAGACGAGCTGCCGAACTGAGGTTCAATCTCGGACCCCACGTACACGGGACGCGAGCGTCCGGCCTCTTCGATCAGGGCATTGATCAAACGTTGAAAACGGGCCTCAATCAACCCTCCATCATACGGCAAATCGTGCTCGAATTTGAAAAGCTGCTCCAGGAACGCATCCACCACAGCGCGACATTGCTGGATGAGGTCGGGAGCCTGCCGCTCCAGCTGGAGGAAGTACCACGATCTCCTCAGAAGCTCCTTGTCAATCACTGTCACGTCCGGACGCAGCCCCGCCACCTTCTGGAGATAGAGAGAAGGGGACACGAAATAGTCCCACTGGTACGTCACCACCACCGCCCCTTCCTCAAGCGACTGCAGAACCGACCGCGTGTAGTACTCCGGAAGGCTTTCTCCCGACTGGTCCGCGTCCGGTCGGTGGACGGCGAACAGCACCACCGGCAGAGCGAGCGCACACAACCCCAGCCCCACCGACAATGGCCTGACCGTATGCCTCCACGCCCAGCTCAGCGCCACGAGCAATCCCTCCTGTGCCAGCATCGCCATGGCAACGGAGGCCAGCAAGAAATATGACTCGATGTCATGGATGTCATAGTTGACGGCATAGAAGACCGTCGTCAGCCAGAGGACAGCGGAAACCGCTGCAAGTCGAGGACGTGTCCGCAGCGTCGCCAGCAGTCCAACGACGCAGAGCACAAGCACGATCCAGGTGAACTCAGACGGAAGGTTCTCCAGGAAGCGCGCCAGCTGACGGGAGGCCGAATCGAATCCCGAAAAGATCCACGAACGGTACTGCTTCCCGCTCACGTGCCAGAGGAACCGTTCCGCCGTAGCGGGATGTCCCCAGTCGAGCAGCGGACCTGTTGAGGAGCGGATCGGCAGATACGCGTAGATGCTCAACCCGACGAGGAACGCCGGGATCGCCAAGACTCCGATCCTCACCGAACGTCGCCTGCCGAGAACCCACACCCCCAGGAGAAGAACACCGGGAATGAGCAGAAGCGTCGTCATGTGGTTCGCAAAACTCAACCCCGTGACGTACGCCGCCAGCACCAGCCACCGCGAGGCCGATTCCTTCTCTTCCTGCATCTCCTTCAGGCCGCGGATGAGCACGGTGAGAATAAGAGTGAGGGCCAGGTAGTGGAGAGCGTACACTTCCACCGACGTTGCCTGCATCCAGACCGTCGGCGTGAATGCCAGAGAGAGCGCGATGACGATCGCCACTCCCCTCCGCATCCATCCCGGAGCCGACGAGCGAGGTGAACGGGACGGGAATACGGTGACAGCGTTCTGCACCATCAGCAGCAGCCGGTACAGCACTCCTGTCGCCGTCGCCACGACCGCCGTCGAGAAAAGATTCAAGCGACCAACTTCTTCTGCC
>CAYXMK010000342.1:2027-2273 GCA_964465905.1 uncultured Ignavibacteriaceae bacterium | reverse complement strand
GTGGAAACGACCGCCTGCGAGCCCGGCAGTTTCTCCAGTCGGATGCCCGACAGGATCCGGCTGCCGCAGAGACTCTGGACCGTGAGAAGTGACTGGACGTTGGAACCCGCGCCCGATCCCACCGGACCTGCAGTCGTCCGTCCGTATCCCAGCGAAAGCGCGACGAAACCGTCAGCGAGCCCCGGCTGAACGAGCACCGGGACTTCCGCACTCCCCCCCGGCGTGCGGATCTTCACGCGATCGTTG
>CAYXMK010000342.1:0-2017 GCA_964465905.1 uncultured Ignavibacteriaceae bacterium | reverse complement strand
CATCTCCGCTGCCGTACGGGGCGAGAGAGCGGCATAGTTGTCCCAGACGACTTTCGAGACGGGGTGCGGAAGCTCCTGCAGCCAACCATTGTTCGCAAACCGGCCGTCGCCGATGAAGTGAGCGGGCGTCAGCGCCAGCACGAGATCGGAAGGCCCGGGGGAAATCGGCCGCAGGGCCGCTTCAACCCTCATGGCGGGTCGCGGAGACACGGTTTCCTCGACCGTTACAACGCCGTCATGCAGGGAGGCGCGCCAGAACGGCTCAAAGTCCACGCTCCGGCGGATGGCGGGAACTACTTCACGCCGCCAACGATCTTTCAGATAATCGTGATACAGAGACTCGCTGTAGGATCCAGCCCCTCTGACCCACGACAGGAGAATCCCCTCCTTCTGACGCGTGCTCAAGAGAGGCGCAATGACCGGCTGGCGCAGCGACAGGACGCCCGTCCGTGTCTGGAAATCCCCCCATGCTTCCAGCTGATGGTGAATCGGCAGCACATGGGTGCAGGCTGCCGCCGTTTCATCTTCCGATTCCACGAGACTGATCCGCACCGGGACCTGCTTCAGGGCATGCGCATACCCGAGATCGTCAGGGAAGAGGAAGACGGGATTCACGTCGATGTGAACCACCGCCCCAACCGCCCCCCGCTTCATCCCCTCGACCAGTGCGCGGAGATCCTCAGGAGTTGCGGCGGCCCACTGACGCTTGGGCGCCGCAGTCGAACTGTAGAGAGCCGTGTTGCCGAGCACTTCGTTCAGGAGGTTCACGGCGCTGTGGACGTCGGATCCGAGGCCGTTCCCGGCGTGGACGATCGCTTCTCCCCTGTATCGAACCAGATCCTCCACAAGTGACGCCACTGCCTGTGCCGGAAGGCCATGCCGTTCCGCAAAGCCGGACAGATCACGGTCGCGAACCGCCTCTGCCACGCGCCGGTCAATGCTTCCGATGCGCCGCTGTACGGCGATCTCCCGCAGGAGACACTGGACAAACTCGAGTTGATGATCAGGACGCAACCGCAGGCGCTCGTCGGCATTGGCACCCGTGAGGCTCAGGTTCCCCTCCACGGCGTAGAGCCGATTGAACGCATCCGCGTGCCCCACCTCGCGACGGCTCGCGAAGGCACGGGTCTGTGCCACCACGTGCCCTTCCGTGCCGAGGAAATCCGACTCCAGCGCAACAATGACTCTTGCCCGATCCCAGGCGAGGAGAGGCGGTTCGCCGGAACCGTAACACTCCCGCCATGCACGACGCCGGTTCTCGTCGTTGTACAACTCGTACGAGTAGATCCGCGTCATGGGGAACCGGCGCTGGAAGTCGCGCAGAACCGCCGCCATGGTCGGCGATGTAACCTCACCCGTCAGGAGCGCAATCTCTTTCCGCTCCACGCCGCAGCGTTCCAGTTGATCCAGGATCTCCCGGTCCGCCGACTCCCATGTCAGCTCACCCCCCCGACCGGAGCTCGATCCGTGTACCGGCCCGCGCAGGCGGTATGGATCATAGAGCTGAAGCACGGTGGCCTGGCCGGTTGCACAGATCTTCCCCCGGTTCACGGGGTGATCCGGATTTCCGTCGACCTTGATCGGTCTGCCTTCTCGGGTCTTGATCAGGATGCCGCACGACTGCGCACAGCCGGAGCAGGTGGAAGCGTAGTAGTTCGCTACGCCCGGGATGGATCCCTCCGGTTGCTTCGTGTAGGGAACGATGGCCCCCTTGTCACGGTAGTTCGAGCAACCCGCAGCGGCGAAGGCGGCAGACGCGGCCAACAGGCCGAGGAACCGCTTGCGCGACATCGTCGAGAGGCCGGCCAGCGAGAAATCGTCGGTAACCCCCGACATGAACTCGCGCGCCGTCTCCTCACTCAACGGGCCGCGTCCCTCCAGCTCCCGGAGACTCTTCCAGTAGATCGACTCCTGACGATTATGGATCGTGTCGTTCATGCGAGAGGGTTATGCTTTCCTGGAACGTGGAACAGCTGCAGTGTGCGGCTTCACCGTGACGGAGGGAGAATGCGCGGCA
>CAYXMK010000341.1:0-2276 GCA_964465905.1 uncultured Ignavibacteriaceae bacterium | reverse complement strand
CCGTATACACTGTATGCTCGCGTCCGCTGAGTCGGCGCAGCATCTGCACAGCTTCTGCCCTGGTCCGGGGTTTCCCCAGGATGCGCCTCCCGATGACCACGATCGTGTCAGCGCCGATGACAACTCCACTGCGCGTCCGGCGGGCACCGTCACGCGCCTTCAATGCTGCGATGCGCAGGGCATTGGCTGCCGGAGTCTCACCCGGGAGGATGTCCTCCCGCACGCGGCTCGGTTGGACGCGAAACCGAAAACCCACTTGCTTCAGCAACAGCTGCCGGCGAGGCGACCTCGAGGCAAGAATGTACCTCGTTCTCTTTCTCACGCACCTCCAGAAATAAAAAAAGCGACATGGGTCATATCGCTTCGCCGTACACTACCGTGTGAACCACCGCTACCGGAACATCGCCTTGATGCTCCCCCACGTGCGCTTGTAGGCCGAGCTGAGATGCGAGACGGTGATAACGTCGCTCTCGGGGGGTTGCGGACTGCCGTCCACGATGCGGATCTTGTACTGATAGATACCCGCTGCCGACTTGAACACTTGCTGGTCGACGTACTCGTAGGCCGAGTTGTTCCCCTTCGGGCGTTCCGATCCGATGAGGAGAAACGCCCCCTCTGTGCCCGCGCGGCGGAGAATGTCGAATCGCTCGACCCCCGACTCGTCCAGCGTGGACCAGCGAAGAACGATATCCGAGCCGTTGCTGACCGCTGTCGGCCGATCCCTCAGCACTCCGCTCACCACCACGACGCTCGTGACGATGAGAAGCATCAGAGGGATCGATAGTGTTCGACTCATACGCACGTCAGGAATATAATCGGCTGGAAAGAAAAACTCAAGTCTTTTTTTCGCTCCCTCCCCTCTATTCCCCTGCCGAGGGGGTCGCCTGCCAGGATGGCAGGAGGCGATCCGATAACTGCGATGCGATCAGCCCCATAAAAATGAGCCCTCCCCCGAGGACGCCGACACCGCCTATCACTTCGTCACGGACCCAATACGCAAGGAGCGCCGCAAGAACGGGTTCCAGAGAGAAAATCACCGCCGCCCGGGTCGGGGTCGTGTCCTTCTGGAACCGAGTCTGGACTGCCAGGGTCACAACCGTGGCCAGCACGGCGAGGTATCCCAACGCCATCAGAAAGCCGGGTGTCCACGTCACCGCCCAGCCCTCGAAGAAGAACGCCCCGATCGCCGTTGCCAGGAGCGTCACCGCGAACTGCAGGAATGCCAGCATCCAGACATTGCTCACCTTGCTGAAGAGGTCAAGACAGACGATGTAGAGTCCGAAGAGCGCCGCGCAGATCAGCGTCATCAGATCGCCGACATTGAACGAAGAACCTTCCGGCGACGTCAGCAGATACAGCCCCGCGACCACCAGGACCACGCCGAGGATATTTCCGGGACCCGGGGCGCGCCGCTCCACCAGCACCTGGAACAGAGGTGTGAAGACGACGAGGAGACCGGTAACGAAGGCCGACTTCGAGGCGGTCGTGTACTCCAGACCCACCGTCTGCAGGATGAAACCGGCACAGAGGAGTGCACCGAGGACGACGCCGTGTACGATCGTTCGGCCGGAAAGAAGGGGAAAGAACCGCGCCACAAACGGCGCAAAGAGCACTGTTGCGATGGCAAACCGGATCGCGAGGAACGTGAGAGGAGAGGCGTCATCCAGCCCTCCCTTGACCACCACGAAGGTGCCTCCCCAGACAAATGTGCAGAGAAACAGGAGAACCTCAGCGCGCGTGCGCGGCTTCATTGCAGCAACTCGCTTCCGGAAGGGAGGGTCTGTTCAGGAGGCGCCGGTTGGTTCACCGGCGCCCGCATTGGCCGGCCCTTCATGACGTCGGCGCAGCGGGATAGGCGTCGAACAACCGTCCCCAGGGGCTTGAGCGGAGCCAGCGCGTGAACACGCGGCGGTCTCGCACAGGCCAGCGGTAGTAGTCGTGGTAGAATTCCGATCCAAAGATGAACAGATGAACAAGGGGAGTCCGGAAGAACAGATGCTGGAGATGCCGCAGCGGGCCGTACCAGAGAAGATTTCCCACCATGCTTGCACCGTTGTCCCCCACTGAGAACCCCCACTGCTCCCCGCTGACATCCAACCCGACCACCTCGATCTCCCGAGGATCGGCCTTGCCCAGTCCCCGCTCGTGCGCCAGCCGGAGGTAGCGAATGCTCAGCGGATCAAAGCCCATCATCTTCGCCGCAACGGCATCGATCGCGACCTGATCGGCGCTCGCGAGGATGACATCCTTCTGCACCGGAATCATCGTGCGCGGAC
>CAYXMK010000340.1:0-2279 GCA_964465905.1 uncultured Ignavibacteriaceae bacterium | reverse complement strand
GATTTCGTGGCACCTATCCTGAGTGGAGGGACTCCGGTTGGCTACCTGTCGGTGGGGGGCGGCGTGGCCCGACGGACATTGTCACATTCGGACCGGCACCTGCTGCGTTCCATGCTCAATCTGTCTGCTGCGGCCCTTCAGCGATCAATGATGGTCGAAGAACTGAAGAATGCGCAGCGGATCGTGGATCAGAAGTACCAGGAGCTGAACACGCTCTTTGAGCTGGGAAAGGAGTTCAACCGAAACCTCGACACGGAGGTCATTGTGCGCCTGCTGACCTATTCGCTGATGGGTCAGGTGGGCGTCAATCGGTACGCGATCTGCCTTTGCGCTGACGGTGTCCCGCACGTCGTTACCGCCCGACTGGAGGGGGGCGAGAACATCGGCGCGGCGGCGTCCCGCCTCGGGGGTCTTCTCAACGCCGCCCTGGTGAGTGAGCTGGCCCGCCGGAAGAGGTATGCCGATGCCGCCATGGAACTGGAAGCCCTCGGCGTTCAGGCCGTTGTGCCCATGGTAACCCAGAACACCCAGAAGGGCCTCATCTTGCTCGGGCCGCGCATTCGGGGGAACGCGTACACGGAGCGGGATCTTCAGTTCGTCTCTTCGCTCGGGAATCTCGCCATCATCTCCATCGAGAACGTCCGCCTCTTCAAGGAGGCGCTGGAGAAACAGAGACTCGAGGAAGATCTGAAGATCGCCCGGGAAATCCAACAGGGATTGCTGCCGCTGGACCTGCCCCGGGTCCCCGGGTACGAGCTGGCCGCCGTCAACGTGTCGTCCCGACAAGTGGGAGGGGACTACTATGATGCGGTCCTCCTCACCGATCATCAGCTTGCGTTGGCAATCGGCGACGTCAGCGGCAAGGGGACACCGGCCGCTCTCTTGATGTCGAATGTGCAGGCCGCTCTGCGTGCGCTGGCTCCCCTCGGACAGTCGATCCAGGAAACAACCGGACGTATCAACGATCTCACGTGCCGCAACACGGGGGGAGACAAATTCATCACGCTCTTCTGGGGAATCCTGGACACTGTGACTCACGTCTTTACGTACGTGAATGCTGGCCATAACTATCCGTTCCTCCTCAGAGGGAGCGGAGCGATAGAACGACTGGAGGAGGGAGGGATGATCCTCGGAATTATGGCGACCGCCGTTCCCTACGCCGAGGGGACTGTTGTCCTGAGACCCGGGGATGTTCTCTTCATGTTCACCGACGGTGTGAGTGAGGCGATGAACTCCAACGGTGAAGACCTCACTGAGGAGAAGCTTCAGGAAATGCTGACGTCGGTCCGCTCTCTCTCTGCCTCCCAGATCATCAGAGAAGTGACCCGGGGAATCGAAGAGCACGTGGGGGGAGCCCCGCAAGCGGACGATCTCACAATGCTCGTGCTGAAACGCACTGCCTGACAGAGAGTCCCTCGCCGCTGCCGAATCCGCGAACAGCTGAGGGGCTCAAGGCGTGGGCTAATGTGAGGAAGAACACTGCGGTCGCACCTCCTCGGCAACCTGCCGAATTCATTGAAATTCCCTTACGGTTTTCCTACATTATGAACTCGGTGAGGAGATTCTCCTGAGCCGGTACCGCCGGTCGGCGCTGCCGGCCATCGACATGAGAGGAATCTGACGACGATGAAGTATGAGTTTTTGAGAATCGAGCGTAAGTGGCAGGAACGATGGGAGAACGAGAAAACCTTCCACGCCGACGTTGATCCGTCAAAGAAGAAGCTGTACGTGCTCGACATGTTCCCCTATCCGTCGGGAACAGGTCTTCACGTGGGTCATCCTGAGGGGTACACGGCCACCGATATCCTCTCGCGCTACTATCGGATGAAGGGATACAACGTCCTGCATCCGATGGGATGGGATGCCTTCGGCCTGCCGGCAGAACGGTACGCAATGCAGAGCAATATCCATCCGCGGATCACGACCGAGCAGAATGTCGCGACCTTCCGGCGTCAGATCAAAATGCTCGGACTGAGCTACGACTGGGAGAGGGAGGTCAATACCACGGAGCCGGGCTACTACCGCTGGACGCAGTGGATCTTCCTCCAGATCTACGGAGCGTGGTTCGATCCCCGCCTGCGCAAAGCGCGCCCCATCAAAACCCTGGAAGAAGAGCTGAGTAAGGCGGGCTCCGCCTCGATTCCGGAAGCCCCTCCGGTCACGGCCGCTGAGTGGTCGTCAATGACCGAGGTTCAGCGGGAGGCCTATCTTGCCGGCTTCCGTCTTGCCTACGTTGCCGAAGTCCCGGTCAACTGGTGTGAACAGCTGGGGACGGTGCT
>CAYXMK010000339.1:0-2294 GCA_964465905.1 uncultured Ignavibacteriaceae bacterium | reverse complement strand
TTCGCCGGCATGCAACTGAACGAAGTGATTTCAGCGGACTCGATCTACGTCCAGGTGTCGAAGTTCAAAGACGTCCTCAGCTTCACGGAGAAGTTCTACGTTGAAGAAGTCGACGCCGCGAAGCTGACGGAAGCCGCCCTCAACGGGCTTCTCGAGGAACTCGACCCGCATTCGGTCTACATTCCCCCCAAAGCCTTCGAGCAGGTGACCGAGGAGTTCCAGGGCCGGTTCGAAGGGATCGGGATTCAGTTCCGCGTCCTGCGCGACACGATCACCGTGATCGAGCCGATCGGCGGCGGACCGTCCGCCAAACTCGGCATCCTCGCCAACGACAAGATCGTGGAGATCGACGGGAAGCCGGCGCTGCGGTTCACCGATGAGGAGGTGCGGAAGCACCTGCGCGGTCCAAAAGGAACGCGCGTGACGGTCACGATTGTGCGCAGCGGGGAGCCGGAGCCGCTGGTGTTTGAGATTACGCGCGACGAGATACCGCTGCTGAGCATCGATGCCGCGATCATGGCCAGGGATGACGTGGGGTACGTTCGCGTGACGAGGTTCAATGAACAGACGAGCAAGGAGATGCAGAAGGCACTGCAGAAGCTGACGGCCGAGGGGATGAAGCGGCTCGTGCTCGACCTGCGCGTCAACCCCGGAGGGTACCTCGAAGAAGCTGTCCGGATGGCCGATCTGTTCCTCGACGCGGGGAGCGGGGAGGAACCGCGGAAGATCGTCTATACGAAGGGACGCCGGCCCGAATTCGACGAGTCCTTTGTGGCACGGACCGGGGAACCCTATGAGACACTCCCCGTCATTGTCCTGCTGAGCAATGCCTCCGCCAGCGCAAGCGAAATCGTCGCCGGAGCGCTCCAGGACTGGGACCGGGGCCTGATCGTCGGTGAAACGAGCTTCGGGAAGGGACTCGTGCAGAGACAGTGGAAGCTCGGCGATGGATCGGCTCTGCGGTTAACCATCGCGCGGTACTATACACCCAGCGGACGCCTGATCCAGCGGGAGTACGCCGGCAAAGATCGGATCTCCTACCAACGCGCGGCCTTTGAACAGGAGGAGCAGGAGGGAGAAAACCTCAACCATGAGCGGGAGCAGCAGGCGAAGCCGGATTCGACCCGGCCCGCGTACAAAACGAAGGGCGGGCGCGTCGTGCTCGGCGGAGGAGGCATTACCCCGGATTACGTGATCCGGAGCGACAGCCTCACGGCGACGACGGCCTCTATTCGACGGAGAGATCTGTTCGTCATGTTCGTCTCGTCTTCACTGTCCAACACTGTTCAGGAGATCCGCAAGGCGTACGGAAAAGACTTCGCCGCGTTCCGGAAGGCCTTCAAAGTCAGTGACGGGATCATGCGGGACTTCCGGGCGTTTGTGGAAGAGCGGGGCGTGCAGGTGAAGGATGACGAGTTCAACCGGGACCTCCCCTACATTCGCGCATACCTGACGGCAGACATCGCGCAGAGCGTCTGGGGGACGGAGGCAAGGTTCCCGTTCTTCCTGGAGATCGATTCGCAGTTCCAGAAGGCGCTCTCGCTCTTCCCGGAAGCCGAACGGATCGCCGGTCTGAACTGAGCCGGTCGAGACCATGCCGACCATCACCGTGCTTCGTCTCCTGGTCGTTGCGGCCGTGGTCGGGTCCGGAGCGCTCGGACTGGCAGACACGGCCCGGGGCCAGAACAACTCCGGCGGAGGGATGTTCAGCGTAGGAGAGGAACTGGAGTACAATGTCTCGTACCTCTTCTTTGACCTCGGGAGGATTCGGGTTCAGGTGCTGGAGCGCTTCAGCCGGGACGGCGCCGTGGTGTACCGCACGCGCGCCTACATCGACTCCAATCCAGGCCTGGCATGGCTCATCGAACTGCATGCCGTCTTCGAAAGCGAGGTGGACGAGGAGATGTACTCGCACCTCTGGATCGCGGATGAACAACGCCGCGACGGTACAGTCTACCGACGTCGCTTTGCGTTCGACTACGAGCAGAACCGTGTCATCATCGAGCGGGGGACGCGCGCCGCGACGGGTCAGCTCACCGTCGAGGTTATCGATACGGTACACATCACCCGGAAGTGCCAGGACGGACTGTCGCTCTTCTACTACGCGCGTGCCCACGTCCGCAGTAAAAAACAGGACAATGTGCCGACGTTCATTGAGCGCGAGCAGGTGAACACGTTCATCAACTTCCTGAACCGCGTTACGCCGGTGGAGATCGATTCTGCCAAGGGGGACCTGGAAGCGGTGGAATTCGACGGCTGGGCGGATTTCGTCGGCATTGCCGGACTGACGGGCG
>CAYXMK010000338.1:0-2318 GCA_964465905.1 uncultured Ignavibacteriaceae bacterium | reverse complement strand
ATAGCATCCACCAGGTGAGAGAGTTTCTGATAGCGCAGCGTTGTGAGGCCGAGGCGCTTCCTGATCTGCTCGACCATTGCCTGGTACTTCCCATTGTCGGCGTCGGAGTATTCCTTCAACAGCTCTTCTTCCACTTTCCCTTCAAGTTCCTTGATCGCGATGTGAGAAGCGAGCTCCATGTTCGATCGGGACCGGCTGAAGTTGAGAAATTCGCACGGATAGGTGAGAGGGGGAAAGGCGATCCGCAAGTGGACTTCCTTGATTCCCGCCTCATGGAGGTCGCGGGTGTTGTCCTTCAGCTGCGTCCCCCGGACGATGGAATCGTCCAGGAAGATCCCCCTCTTTCCCTTGATGACTGCTTCGTTCGGTATCAACTTCATTTTCGCCACGAGGTCCCTCATCTGCTGGCTCTGCGGCATGAAGCTGCGGGGCCACGTGGGCGTGTATTTCGCATACGGTCGTTTCAAGGGGATGCCGCGCGCACTGCTGTATCCGAATGCATGCCCGATCCCGGAGTCAGGCACTCCTGCAACGAAGTCCGCCTCTGTGCTGTCGTTCCGCGCGAGAGCTCTGCCGCAGCGGTGCCGGCACTCGTCAACGTTGATCCCTTCATAGAACGACGGGGGATAGCCGAAGTAGACCCAGAGGAACGCACACACCTGCAGCTCTTCATTCGGCTTCCGCAGTTGCTCGCATCCCTCGGCAGTGATCCGGACAATCTCTCCCGGTCCAAGGAACGTTTCGATCTCGAAATCCATGTTGGGAAACGCACAGGTTTCGAAGGCAACCGCGTGCGCGCCTGGCTTCCTGCCCACGACGATCGGCGTCCTTCCGAGTTTGTCGCGTGCTGCAATGATGCAATCCTCCAAGAGGATCAGCATCGAACAGGAGCCTTTCACAAGTTCATAGACATTCTCGATGCCCGAGGTCATGGTGTCCCCCTCGGCAATCAGCATTGCGACGAGCTCTGTGGGATTGATCGTCCCCTGACTCAGCTCGGAAAACGTCCGCCGTTGCTCGAGGCATCGCTTCTCCAGTTCTGTGATATTAACAATCCGGCTCACGGTGGCAATCGCAAAACGCCCCATGTGGGTGGTGATGAGAATCGGCTGTGCTTCCGAATCGCTGATGACGCCCATCCCCAGGTTGCCGGAGAACTCGCTCAGCGTAGATTCAAACTTGTTCCTGAAATAACCTTCTTCGAGACTGTGGATGGCGCGCTGAAAACCGCGCTCCGGAGAGTAGACTACCATGCCAGCCCTCTTGGTTCCAAGATGTGAATGGTAGTCGGTTCCGTAGAACACGTCGTGGACACAACTTGTTTTTGACACACTGCCAAAGAACCCGCTCATGGTTTGCCTTGCTCTGAATTCTGGGGCGTTGATGGTCGTGGACACCCGGTGTGCACGAAGTGCCCGTGCGGGGGGGGCCGCCCCCTGCAGCGTCACGCTGAAATATACCCAATTTTGTGTTGTGTCGGTGTCCCTCGTCCACCGGGATGAAACGACGTTCGCTGGCGGGTTCTTCCCCCCCCCACTCGAGTCTCCGCTGCAGAGCGCCGATCGGCTGAATCTGATGCGGGTTGTGCATCTGTTCGAGTGAAACCCGGATGAGCCTCGCGTCCCTGCGGAGCTGCCTTGCCTTCCTGACTCTTGCCCTCTTGTTTTTGCCGCATAAACGCGTAGATTAGTACGCAATCTTGCCGCAAGCGCCTGTGCGGCGTGGAGGGCTCACGAGTGCGCCCGGGGCGTCTGGTGGCACGCAGATTCGCGTGCTTGCCGCCGTTGCGGGTGTGCCGGCCGTCGCTTCTCAGCCCGGCGTGCGGAAGCACGTTGCGCTGTGCACTCTCGACAATAGAAGGAGACCGTCCGATGAAACCGCGCCGCTATCCTGCCGTCTCACGTCTTGCGACCGTCTGTGTCTTGTGCACCGCAGAGATCGTGTCTGCGTCGACGCGGTACAAAGACATCATTTTCCCTTCCGCCACAGTCACAAGGAACATTCCGTTCGGCAGCAACCTCAATCTCAATGGGTCGACGGCGAACTTACTTCTGGATCTCTTCGAACCAGAAGGCGACACCATGGCGACGAGGCCGCTGGTTATCTTCATCCACGGCGGAAGCCTCATCACCGGCGAACGGAGCGGAATGGACGCGTTCTGTACGGACTTCGCCAAACGCGGGTATGTCGCCGCCACGATCGATTACCGGGTCGGTATCGAAGACCCGAAGGGCGTCAGGACGATCCTCGAAGCTCTGTTGCGGGGAGTTCAGGATACAAAGGCTGCAGTGCGCTCTTTCCGCTCAAGAGCTGACGAC
>CAYXMK010000337.1:0-2327 GCA_964465905.1 uncultured Ignavibacteriaceae bacterium | reverse complement strand
GCCAGCTCAGATTGACCTGGCTCGCAGAGATCCCTGCTGCCACCAGGTTGCTGGGCGCTGCAATGGTTGGCGCAGGAGTCGTGGCAGTGGCTTCATTTGAATAGCTCGACGGACCGGCGATGCTGTGGTACGCCTGGACCCGATAGTAGTACAGGGTATTCGGGGAGACGGAAACGTCGAAATATGACGTCACATTGGCTCCCGGCGCGGCAATCTGCGCGAAGCTCGTCGCCGACGTCCGTCGTTCGATCCGGTAGCCTTCCTCGTTGGAGGCGTTGTCAGTCCAGCTCAGGTCGATCCGATTCGATGAGACCGGCGTAGCTGTCAGAATCGTTGGTGCAGCGGGAATCATCGGAGGAACGGCACTCCCTTCCTCAGAATATGCCGAATACCCATACAGCGAGCTGAAGGCCCTGACCCGGTAGTAGTAGCGCGTGCCGCTCACCAGTCCTCCATCCTGGTACGACGCGGTATTTGCCGACAGTGACGCTATCTGGGCATATCCGACGGCATCCGTGCGCCGTTCCAGCAGGTACGACTCTTCCGCCGTTGCGTTGTCGGTCCAGGTCACATTGACGGACGTTGCCGAAGTTGCCGTCACCGAAAGCCCCGTGGGGGTTGAGAGTGCTCCGGGCGGAGTGTACACAGAATCGTTGTTGAAGTAGACGAGCGGTGCTGCAATATCTGTGCTGCCGACATCGAGGACCCGATTCTGTTCGCTCGGACTCTCCAGATTGTTGTATTCCCAGCTCAGTCCGCCCCGGTCCGTCTTGTAGTACTTGTAGTACACCCGGCCTGGCGGGAGCACAAGAGTCTTTACGTAGATGCTATCCCCGTCGGGATCCATCAGTGTGTCGGACGGCGGGGACCAGGACCAGGCATTGAAGTTTCCGGGTACCGCGACGATATCTCCGAGGTCAGGACGGAACAACTCCTCCCGCATCATGATCTTCATGTTCACGTTGAACGTCACATTGACCTGCTGGAAGGACAGGGTCAGGTCTCCGAAGGTCTTGGGGATGTAGCGTATCAAGGACGACCCCGCGGAAGGCCACAGGGCGTTCAGCGCCGGTCCTCCTGCTGTGACAAGAAGACCGATCGTGCTTCCCGGCGAGATATTGGCCGCGCTGGGGCGGATGTCGACCCTGATCTCATACCGTGCATGTCCTGCCGCGTAGCTCATGGTTGCCTGGACGCCTGCCGGGGAGTATTCCGTCGGGTCGAGGGCCACATCCGGGAACGACCCCGTGATTCGTCGGAAGTAGACCCGGGCCTGGCCGAGTGCTGCAGAATCGTACACAACGATTCGACCCTCTCGGTTAGAAGGATCACTCGACCAGACGCCGTCGTTGTCCCGGTCGAAGTTGAGCATAACGTTGTTCCACCCGCTCCATCCGGCCTGCGCATTGGAATCGATGACAGCGATATAGAGGTCCTCGTTCGTGTTCTTCACGTACATCCAGACAGGGCGCGAGGGCTTCGGACCCGCAAGCAGATTCGTGACGTCAAGCCCCTGTGCGTCGGACCATTCGGCCGAACCGATGGTTCCATCGAGGACCGGAAGCATCCCTGCCACCGGCGAGTTCGTGCTGAAGTGTGACGCATCCGGCGTAGCCGATGCCGCAGCACCGGATGCACTCTCCTCTCCCTGCGATGCGTACACCGCGGTCACCCGGTAGTAGAACGTGACGCCATTGGTGACGGACTCATCAAGTGCGAACATATTCATCGAGCCTGCGGCAAGTGTCGCCACCAGCGAAAACGGACCATCGGGTGCCGTGCTCCGGTAGATGCGGTGTTCCGCATTCCCTGCTGCCGCCGACCACGAGAGGGGCACCGATCCGTTGAAGCCACCGGCCGCAATCAGTCCGGAGGGAGGAGACGCAGACCCCCGAGTCACTTTGAGGAAATAGCTCCCCGTGGTTGCCGATCCTGTGCGGGTCAGCGCGGATTCCACGCCGCTCTTCTGCTCCGTTGTATTCGGAAACACCCCGCCCTGATCCCACGAAGCAATCCGGATGTAGTAGGTTCCCCCGCCTCCTGCCGGAGTCTTGTAGATGATGGTTTCTGTGCCTGCGGAGCCCGTGAAGACAAGATCGGCCGCGGCCACCGCAGTGCCGCCGGAGTTGTACAGCCGGATCTCCGTGTCGAGGCTCTGGTCGTTGGTCACGTCAACACGGATGTATTCGTATTCCGCGGCTGTCAGTTCGAAGTAGTCGACATCGTTCGACGTGATCTCGCCGGAGAGTGAGTCTTCTTACCAGACGTAGTTGGCCAGTGAGGGAGTATTGTTCGGTTCGACTTCGGCCGTCAGATGAGGTCGGCGG
>CAYXMK010000336.1:0-2357 GCA_964465905.1 uncultured Ignavibacteriaceae bacterium | reverse complement strand
TGGCGGGCAGGTAGTCCCGCTCGGTCTTTGAGCGGGACGAAGTCGAAGGGTGTACAGTACCTGCAGACAAGGTCCAGTCTTCCCCCGAAGGGCTCACTTGGCTACACTTCGTTCGTGCCGACAGACGACGTCGGGACGCACTGCACTTGGACTGGCGGCGGTGTGACAGGTCGGGTTCTCATTCAAGGCCTGACCGTCCGGCCGCGTTGCTGGGACCATAGGGGAACAAAGCACCAGTGTCTCATCCCCCGCACCGGGCAACACGAAGGCTCGTTTTCGCGCGTTTTTCTTGTTTTTCCCCCCCCTGTGACCCGCATCAACCCTCTTGCCATGTATTTCAATCGAAACGGCTGGTCTTGCGAGGATTTCCTTGAGGAAAGTTGCTTTTTCCTTTGGAGTTTCTTATTATCGTGCTAATCAAAATGGGCCGCTTTTCGGGTTACTGACATCATCCGAAAAGTCTTTCGAAACCATAGCGGGGATGATCATGGCAGTTCAGTCGCCCAATCCACCCACTTCTGCCCCCGGCAGCCAACCCTCCGTTTCCGCCAAAGGTCCCGATCCCGTCATCGAAGAAGGTCACAAGATTCTGCGGGAGATGACTGCCCAGCTCCCGAAGACCGTTCTCGGTCTGGAGCGGCAGATGATGGTCGGGGACATGATGACCCGCCTTGACGAGAACGTCAAGGAGAAGCTGCGGAACATGCTGAACTACTTCCTTCAGAGGATGTTCGTCGTCAATGCATCCGACATCGACCTGGGGGGGTACGGGTCGCAGGGATATGTCTGGTATCGAATCTACGGCTCGAAGAAGCCGGACCCGACGCTCGGGCAGTACTCGCCCGACGAATTCAACATCCTGATCCAGAGCGTACTGGGCGATCGACAGCGCAGTTTCCTCTACGAGAACCGGAACCTCGACTTCTCCCATATGCTCTTCTTAGAGGGGGGGGAATTCCGGAGATTTCGTGCCGACGCCTACTTCGACCTGGACCAGCTCGCCCTGAACATGCGGGCGATCAACAACACCGTCCGGCCGTTCAAGAACCTCGAGCTTCACGCCAATGCCGCCCGCGCGCTGAGTCTTGCGCACACCAAAGAGGGGCTGTGCCTCGTCACGGGAATCACAGGCTCCGGTAAAAGCTCCACGCTGGATGCCATTATTGATGCCAATAATCATTCGGTGGACGGTCACATTGTCATCATCGCGTCCCCCATCGAATACGTTCACAAGTCGGATCGTTGCATCATCCGCCACCGCGAGGTGGGGCGCGACGTTCTTTCGTTCAAGGACGGCGCGGTGCAGGCCCTGCGGCAGGATCCGGACATCATCATGATCGGTGAGCTGCGCGATCCGGAGACCATCCTGACGGCTCTTGAAATCACCGACTCCGGCCACAAGGTGTTTTCCACACTGCACACCGCCTCCGCGGTGGAAAGTGTCGACAGAATCATCGGTGAGACTCCGCCGGTCGAGCAGGAGCGGGTACGGAACCGTCTGGCCGATGTGTTGCGCTTCGTGATGTCGCAGAAGTTGGTGCCGAGTCTTGACGGCAAGCGGGTGCTGGCGCGCGAGGTACTGCTGGGAACGCCGTCGGTGCGTGCAGCCATCAAGAACAACAACACAAGCGAAATCTACCAGATGATCTCCGAGGGTGCCGAGCAGGGGATGATGACGATGGAGATGGATCTGCGGCGCCTCTACCTGCAGAAGAAGATCTCGCTGGAGAACGCTATGAACTACGCCAACAACAAGCGCCGGATGCAGCAGCTGCTGCAGCTGCAGGGAGACATGGAGAGCAGTTGACCGGCGGTGTGCGGTGAACCGTTCCGGCACGGTCCGTCCGATTCACTGAGAGAGGATCCCAACCTCGATGCCAATCAGACCTGGTCAAGGAAAGACAGCCGTTGCACTGTTTGTCGATGGCCTTGAGCTGAAGTACGTCCAGCTCGCCCAGCGGGGAAAGAGCGTCCAGCTGGTCGAGTACAAGACGGTGGCGCTTGCGAGCAAGTTCGAAGAGAAGCAGCCGGCGGCGGCCGCGGAGGAGGCGGGCTTCGGAGAAATTGCGGCTCCCGAAACCTTCGGAGCGGCAGCTCCGGCCGAGGAAGAAGGGGAAGCAGGGACGAACGCGTCGGTGCTCCTCTCGGTCATCGGCGATCTGCCCCCCACACGGTACCGGCTCTCCTATGCTCTCACGGAGCCGGCCGTCACGTACCACGAGTTCGACACGGACTTCGGTCTGAAGGGATCGAAGCTGAAGAAACAGCTCGCCACGGAATTGGCGGCCCTGCGTGCATCGCCCCCCCAGCCAGATCAGATCGACACCATCCCGACCGCCGCGGGCGGTCTGCTGTCG
>CAYXMK010000335.1:0-2358 GCA_964465905.1 uncultured Ignavibacteriaceae bacterium | reverse complement strand
CTTCCGAGGGAGAGGCATTTGCCGAAGGCATCCCTTTGGGACGTGTCTGACCGCCGGGATGGACAGTCAGGAATGACTGTCCTACCCAGCACCCTTGTTGGTAGGTCAGACATTCTTGTCTGACCGCATTGCGCATTCTGCCAGGTCAGCTCCCTCATCGGTCTGAGGAACGACTTCCGAGGGAGAGGCATTTGCCGAAGGCATCCCTTTGGGACGTGTCTGACCGCCAGGGTTGACCAAACGTTCAATCAACGTCCTGCAATCATGAAAATCTTCCTTCTCCTGACAACTCTGACATTCACGGCCGTTGCGCAGGTAACGTGGATCGACAGGTTTCCGATCGAATCCAACGACCTCGAACTCACGCGGCTCGCTCAGCCCGGAACGTACTTCGATAAGGTCGGACGGAAATTCGCCATCCTCGGGCATGAGGACGGTTCCTTCGAGGCCTGGGCCTATCCCCTCAAGCTGTTTCGGAATTTCGAATTCTCCTTCCTCATCGGCAGTTCAACCGAACCCATCCGCGGACGCGACGTTGCGCGCTTCATCTCGGTCAAACCGGAAGTCACGACCATTACCTTCACCTTTCAATCTTTCACGGTGAAGGCGCACTGTATCACACCCATCCGCGAACCCGGTGCTCTCATTCTGCTCGATGTCTCCAGCACCGAACCCCTCACAATCGTCTGCAGTTTTCTGCCGGTGCTTCAACCCATGTGGCCCGCCGGGATCGGGGGACAGTATGCGCACTGGGATGACCAGCTGGAGGCGTACCTGATCTCTGAACCGACCAGGAAGAACCACGCGTACGTCGGCTCGCCCGCTGCAGCGGGGATCTCCTACACTCCTGCCCATATGCTGTCCGATGTCCCTAACCAGTTCAAGATCGACATCAACGATCCCCGCGCCGTCCTGAAGAAGTTCATCCCCATTGTCATGGCGGGAGGAAGAGGGAAAAGGGATGACGTGAAGGCGGTCTACGGCCGGCTCCGGGAAAATCCCGAGAAATTCTACCGCGAGGCGGCCGATCACTATCGCACCCTGCGCCAGCAGACCATGCGAATCCTGACCCCCGACAGCAACGTCAACCTTGCCTTCGAATGGGCCAAGGTGGCGTATGACAACCTGTTCGTTGACAATCCCGATCTCGGCTTCGGCATGGTTGCCGGACTCGGTCCTTCGGGCACCGGCGGTCGACCGGGATTCGGATGGTTCTTTGGAGGAGACGCGTACATCAATTCCTTCAGTCTGAACAGCCTGGGAATGACGCTCTGGACCCGCGATGCTCTTGCCTTTACGCAACAATGGCAGAGAGAAGACGGCAAAATGGCGCACGAGCTTTCGCAGGCGGCAGGTTACATCGACTGGTGGAAGGACTACCCCTACGGCTACATCCACGGCGATACGTCTCCCTTCTACATCTGCGCCGTGGCCGATTACGTGAGAGCGACGGGCGATGTGGAGTTCCTGAAGAAGAGCTGGGAATCGGTGAAGAAAGCCTACGCGTGGTCGAAGAGCACGGATGAGAACGGCGATGGTCTGATGGACAACAAGAAGGCCGGGCTCGGGGCGCTCGAGTATGGGCCTTTGACGGACATCCAGTCGGATGTCTACACCGGAGCCGTCTGGGTGAAGGCCACACAGGAGATCGCAAAGCTCGCCTCGGCTGTTGGGGACTCGGCCTTCGCCCGCGAGGCAGAGGAATACGGTCGGCGGTCGCTCGGGTCCTTCCGGAAGAAATTCTGGGACGAACAGCGTCAGCAGTATGCATATGCCTTCACGGCAAAAGGGGAACAGGTCGATATCGTATCCCCCTGGAGCGCGGTGGGATTGATGTGGGGATTGGGGGATCCGGAACGCAGTCTGAAGTCGCTGGAGAAACTCAACTCGGCTGAGCTTTCGACCGACTGGGGAACGCGGAGTATCTCCAACAAAAGCGCGTACTTCGAGCCGCTGAACTACAACTATGGAGCCGTCTGGCCCTTTCTGACGAGCTGGGTTGCGACGGCGCAATACAAGCACGGGCTTGCTCTGCAGGGATTCAACTCCCTGCAGTCCTCGGTCCATCACACCTTTGACAATGCCCTCGGCGTTGTGACCGAAGTCTTCTCCGGCTCGCACAACCTCTGGCCGCAGGAAGCCGTGCCGCATCAGGGATTCTGCACGGCGGGCGTTGTTCTGCCGCTGGTGCGCGGCATGCTCGGATTGGAGATCGATGCACCTGTGGGGGAAGTCACCGTTGCTCCTCAGTTTCCGGCCGACTGGGAGGAAGTGAGCGTTGAGAACATCACCGTCGGGAGTGCGCGCATCGACCTGAAGTACTCGCGGGAACGGGAACGGATTGTCCTCTTCGTGTTC
>CAYXMK010000334.1:0-2386 GCA_964465905.1 uncultured Ignavibacteriaceae bacterium | reverse complement strand
AGACAACGGTTCGAAGGCCATGCTGGACGAACCGGATGCCGGTCTCCTGCACGGATGTTTCAAATCCGCTATACTGGGCAGGCACACCCCGCGTGCCCAAGATCGCCACGGTCAGCGCTGGTGGAAGCTCTTCCTTCATATTGACGTTCATCCACATACCGCAGGAGCAACCCCGACGGATCAGAGTCCCTTCAGGTAGTCCCGGTAGCACGAGCCGAGATACTCGGCCAGCGCCGTCCTCCAATCGCTCATGAGATTCAGTCCTCTCAGCGTGAGCTTCTTGTTGATCAGGCGCTCGGAGGCCGGACGATCAGCGAAGTACTCCTTCTTGAAGTACTCGGAAGCCACCTGTGTGATTTTGACCCGCCCTTGGAGACCGAGCACGCGGACGATTTCGGTGGCGACTTCCAACCGGCTGGTTTCCCCGCCGCACACCATATTATACAATCCCCAGTATTCGCTCTGGATGAGTCCCATCACATTGGCAGCAAAATCATGCGTATACGTGGGAGTGCCGAACTTGTCGTTGACCACAAAGAGCTCGCGTGCCCCTCCTTTGATCTGTTTCATGATCTTCTGGACGAATTTCTTGTCCTTCTTCGGTCCTCCCCCCATCATCCACCCCGCCCGGCAGATCATGTGCCGACGGATGTTCTGCTGGACAAACACTTCCCCCATGTACTTAGACCGCGCGTAGGCCCCCAGGGGATTGGGCTGATCCCAGTCGTCGTACACATCCTTCTTCCCGTCGAAGATCCCGGCCGTGCTGATGTAGAGGAGCGGGATGTCGAGCTCATTGGCAATGTGGACGGCATGTTCGACCGAGAGTGTGTTCGTGACATAGGTATCGTCGGGATGCAACTCACAGAACTCGAGGTCCGTAAATGCGCCAAGGTGAAATAGCCAATCTGGCTTGAAGCTGAAGACGTCGGCGCGGTACGATTTGAAGTCGCGGAAATCGCAATAGGACAGCCAGTTCTCGTTCACGTCGATATCGGTGCATTTGAGCTCGAAGTCTTTCCCGAACTGACGGTAGAACGCTTCGCCAAGCATTCCCCCGCATCCTGCGATGTAGATTCTCTTCATGTGTGTTCACTTCAAGGGATACTGAAGATCTGTCTGATGCGATCGTAATGTTGCTCAGGATCTGTCAGGCGCCGCACGTGCTCGCGGGCCTGAGCGCCCAGCCTCCGCGCGAGCTCAGGCGACTCCCAGAGTTGGCGCATCTTCTCTGCAAGGCCTCGCGCGTCGCGCCGTTCGATTAGGAAGCCGGTCTCCATCGGAATGACGAGTTCGGGGATGCCTCCGACGCGGGCACCGATCACGGGCTTTCCCGCCGCCATGGGCTGCACTACCGAGTAGGGAAAATTTTCATACCATTCCGACGGACATACGGTGGCAATGCTTCCAGCAAGAATCGATCTCACTTCATCGGGCGTCTTCCGGCCCAGAAACCGCACACGCGGAAGATCACCGGTGCGGAGAGCCGCAAGGACCTGATCCTCCAACGTCCCGTGTCCCACCAGCACGAGTGGTACGTCCCTCTCCATCCGACAGGCTTCAAGGAGCGTAGCAATGCCTTTGATTGGTTCGAGTCGACCGACGTAGGCAAGGTACGGCTCGTCTGAGACCGACACACGATGGGCCGCGGGATCCGGAAATTCATCGTAATAGCAGTTGTAGACTTGATGGAGCTTTTCTGGAGGATATCCGTGCTCTTCGAACTTGTCTCTCAGGAATGTGGACGGGCAAAGGAAGCCATCGACGGCTTCTCTGAGCCCGAGCAGGGAGTGAAGCTGGTTCTCGACGGAGGCCACGGCGCTGGCGAGAAACGACCGCTTCTTGCAGCGACGTACCGCGCACATGTAGAAGCGCCCGTGTCTGCAGCGCTCACAGATTTCTCCGTTGCTGACGAAGGAACTCTCCGGGCAGAGGAGGCTGTAGTCGTGCAACGTCCAGTACACCGGGATGTCTCTTCGTTTCAACTCTCTGATGATGCTGGGCGTCAGATAGTGATGAATGTTGTGAAGGTGTGCGACGTCAATCGGTACTTGGTCCAGCAGTCGTGAGAGCCGCTGAGCCGCGTCCTTCGAGTAGATCGCCCTTCGGAGCACCTTCACACCGTTGGCGATCGTCTTGCGCTTATTGAGCTCTCGGTAATTGATGTGATCCACGAAATACTTCGCATAGGCAGTCGCTTCGTTCCGATCGTCCGCCATGGAAAACGGGATCACGGCATGTCCTTTGGATTCAAGGAGCCGGCGCAGCTGGGCGATGTACGTCCAGTCGCCCCCGCTGGGATACCAGGTCCAATTCGCCGTAAGGATGTTCATCTCGGGTCATGCTCCGCGCGTTGATGTTGAGTCGGATGCAACTTGCCGACTCG
>CAYXMK010000333.1:0-2403 GCA_964465905.1 uncultured Ignavibacteriaceae bacterium | reverse complement strand
CAGAGCGTTCTGGGGGAGCGTGAGGATACGCTCGAAGTCTTCCGCGGTGAGACTCTTGAGCTCGACACGGATCGGAAACCGTCCCTGCAGCTCGGGGATGAGATCGGACGGCTTGGCGACATGGAACGCGCCGGATGCGATGAAGAGGATGTGATCCGTCTTCACCATCCCGTGCTTGGTATTGACCGTCGAACCCTCGACGATCGGGAGAAGGTCTCGCTGAACTCCTTCCCGGGAAACGTCCGGACCCGCGGTCTGCCCCCGGGCGCTGGCGATCTTGTCGATCTCATCGATGAAGATGATGCCGGAGTTCTCGACGCGCCGCAGCGCCTCGGCGACGACATTCTCCATGTCGATGAGCTTCGCTGCCTCTTCCTGGATCAGGACGGTTCTGGCCTCTGCCACGGTGAGCTTCCGCCGCTTGTTCTTCCTCGGCATCAGATTCCCGAACATCTCCTGCAGATTGATACCCATTTCCTCCAGACTGACGGGGCCCATGACCTGCATCAGCGGCATCTGCGCCGTGGGGATATCCAGCTCGACGACCCGATGATCCAGTTCTCCCCTCCGGAGCTTCTCCCGGATCCAGGAACGCGTCCGTTCGTTCCCTTCGTCTCCTCCCGGCAGTGTTCCTTCTCCCCCGCTTGAGACCTGCGCCGGCACCGGAGGAACGAGGAGGTCCAGCAGGCGCTCCTCCGCCAGGTCCTGTGCCTTGGCCTGCACTTCTGAGGTCTTTTCCGCCTTGACCATGCCGACGGCAATGTCCGTCAGGTCGCGCACCATGGATTCGACGTCCCGCCCGACGTATCCAACCTCGGTGAACTTGGAGGCCTCCACTTTGAGGAACGGGGCGTGGGCGAGACGCGCCAAACGACGCGCAATCTCTGTCTTTCCAACACCGGTCGGTCCGATGAGAATGATATTGTTCGGGTAGATCTCCTCGCGTAGACCAGGAGGGACTTGCAGGCGCCGCCACCGGTTCCGGAGCGCGATCGCCACCGACCGCTTGGCATTCTGCTGGCCGATGATGTACCGGTCCAGCTCCTCGACAATCTGGCGGGGCGTAAGCTCTGCGGACGCCGGAGCGGAGACGTGCGGTGTGGGACGGGATTCGGTCATCGTGTCAGGGAAGCTGTTCGATGTGGATGTTCTTGTTGGAGTAGATACAGATGTCGGCGGCTGCCTCCAGCGCTTCCTTGACGATTTCGGGCGCAGTGAGTTGTGTGTGCTTCAGGAGGGTGCGGGCGGCTGCAAGGGCGTACGCGCCGCCGGAACCGACGGCAACGATCCCGTCATCGGGCTCGATGACGTCCCCCGTGCCGGACACGATCAGCGCATGCTCCGTTCCGACGACGGCCAGGAGCGCCTCGAGCTGGCGGAGATACTTGTCCGTGCGCCAGAGTTTCGCCAGCTCGACAGCCGACCGGACGATCTGGCCGTCGTGCTTCTCAAGCTGTTCCTCAAACCGGTCGAGCAGACTGAAGGCATCCGCTGCCGCTCCCGAAAAACCGACCAGAACGTTGCCGTTGTGGAGGCGGCGGATCTTGTTGGCTCGTTGCTTCATCACCGTAGCACCCAGCGTAACCTGGCCGTCGCCGCCGATGGCGGCGATGCCGTCCCGTCGGAGTCCGAGGATGGTCGTGGCCCTCACCTGGGTATCGAACATGGTGTGATTCCTCCTCTGTGGCAGGGTCACAGCTTCTTCCGCAGGCGGGCGATCGGCAGCCCGAGTTGCTCCCGGTACTTCGCGACCGTCCTGCGGGCAATGACGATCCCCTCAGCGCGGAGCATGGCAGCGATCTTGTAGTCGTTGAGGGGGTTCTGGGGATCCTCCGCGCTGATGATATCGCGTACCCTCGACTTCACGACCTGGTTCGAGACGTCTTCGCCTGTCGTGGACTCGAGAGCGGAGGAAAAGAAGAATTTCAGCGGGTACACGCCGAATTCCGTCTGAACGTATTTGCTGTTCACCACGCGGCTGATGGTGGAAATGTCCACCCCGACAACTTCGGCCACGTCTTTGTAGATCATCGGCTTCAGGATCTCTCCCTCCTCAAACCACTGGCGCTGCCGGTCGATAATGACCCTCATGACCTTGAGCAGGGTCTCGCGGCGCTGATGGATCGAGGCGATGAACCACTTCGCCGCCTCGAATTTCTGCTTGATGAAGTCCCGCGTCTCCTTCGATGTCTTCTTCCCCTTCGGCAGCATCATGTCGCGGTATGCCCGATTGAGGCGAAGCGACGGGATGTTCCGATCGTTCAACGTGATGAGAAAGTCGCCGTCATCCTTCTCAACGATGAAGTCCGGCGTGACGTAGTTCTCCTGGGGCGTGAATTCCCCCTCGCCGGGCTTGGGGTTGAGGTGCTGGATCAGATCCACCGCCTTGCGGAGAGTGTCGAG
>CAYXMK010000332.1:0-2406 GCA_964465905.1 uncultured Ignavibacteriaceae bacterium | reverse complement strand
GTGATCCGCGGGGCGTTCCTCGGGCGCCTGATCGCAATCAGGCCGACACGGGGCTGTTCCGATGGTACCAGACGCTGATCCGCATGCGGAACGAACATCCTGCTCTGCAAACCGGCCCGGTGACTTTCTTCACAAATGACTCGGCGCCTGCAATTCTCGCATACACGCGTTCGATGGGCAAGGAGGAGGTTCTCGTGGTTCTGAATTGTTCGGCTCAATCCGTCGAAACGACGTTGAGCTTGCCCGAACGCTACCGGGCGGCTGACTGGAGGCCGCTGCATGGAGAGGCGCCGCAGAGGGACAACCAGGGCAATCTGGCCGTTCGCCTGCCTGCGTGGCAGGGGATGGTCGTGAAAATGTTGCTTCGATGATGCGTCGTGGTATCATACGCTGGCTCGGCGTCGCGGTTATTGGCGTGTCCGCCTGTTCCTCGCCGAATCAGAAACAAGTTGCTGCGGTGGAAGGAAGAAGCATCACGGCGGGGGAATTCCGGGAGCGTTTTCGTGCCTATCTGGACAAAACAGGCACCCGCGACAATGTTCTGAACCGGAGAGCCGTTCTCAACAACATGGTCAATGAGGCGCTGATCATGCACGATCTCCGGATGAAGGGGTGGTTTGATGAGCCCGCCACCGTCCTGAGGATGAGTGAAATCCGAGATCAGGCTCTGCTGGACGCCTATGCGAAGCGTGTGGTTCTCGACACGCTGTCGGTGCCGGAGGAGAGTCTCCGGGCGGAGTTCCGTCGCAGGCATACGAAGCTGAAGGCGCGCTTCCTCTATCATGAGACGGAGAACGGCGCTCGAGGGCTGAAGCGTCGACTCGAGCACGGGGAGAGCTTTGAATCGCTGGCGAGGCAGGTGTTCCGTGATCCCGGTCTTGCGGCCAAGGGAGGTTCCCTCGGGTACGTCGGTCACGGCGAGATGGAGCCTGCGTTCGAAGACACGGCGTTCTCGCTTGAGCCCGGACGGATCTCGGAACCGACGAAAACCGGGATCGGCTATGCGATCATTCGCGTGGATGACAGAATCGTAAATCCCCTCTTGACAGAGACGGATTTCGCGCGTCTGAAAGACGAACTGGCAGAAGCCGTCCGGAGCCGCAATCTGCGACCAGCCCTCGAGCGGCACGCAGAACGGATTGCGGGAGAGCTGGGCTTGAACATTGACGAAGATGTCGCCCGGGCCCTGGCAAAGGATTGGCGTATTGGTCTGGATGGGGCGTCTCTGGACGTGGAGCAACAGATGCCGCTGCCGGCCACCGTCGACCCGAAGAGGGTACTCTTGAGATTCCGTGACAGCACATGGACCGTCGGCGATGTGGTGACGCGGTCGGCGGGCCTTACGGCTCGCCAGGAGCGGAGGATACGAACGGATGCCGACCTGGTGCAGGCGATACGAGGGCTGGCGGTGCGGGAGGAGATCCTCAGGCGAGCGCGTGCGAAGCGTCTTGACACAGATCCCGAGGTTCGCAACCAGGTAGAGTCGGTGTCTCTGCAGTACGTTCTTCGGAAGTGGCGAGAGCAATTGGAAAAAGGGGTGAAGGAGCGCCCGCTGGCGGATTCGGCGGTAGCCCGCCGGTACGCTGAGAACCGTGAGGCCTATGTCGTTCCTCCCGAAGTGAACGCAGCGGAGATCCTCGTGCGGACGAAAGAAGAGGCAGAGGGCCTGCTGCGCGAGCTGAAATCGGGGAAGGATTTTTCTTCTCTTGCGAGGGCTCGTTCTTTGAGATTGTGGGCCGCGAAGAAGGGGGGAGAACTGGGGTATGTCCCCGTGCAGGCATATGGCGTGCATGCAGAAGTCTTCGGCTCTGCGCGGCCCGGTGCCGTGCTCGGTCCGTTGTTCGTGGACCCGTACTACGGAGTGTTCAAAGTGCTGGGAAAGAGACCGGCTCGGGTCCTGGGGTTGAACGAAGCGCGGAGTCGCATTGAGCAAGAACTGCGCGAAGTTCAAGTGCGTGAGGCGGTGGGAGCGGAAGTGGACTCGCTCCGAAAACGCTATGCCGTTGTCATCGATGATGTGACGTTGCAATCGGTGGTGATATCGGATCAGGTGAATTGAAGAGGAGAGTATGCGCATGTCGAAGAAAGCGATTCTGAGCGCTGCGCTGATGCTGTGCTCGGCGGCGTCTCTTCTGCTGGGTGGCACGACCGGCAAAGTGGCGGGTCGGGTCGTTGACGCCGGCACCAAGGAACCACTCATCGGCGTGAACGTTCTGCTCGAAGGAACGAACTACGGCGCGGCAACGGACTTTGAAGGGTACTTCGTCATCCTCAACGTCCCCCCCGGCAAGTACAATGCCGTGGCAACGTTCCTTGGCTACCAGAAGAAAGTGGTCACGGGTATCGTCGTCAGCATCGACCTGACGACGACCGTGAACTTCGAACTGCCGGAGGAGGCCATCGAGC
>CAYXMK010000331.1:0-2422 GCA_964465905.1 uncultured Ignavibacteriaceae bacterium | reverse complement strand
CCGTCCAGACGCCCACGACGATGCCTGCAGTCACAAGGATTCCAAGAGCGATCTTGTAGTTGTGACTCCGCACAATGAGAAAGACCAGACTTACCACGAAGACGAATGTGGGAATCGTCAGCATGAGGAGCCCGATGATCCCTCCTGCCGACAATGCCCGCGGTGCACTGATGTCCGATGCTCCAAGGATCGTCCACAGGAAGGCCATGAAGAGGAAAGACCCGAGCGTCTGCGGAAAGAATGTCCCTGCGGCGTAGAACAGCACCGGATAGCACACGACGAGAAGAGCGGCGATCACGCCTGCCAGACCATATCCGGCTTCGCTCAAAAGCCTGTAGAGCAGAACCATGGAACCGGCAAGCAGAAGGTAGTTCAGCAATCTGGCTTCAAATGCGCCGCCCCCCAGGCAGAAGACAAGCGAGAGCAGCAGAGGATATCCGGGAGGCCGCTTCGCAGTGGGATGAATGCCATCCAGCGTGTATGATCCCGTCCGAACAAAGTTCTCAGCGATCAGGAGATACTCGCCCTCGTCAGCGTAGCGCAGACCGTCGCCGAGGAACGCGGCGTAGATTGATCCGGCGACCACCACGACCAGCGCAAGCGCAAACACGATCTTGCGCTGACTGCCGTCAATGGCTTCGACCACCTTGATGATCGTTTCTCTCATCCAGACAGCACAGAATGAGTACTTGGCAGGTATCGCTGATGCCGAGCTCCGGCATCCCCCGCGAATGCGGTCAGGACTCCAGAGGCAGCGACTTTGGCACGAGCTCCGAAACGTAAGCCAGGGTGAAGAGTCCGAGCCTCCTCATCACGGCATACGCGAGCACCAGGAACGCCGCAATTGCGGCGGCAGCCGCTCCTTCGGCGCCGATGTACGGCTTCGTGATCGTGACTGCCACCGCGGAGAGCAGGAGTGCCGTCGTACCGATCGCCACCATCTTGCCGGCGAGGACAGGTAGGCCCGAGAGGTGCAGCTGCCTCCACATGGCTGCGCTCAGGAGAAGGCATTCCGCCCCGAACGTCAACGCCGTCGACCATGCCGCCCCAGCCGCACCGTACAACTCCACTGCCGCAACCGCCGCGATCGTCCCGCCCATCACAACGATCAGTGAGATCTTCAGCTGAACTCGTTGGAGGCCAAGGACCAGCAGTCCGTTGGTCAGGAGCAAACTGACGCTCCGGAACACCATCGCCCCAACCAGCACGATGACACATGGAACCGCCGGCGCAAACGATGACCCGAACAAGGCATTGATCAGAACGTCTCCGCCTAACGCCACGGTGCCCAGCATGAACAACGCAAGGGGCAGCACGCTTCTCACCCCCCTCACCAGCAGTTCCGACAGATACGCCTCTCCCCTCTTGTCCTCGGGACGCTGCATCTCGGGAAGCAGGACCTGACCAAAGGGAGCGAAGAAACTGTACGCAATATCGTGAATCTTCATCCCGAGCACAAACCACCCCACTTCCGCCGGGCTTCTCAGCCACTGGAGGAAGAAGATCGCCACCCTCCCGTAGAGCAAGAGCAGAAGAAGGGAGCCGGCGAGCGGCAGTCCTTCACGGAAGAGAAACGTGCCGACGTGGACGATCTCCCTCCACTGCGGGATCGCGAACAGATGCCGAATCCTGCCCCAGAACACAACCTGCATCGCGAACATGCCCAACCCGCTTGCCGCAAGAATCCCCCAAGAGCTGGACGGAGAGTCCACAACGGCCGCAATCACTGCGAGGTTCACTGCACTGAAGCCCACCTTGGCAACCGCAAGCCAATGGAACTGCTTCTCGCTGACAAGGATCATCTCGAGCGGGAAGGTCCATCCGAGGACCGCAATGATCGCAGCAAGATAGAGAGGACGAAACTCAGGAGCCGAGGAATACGCTGTGAGTCCGAAGAGGGCCACCACGAACAGACTGATGCAGAACCGGAAGAGAGCAAGCGAAGATCGAAACTCCGCCTTGCTGACCGAAGTCGGCCCGGGCCTCCTGGCAAGCTCGCGAACGCCGACAGACTCTGTGCCAAACTGAATCAGCGCCACCCCGAACAGCACAAAGGTGCTGACAAACCCCACTGCACCATAGGCCTCGGCGCCAACGTTCCTCGCCGCCAGGATGACGGCAAGAGCGTTCAGAATCCGACTGGCGGCTTCTGCTGCCCACAGTTTTGGCACCGCACGGTTCAACACGCAGTCTGCAGGTTGGTGACAGGCAAGGAGGGATTCTGAGGATTGGCTGGGGCCGGCACCTTACACCTTTGACCCTCCCCTCGCAGGGGCAATTCTCTTCTCGAAATACGCCAGCGTTCTCCGGAGGCCGTCCCGTCGCTGAACACGCGGACTCCACTCCAGGATCTTCTCGGCGAGGCCAATATCCGGCTGCCGAACCTTCGGGTCGTCCACCGGAAGTTCCCGGAACACAATCC
>CAYXMK010000330.1:0-2424 GCA_964465905.1 uncultured Ignavibacteriaceae bacterium | reverse complement strand
GCAGTCCCACGAGCTCTGCACGCACGAACGCGTAGAACGCCCCAGCGTACGCGACGTCGCAGCGGATCATGCCGATGCCGGGCACGTCAAGCTCACAGTCCCTGTGCGCCACGAACGAGGGGACATTGTCGAACGCGATGCTCTCCACGCTCCCCTTCCGAATTTGAACGCGGCCCCGCACAGGTCCTGCCGGCGTGTCGATCACTGCTTCGGTGACGGGTTCGATCCGCCGGAGCAAACCAGTCTCAATGGCCACCCGCAGAACCGCAATGATGCCATGACCGCACATCGAGCTGTAGCCCTCATTGTGCATAAAGAGCACGCCGAAGCTCGCTCCGGCGGTCACGGGCGGGACAATAAGGCATCCATACATATCAGCGTGTCCCCGCGGCTCCCACAGAACGGCTTTTCGCAGGTGGTCAAAGTGTTCACGCACGAATTCCCTGCGCTCCAGCATCGTGTCTCCGGCGATCGGAGGAAAGCCGTCGACGACGACACGAAGGGGCTCTCCGCCTGCGTGCGCATCGATCGTTGAGATGCGCACCCACGAAGAGGGAGGTCTCCACTTCTTCAGACGATGGGACGGTTCCAGGAACCGCATGAACCTGAATCGACGAATGCCGTGCAGTTGTTTGACGACCACGGAACAATATGGCCAAAGCTCCCTTGAGATGCACGTTGGCCGAGGGGCTTTGAAGAGTCGAAGCGGGGTTTCCTTTGATTTTTGGCCGTTTCTTCCTATATTTGAACCTTCGAAGAAGGCGGTACCAACTTCCACAAATCCGCGATGCCATGAGTGCGAATGCTCCCGCCGCCCGTGCGGCAAACAAAACCACGGATCCTCTGCACGGGTTGCCCGCTGACACCCTCGTCAGATGGTACGACGAGATGCTCCTGATCCGGCGTTTCGAAGAGAAGGCGGCTCAGCTGTACGGTCTGGGCATGATCGGGGGCTTCTGCCATCTCTACAACGGCCAGGAGGCCGTTTCCACGGGTTCGATCGGAGCGATCAACGATGACGACTACGTCATCACGGCCTACCGCGACCACGGGCATGCCATTTCGAAGGGACTTGATCCCAGGGCGATCATGGCCGAGCTTCTGGGCAAGGCAACGGGAACCACGAAGGGGAAAGGTGGTTCCATGCACCTCTTTGACCGTGCGAAGAACTTCCTCGGCGGACATGCGATCGTCGGCGGTCACATTCCCATCGCCGCCGGCGTCGGTTTTGCGATCAAGTACCGGAAGGAGCAGAAGGTTTGTCTCTGCTACATGGGCGACGGCGCAACCAACATTGGTACCTTCCATGAGGCCCTGAACCTTTCTGCTCTGTGGAAACTCCCCGTCATCTACATCATCGAAAACAATAAGTACGGGATGGGGACAGCGATCGAGCGGTCCTCCGCAATCGTCGACCTCCACAAGAAGGCCCTCGCCTACGGCATGCGCAACGGCGTCGTGGACGGCCATGATGTGCTGGCTGTCTACCAGGCGACAAAAGAAGCGGTGGAGCATGCCCGGGAGACGTACGAACCGACACTCCTTGAGGTACGCACGTTCCGCTATCGGGGGCATTCCATGTCAGATCCCGTCCACGGGCACTATCGGACGAAGGACGAGGTCGAGAGTCAGAAGAGACTGGATCCCATCTCCCTCTTCGGAGAGACGCTGGTGCGCGAGAACGTCATCGACGAGTCGTACTTCGAGAAAGCCGAAGAGCGGATCAAGAAGATCGTCGAGGAATCCGTGGAATTCGCCCAGACAAGTCCCGAGCCGGCACTCGAAGAACTGTACACCGACGTTTACAAGGAGTCGTGAATCACTCTATGGCGACCGTCAGCATACGTGAGGCGCTCAACCAGGCGATGGACGAGGAGATGGCCCGCGACGACCGGGTATTCCTCATGGGTGAGGAAGTCGCAAGCTACCAGGGAGCGTACAAGGTCAGTCAGGGCCTCCTGCAGAAGTACGGCCCGGAGCGCGTCATCGACACACCGATCGCAGAAGCGGGATTCATGGGTGTGGGGATCGGTGCCGCAATGGTGGGCCTCCGACCGATTATCGAGGTGATGACCTTCAATTTCTCCCTCGTTGCGTACGATCAGATTGTGAACCACGCGGCGAAAATGTACTCCATGTCGGGGGGGCATTACCATGTGCCGATGGTGGTCCGGGGACCCGGCGGAGCCGCGCATATGCTGGCTTCCACCCATTCCCAGGCGCTGGAGGCCATCTATGCTCACATCCCCGGATTGAAGGTCGTCATGCCCTCGACGCCTCGGGACTACAAGGGTTTGCTCAAGACCGCGATCCGGGACGAGAATCCCGTCATCTTCATCGAGAGCGAGATGATGTACGGCGACAAGGGGGAAATACCCGACGGCGAATACACCATCCCCCTCGGCGTGGGGGAGATCCGCCGTG
>CAYXMK010000329.1:0-2486 GCA_964465905.1 uncultured Ignavibacteriaceae bacterium | reverse complement strand
GCGCATGTAGAGAACCACGCCTTTTCCTTCTTTCTCAACTCTCTCCAGGGCGGCCACGAGCTGCTGATTGCAGTCACAGCGGAGGGAGCCAAAGACGTCGCCCGTAAGACATTCGGAATGGACGCGCACGAGCGTTGGCTCATCGGGACGAATCTCGCCCTTCACAAGGGCGATATGCTCTTTCTGGTCCGTGTCACTCCGGTAGAGATGGAATTCGAACTGACCGTAGCGCGAAGGGAGATGCGTCGTCACGATACGCTGTACCAGCTTCTCGCGGCGCATGCGGTACTCGATGAGACTCCGCACCGTCACGATCTTCAGCCCGTGCTTCCGGGCTATCTTCATGAGCTCCGGAACGCGCGCCATCGTGCCGTCTTCATTGAGGATCTCACAGAGCACACCCACGGGCGTCAGCCCCGCCAGGCGACACAGGTCCACCACTGCCTCGGTATGTCCGGCGCGCCGGAGGACCCCCCCCTCCGAAGCCACCAGCGGGAAGATGTGTCCCGGCCGCGCGAAATCCCGCGGCTTGCTCTCGGGATTCAGCAAACCCCGGACGGTGGCAGCGCGATCCGCGGCAGAGACGCCGGTGGTGGTGCCGTGAATGTAGTCCGTCGATACGGTGAAGGGGGTCTCATGGAGCGAAGTGTTCGTCTCCACCATGGGAGACAGCGCAAGCTCATCGGCCCGGCTCTTGGTGATCGGAGCGCAGACCACCCCCCGCCCCTCCCGGACGAAGAAGTTGATGATCTCGGGCGTCACGTGTTCGCCGGCAACGACAAAATCCCCCTCGTTCTCACGATCCTCATCGTCCACCACGATCAGGACTTTGCCGGCTCGCAGATCGTCGATCGCTTCTTCGATCGTATGGAAGTGCGTCATGGCATTCTCAGGCGCCGGCCGAAGAGTTCCTCCAGACCGGCGGCGCATTCACGTCTTTTCGATCTCCCCTCCGGGCACGCCAGCAACGGAACCGCGTTCGATCTTCACCTTCACGTTGTCGGCAATCTGAATGAGCAGCGTCTTGTCTTCGATGCCGACGATGGTTCCATGCAGGCCTCCGGACGTGATCACCTTATCCCCCTTCTGCAGGCTGTCCAGCATCTTCTGACGCTCCTTCTGCCGACGCTGTTGGGGACGAATGATCATGAAGTAGAAGATGAGGAAGATCAGGGCAAACATGACCAGGGTGCTCATCAATCCGCCTCCCCCTTCCCCCGGTTGTGCCATCAGGACGATCAACGATTCGATCACGTGAACCTCCTTCATGTTTCAGTGTATGGAGTCTGCCGAGTTACCGCCGGAATCCGGCGTCTCCAGCCGGCGCAGAATTTCCCCCATCCAGTCGGGGAATGTCCCCTGCTGAATGGCCCGGCGGGCCGACCGCATCAACCGTATATAGAACGATAAATTGTGAATTGTTGCAAGCTGGAGGGCCAGGATCTCCCGTGCCGCGAAGAGGTGGCGGAGATACGCCCGCGTGAACGTCGAGCACGTGTAGCAGTCGCAGCGGGCATCCACCGGCGTGAAATCACTCCTGAAAGCCGCATTCCTGAGATTGAGAGTCCCCTCACTCGTGAACACCGCCGCATTCCGCCCGTTCCGCGTGGGGAGCACGCAGTCGAACATGTCCACGCCGCGTGCGACAGCTTCGAGTAGATTCCGGGGCGTCCCCACGCCCATCAGGTAGCGTGGCCGATCCTCCGGCAGGCAGGACACACTGACATCCAGCATGCGGTACAGATCCTCTTCCGGCTCTCCGACAGCCAATCCGCCGATGGCATAGCCGTCGAAATCGAGCTCCACCAGCCGGCGGGCGCTTCTCTCCCGGATCCTCGGATAGACGCTCCCCTGGACGATGCCGAAAAGACCCTGCTCATGCCCGTACCGAACGGCCGTCTTCGCCGCCTGTTCCTTCGCGCGCTCCGCCCACTCGAGCGTCAGCTCATTCGACGCGCGAGCGTAGTCCTCCGGGCACGGAAACGGCGTACACTCGTCGAGCACCATCATGACGTCCGAGCCCAGGGAGCGCTGAATGTCAATCGTTGACTCCGGCGTGAACCGGTGAAGGGACCCGTCGAGATGCGAGCGGAACTCGACTCCGTCACGGGAAATCCTCCGGAGGTCATTCAGACTGAAGACCTGGTAGCCGCCACTGTCGGTGAGAATCGGAAGCTCCCAGCCGATGAATCGATGGAGCCCTCCGGCCTGCTCGATCACGGGACTTCCGGGGCGGAGATAGAGATGGTACGTGTTGCCGAGGATGATCCGGGCGCCAAGTTCCTTCAGCTCGCGATGCTCGATAGCTTTGACGGCTCCCTGCGTCCCGACCGGCATGAAGACCGGCGTTTCGACCGTGCCGTGGGCGGTGTGCAGGAGGCCGGCACGGGCACGCGAAGAGCGGGCAACAATGTCGAACTTCACTCACATCTCCCTTTGCCGTTCATCCAACACGGGCAACAAAAATCCGCCGGAGGACACGCTCC
>CAYXMK010000328.1:0-2503 GCA_964465905.1 uncultured Ignavibacteriaceae bacterium | reverse complement strand
GGCCTGGAGGAAGATCCTCACTCCCTTTTTCGGGACCAGGCGCGCGCAAAACAGAATCGACGGTGGCCCCTGCCTTTCGTACACTCGGTCCGGAGCTGCAAAGCGACCGACATTGGCACCGAAGTAGTGCAGGCGAATCTTCGATGAGGGACAGCCGAGTCGCTCAAGATCCGTTCTCATATCATGGGACATCGCGAGAAACAGGTCCATCTCACGGAAGATCGGCTGCAGGTATCCTCTTCCGAACCCCAGTTTTGATTTCGGGAACGACGACACATCCCATCCATAGGCCGAGACCACGGCGGGCAGACCGAGCTTGCGGTACACGGAAAGGTAGAATCTCGCGTCGACAAGATAGTGGAAATGAAGCAATGCCGGCTTGAACGACCGAACCCGTTCTGCGAGACGTGCCGCGCACGCTGGAGACAATGCCCGCGCAAATGAGTACAGCAGTCTCTGACCGTACCATGCCGTTCTGCTGCACACCTCATCCATGCCGATGGATCTCACATCGGTGAAGCTGTGTCCCTTGATCTCATGATGATAGAACATGACGGGTTCGTACGTTTGCAGACTCGACAGCTGCATACCGACGAAGGTCTCTGTGGGATGAAGGAACCCGCGGATGAAGTGTGCGACGATCGGCTTCATGCGGCACGTTCCTGCTGTTGAGCCCTCAATGCCGTCCCCTCTGTCTCGGGATTCGTTTTCGCAACGGCCCCAAAGGCGAGCAAGGACCAGAAAAGCAAGGAACTCATCCGATGAAAGAACCCCGCGTCTGTGATTGTCTGGACGGTCAGCATTGACAGAAGAACCAGCACCGGCACGATCGCATCCCGACGTGAATGTTTCATGCATCTCCCTAATGGCCGAAGGAGAACCTGCAGGTACAGTATCGAACCCACGAAGCCGTACTCGGCCAGCATGAGCGCAAGGGTTGCGTCTGTCGAGTTGTTGGTAAAGGGATCAATGAGCTCATAGCCCCCTCTCCAGAATTCACCGGCCCCAAACAACGGGTGCTGAAGTATCTGGGGAACAAGGGAATACGAAAGTCCGGCTGTGCTGGCGAGAAGGATATCCTGGTCAAGGCCTCCCCCGAACACCAGTGCGAGGAAGCCGATCCTCTGGAGCGGATTGACTTCGACTCCCGCCATGATCCCTTCCACGCCGAGCTGGCGAACCACTTCCCCGTACGACAGGAACAGCACAAGAGCGGCAACAGCGGCTCCAATGGCATAGCGAGGCCGCTTTGCGAAGAGGATCACGAAAACGCCGACAAGAAGACTCACGAGCGACATCCTGTTCCCCGAGAGCAGCACGAGGAGGGCTGACAGGAAGAGCAGGAGGTATGTCCACCGGTTCCTCAATGCTGCAGTTCTCGGGCCCAGGAAGATCTCCGCGAACAGATAACAGGACACGGCCGCAACAAAATTCCCGTAGCTGTTGAAACGCCCGAGGGTTCCAGTGACCCAACCACGCTCTGCCAGTGTCTGCTCGATCGGAACAACCAGTTCACCCCCCCATTCGTACGGTGTCCTATCGGCAAAGAAGATTCCGGCGGACTGCGGCCACACAAACTGCAACGCTCCGATGAGTACCTGGACCGCCAGCAGAAGCTGGAGGGACTTCAAGAATTGTTCTTTTGAGAGTGCGGGATACGACGCCGCCAGGAGCACGAAGAGGAGTACCGACTGGAAGTCGCGACGGAACCCTGTCAGGTAGTGTGCCGGGCTGATACCTCTGAAGAGCGAAAGCGCCACCAGGAAGAGCACCGACACGATCGCCGCAGTGATCAGCTTGTGCTCCCGCACCACTGACATGAGAGTTTTGCCTCTCTTGGCCCAGACGACCGTGAACGCAGCCACCAGCGCCGCCATGATGACAGGATTGGCATATCCCGTCATCGCCGGCATGCTCTTGTTCACGACGAATTCCAGGAATGCCGAGAGCCAGAGCAGCATCGTCGCGGCGCCTGTCGGATTGTTCCACGCCAGCGAGGCTACGGCGGCAACCAGCAACACGCCCATCAGATATGTCACAACAAGGGCCATGTGCTCCAAGCCACCACGGTGGTACATCGTGAATGCATGCCAGCTGCCAATCGCCCAGGTTCCACAGGCCTGCTCCCGGCCCACGGTTCCCCACACAGGCCCCTGACGGGGAAGACGGTGCCTCGCAGTTTCATCTCTGATGTCCCCCGGGAGCCCTCTTCCGCAGAATCACACAACTGACCTCGAAGCGCTTCGTAAGATACCCCAGCAGGGCGATTTGTGTCGCCCAGTTCGCATATCGGTAGAACGGAGCCAGCAGACGAGCAAAGTATTTGAGTCCGCGACTCGGACGGCTGAACACGTAGTAAGCGAAGGGATGATCCTTCACCATCTCCCCCGCCTCAAGGTCGAACCCCGGGAACAGCGAGTGTATCTCCTGCGGTGTCGGCCGGAATCCATTGTCGATCGGGTCATGGTGCGGAGGATACCGACGGGGGACGCTCACAGCGAGG
>CAYXMK010000327.1:0-2568 GCA_964465905.1 uncultured Ignavibacteriaceae bacterium | reverse complement strand
TCAATTGGAGGTTCCAGCGCGCGGGTACCAGTCATTCGCTTTCCGATTGTGCCTTCAACGGCAATGTGGCCGTCGCCTGCCTAGACGTGGGCGACATTCTCCGGTATCTGGATCCTATCGGCGAAGTCGAGCCGAACAACACGGCAAGCGAGGCGAGTCCGTTTGTCCTGGATGTGCCGATCGATGGTTCGATCACAGCCGGTGATGTCGACTATTTCCAGTTTGTGGCCGCCGCCGGCGACACGCTGGTGATATCGGTCCAGAATGTGCCGTCTTCACTGCTCGATGGCCGGCTCGTCGTCTTCGATGCAGGCGGAACGGTTCTGGATTCCAACGACAACTTCTGGACGACGTCCCAGTCGAGAGTAGCGCTTGCGTTCCCCGCGGCAGGGACGTACTACGCCCGGTACAGTGCCGCTTCTGACGTCGGGTCGTTCCCCAACAGCAGCGGGGAGCTACGTGACGATGGAGAGGATCGTGCGTCCTCGGCTGGCTCGGCGCTCGAGACCACGGGCAGCTACCGCATCCTCCTGCAGCGCGGCTCGCTGAAGCCTTTGATCTACAATGCAGGCACGGCAACTTCTTTGCGAACGGACGGTGCCACCTTGCAGGCGTTGATTTGTCCCAGCGGGCTGAGCACCACGGTGTTGTTCGAGTACGGCGAGACGGCATCATGCGGAAACTCAATTCCGGCGGCTCAAGGGACAGTGACGGGTCAAGGCGTCTCTGCCGTGACGGCATCCATCACGGGATTGTCCAGCAATACCCGGTACTACTTCCGCGTAGTTGCGTCCAACGCGGCGGGTACGGTGCTGAGCGATCAGAACGCCTTCCGTACCATCGGGGCCGGGTACCTCGTGGAAGTTGAACCGAACAACACCAGCGCCGAAGCGACGCGCGTCGCCATGGGGGACACCGTCGATGCTGCCATCGGTGGGAGCGGCGACGTCGACTACTACCGGATTGAACTCTCCGCGGGGGACACGCTGGAGATCTTCGGACTTCAGCGGGAGGGATCCAACGTCCTCAGCAAGATTCAGGTTGTCGATAGTGCGGGCAATAGCCATCTCACCATCGCGAACAATGGAGATTGGTACAACAACTACCATCCGGGTCCGGAAGCTCCTCATGCCGTTGTGCCGATTCCCGGCGACGGCGTCTATTTCATTCGGTACACGTACGCGTACGACTGGAGCTCGGGATATCCGAGCGCGGCTCCGGTGTCTTCAGAGCCCGGCCCCGGAATCCTGCATCACGACGAACAGGTGATCCCCGCATCAGCGGAAGGAGTCGCGGCTCAGGATTCTGGACTCTATCGCATGCTCGTCCGGCGATTCGCGACGGGCAAACCCGACGTACGGTTCACTTCAGGTCAGGCGTGGGGCGTCCTCCACGACGCGGCATACGTGCAGACGGAGGTCTCTGCCAACAACGATCCCACAACCGTAGCATTCGAATACGGACCGTCAACCTCCTACGGCGCCTCTCTTCCGTCGTTCAGTCCCACTGTGACCGGACTCGATCGACGCCAGGTGTACGGAGATCTCACGGGTCTCAGTCCCTCCACTACGTACCACGCGCGCGCAGTGGCCACCAACTCGTATGGCCAATCGGAGAGTAGAGACTTCTCCTTCACGACTCCTCCGGCGCCGGTGGGATGGAGCCGGCAGCATCGAGACTGGCAGTTCGAGCTGTATGGCGTTGCTTTCCGAAACGCTCGCGAAGGAATCGCCGTCGGAGGTTCAAGAATCCTCCGGACAACGGATGGCGGACTCACGTGGAGTGCGGTATCGACCTCTGGGAATTCTCTCTATGACGTTGACTATGCTGATTCATCGGTAGTCGTGGCGGTGGGTTCGAGCGCTCTGCGCCGCTCCACTGACGGGGGCGCAAGTTGGTCGACGTACTCTCTGCCGTCCGGTGTGGGCTACCTCTGGCGCGTGGATTTCGCCGATGCAACCACGGGCATGGCTGTCGGCGGGAGCGGTCCAATTGTCAAGACTACGGACGGAGGCCTAACTTGGTTCGAAGTGCGTCCGGCGACACAAGAACTGAACGATGTGCACATGCTCGATCCCCATTTCGCCTTCGCCGTGGGCGCCGATGGATCGATCCTTCGCACGACGGACGGTGGTGCATCCTGGGATAGTCTCGCCAGCCCCACCACGTCCACGCTTACAGGCGTCAGCTTCGCGGACGCAAACGGAAGTGTGATTGTAGGGTACAACAGGACGATCCTCCGATCAACGGATGGGGGCGCCAGTTGGAGCACGGTTGCAGTCCCCTCCGGTACCCAATACTACCTCAACGGCGTTGCGCTTGGAGATCCGTTGAACGGTGTCATTTGCGGATCGGGCGGTGAGATCCTCCGGAAAGGTGGAAGGCTCTGGATCAACGCAGGCGGCGGGGGCTTCTTCGATGCCGGCGCGATCACAGGCACGGCCGATGCGGGTTGGGCCTTCGGGTCCCGGTTCCTCGACTACGACTCAGACGGGGATCTCGACATCCTGGTCGTCGGAGGGCTGGTCTCCGCGGGGGCGTTCACGCTGTACGGGATCGCCTTCGGCT
>CAYXMK010000326.1:0-2622 GCA_964465905.1 uncultured Ignavibacteriaceae bacterium | reverse complement strand
AGATATGGTGATGCTCGACTCCAAATCAGCCGGACCGTCGGCGGAGATGCCGCCGCCCGCCGGCCGTGAGGAGCCCCCCGCCGACAAGTCGGACGACCTTCCGTTCTGAATTGGCATGCCCTGCGGCAGACCTTCCGTGCGAGCGCAGGGCATTGCTCCCTTCGGACGTGCTTGCGCCATGAGGATGCACGTGCATACCCTGCGCCTTGCCCTCTGCAGCATTCTGATTCTTTCTGCGCCGTTTGTTTCCCGCGGCGCTTCACGGGAGCCCGTGCGGGCGAAGAATGGGATGGTCGTCTCGGCCGAGCGCCATGCTTCCGAAGCGGGAATCCGCATCCTCAACGAGGGAGGGAACGCTGTCGATGCGGCCGTCGCGGTCGGCTTTGCGCTCGCCGTCACGTATCCTCAGGCGGGGAATATTGGCGGCGGAGGATTCATGGTTATCCGCATGTCCGACGGGAGGACCACGACGCTCGACTACCGCGAGAAGGCCCCGCTTGCCGCCAACCGGGACATGTACCTCGACAGCACCGGTGCTGTTCTGCAGGACCTGAGTCTGGTCGGTCATCGCTCCGTCGGGGTCCCCGGCTCGGTCGCGGGATTGCTCCTGGCCCTGGAGCGGTTCGGAACCCTGCCGCGGAGCGCAGTGATCCGACCAGCGATCGAACTGGCGGAACAGGGGTTTCCCGTGAGCTACCGGCTGGCAGAATCGCTGAAAGCGGATTCGAGTCTGCTGGGGCAGTTTGCAGAAAGCAAACGGATCTTCCTGGCAGGTGGAGCGTTCCTCGCGGAGGGTGACCTGCTGGTGCAGTCCGATCTGGCACGAACGCTCCGCAGCATCGCCGAGTCCGGGGAAGATGGATTCTACGGCGGATGGGTGGCAGACCGGATCGCGGAGGAGATGGAACGGGGGGGAGGCCTGATAACGCGCGAGGATCTCCGCGCGTACCGGGCCCTTGAGCGCCCGGCGGTGAGCGGCACCTACCGCGGGTATGAGATTCTCTCGATGGGTCCGCCGAGCGCCGGCGGCATCGCCCTGATCCAGCTCCTGAATCTGCTTGAGCCGTTCGACCTCTCGGCGTCCGGCTTCAACTCCTCGCGCACGATCGCCCTGATGGCCGAGGCGATGAAGCTCGTGTATGCCGATCGGGCGGAATTCCTCGGCGACCCTGATTTCACAGACGTGCCCGTTGCCGAACTTCTCTCCAAAGCGTATGCCGACCGTCGTCGGATGCTCATCGATACGACCCGCGCCACCGAGAGCCGGAATGTGCGGCACGGTGAGATCCGGCGCGGGGAATCCCCCCAAACGACGCACTATTCGGTCATCGACCGTTGGGGGAATGCGGTGAGCGTGACAACAACCCTGAACGGATCGTTCGGCAGCGGTGTGACGGTGCCTGGCGCGGGGTTCCTGTTGAACAACGAAATGGATGATTTTTCGATCAAGGTCGGCGTGCCGAACATGTACGGGCTGACGGGAGGGGATGCCAATGCCATCCAGCCGGGGAAGCGCATGCTCAGCTCCATGACTCCTACGATCATTCTCCGTGAAGGGCAACCCTTCATCATCGTCGGGACGCCGGGCGGCTCCACGATCATGACCACCGTCCTGCAGGTTATCCTGAATGTCATCGACCACGGTATGAACATGCAGGAAGCGGTGGATGCTCCTCGCATGCACCATCAATGGCTGCCCGACACGTTGTACGTCGAGCGACGGGGAATTCCCGCAGATGTTCGCGAGAACCTGGAGCGGAGAGGGTACGTGGTCGTCGAGCGGCGGGGCACGCAGGGAAGGGTGGAGGGGATCATGATCGACCGCGCGAAGGGAGTGTACTACGGCGCAACCGACCCCCGCGGCGACGGGGCTGCGGTCGGGTACTGAGCCCCGGAGGATGACGTCCCAGCGCGGTTGGCGGTTCCGCTGCTGGCCGAAACAAACTCTTGCATTTGAGCGCAGGCATCTGTATATTCGAGCAGTCCACAAGTTCTTTTCCATGACGTTGTGGTGCTCTGTCCGGTCCTCAACCGGACGGAATGAAATGGGAATTCCGTATATCGTCTCCGACGATCACGCGGAAGCTGCCCCGCAACTGTAGTCCCGGATCCGTCACCGACGGAAGTCCTTCGTTCTGATGAGTCACTGTCCCCGCGTGGGATGGGAAGGCCGAACGAAGGTCGGGAGAGCCAGGAAACCTGCCACAACGATGCTTTCAGAAGCCTTCGAGGGAGGGTCTCTCTGGTTTGCGGCTGGCGGTTGTTCCCGCACCCCACTCTCCTCCGGAGGTTGGGGTTTTTTCGTTTATGGCCGTACGCTCTCGTTCCCTCATCATCGTGTTGTTTTCGCTTCTGCTGCCCCGGACTCTGCCGGCCTCGCCGTCCGACCGTCCTGAGGGGAACGCTCCCTCGCGGTCGGCAAACGCCGATTCCATTCTCACCTATCGACTCTCGGAAATCGTGGTGACAGCCACGCGCTCCCGAATCTCGCTGCACAGCTCTCCATCGCCTGTGGTTGTCGTGCGCCTGGATGATCGGCACCGTGAAGGTGTCTTGCGACTTTCGGAAGCGCTCCAGACTCTCCCCGGTGTCGCGGTCAGGGATCTGGGCGGCGGTGCAGGC
>CAYXMK010000325.1:0-2638 GCA_964465905.1 uncultured Ignavibacteriaceae bacterium | reverse complement strand
TCCCTCCCATGGGCATCCTCGCCACGTGGCTCTGGATCGGGGTGCTTCCGCAGATGGTATTCTGGATCGGATTTACGGTTCTCGTCGGGTCTCTGTTCGGGTCTTTGGCCCTGCTGGTGGTCCGGCTTGCACTCTTCAGGCGATATCCGATGTCGGGAATTGAACGGTATTCTGTTCTCACGTACCTTCTCAATGCACCGTTTCAGGCAATCTTCTTCACCCGAATCAGGTATCGCTTGCCATTTGATTTCTTGCTGATCGGGGTTGCGGCCATCCTCCTTGTCCTCCTGGTGCGGAGTCTTCGAGGCGCGGGAGGTGCGCCGGCAACGCCAGCTGTCCGGAATCAAAGGCCTTGAGGAAGCTCAGGAGATCCAGAAGTTGCGCTCCCTGAGAATGAGATGATCGGAGGCAGGGTGGGCGAGCGACGGATCGTCGCAGGTCACCGATATCGTGTTGAATCCCGACATGAAGATGGCACAGTGCGTTGAAGGTGCTGCTCCCGGTGAGCGCTCCGCAAAGGCGCGTCGCCGCATCGCCGCGATTCTCGGCGTCTGCGGCGCGTGCACGGTTGCGGTATTTCTCCTCTACCTCCCCGTGCTTTCCACCGGCTTCATCGGAGACGACTTCTTCCTCATGGCGGCGGCACAGGAGAATCCCTTCCCCATTCTCACTGGCTGGATTCCTCCTTCGTTCACGTTCTCCGGGGAACCCGCTGCTCCTACCTACTACCGCCCGCTCGTCATCGGTTACTTCTGGTTGATGCAGTCCCTCTTCGGGAACAGTGCAATGCCGTTCCACTTGATGAATGTCGTCCTCCATCTTGCGAACGGATGGTTGCTGATGCTGTTTCTGCTCCGGTTGGCCGATCGGCAGGGGGCAGGTGTCCATGGCAGTCGGGCCCAGAGCACACTCTTGGTGCTTGTGTGGCTCATCTTCCTTGTCCATCCGCTCGGTGTACTCGACGCATCGTGGATTGCGGGCGTGACCGACCTTCTGGTTCTGATGTTCATGCTGCTTGCGTCCTTAGCCATGTTCTCCCGATCCCCTAAGTGGATTCGGCAAACGCTCGGTTCGATGCTCTTTGTTGCGGCGCTTCTGACAAAAGAGACGGCGGTGATCTATCCGGTGGTCATCTTCACGCTTCTCGTACTCGGTGAGGCGGCGAAAGAAGGCGGACGAGGGCCGGGTTCGTGGTTGCTCCGTGCGGGTGCCGACATGGGTCCGACACTCGGGGTGCTTGCGGCATACCTGATATTCCGCGTGTTTGTGGTTCCCGTCAATCAGGAATCGTTGGGGGTGGAGTACGATGCGGTCTCACTTCTGCTGGCCCAGGCCAGATTCGTGATGCCGTTGCTGAACCCCTACGACAATCTGACGACCGTCATTCTGTTCAAGGAGTCCCCGGCAATCGCCGCCGTTGTTGTTTTCGCACTGGCAGCCATTGTTGCCGGGATGGTCGCAGGCTTGAGGAAGTACATTGACAAGAAGTTGTGGGTGATGAGTGGCATAGCCCTCGTGGGCACGATGGCGTGCCTCCAGCTGTTCCTCCCCATGGGAGGTGCGCCCCAACGTGCGGTGTATGCTCATCTGGCCTTCGCCATCGCCTTCATGTGGTGTGTCGGTGGCCGACTGTTTCAGGAGGCGGGGAAGCAGGAAAATCCGAACCGGCTTTGGTGGCTGGCAGTCCTCCTCGGATTTCTAAACGTCGTCTATCTGGTCTTCGCGATCGGCGCGATCCGTGAGACCGCACTTGCCGCGCAGCAGGGCAGAGTTCTAGCTGTCAAACTCGCCGATGAGATTCGCGGCACAAGCCGCGACAAGCCCATCTTGATTCTGGCGTATCCGAATGCCTTTCGTCAGAGGGCAATCCTGGGACACCCGGATTGGACGGTTGGCTATCAACTCAACGGCAAGTTCGGTCGGGAGCAGCGTGTCTTCGGAGGCGCGGCCGTCGTCCATTACGGAGACGTCGCACATGCTCCGGTCGTGAACGTGCGGAGGACAGGTCCCGCGACGTTCGAAGTCTCGACCGCTGAGCAACGGACCGTCCTTCTCCTGAAAGATTTCTGGTATCGGAATGCATACAGCGGGCAGTACCTCGAAAGGGCTTTCGGGCGTGTGCAGGTGGAGGAGGTTGGACCGTATCACAGGGCCATGAAGGTATCGGTCCACATCGACGAGTCCTGGGCGGCGGCGGGTGCACGCTTTTATTATTTCTCGGCGGGGGAAGTGTGTGAGGTCGATTAGGTGGAAGGATGGCGGGTCCATCGCGCGTCGCAGTCTGTCCGGTGGCCAGAGTCGAAGAAGCTCATGACGATCCGCACCCATAGCACTCTTGGCATTGCAGTCCTGATGGTGTTCACCGGCAGCCGGGTTGTCGCCCAGTCGACCGGCGACTTCACGGTCCTGGAACGGACATCTTCGGAGATCACGATCCTGATCCCTTCCCAGGCGCCGAGCCTCGCGGAACGGTTCAGGATCCCCCCTCATCTCGTCAGCGATGAGGAGCTTCGCACGTGGGTGCAGGGGGGAGTCGTTGTGACCGTGGGCGAGTCCCAGGCAGTTGCCGTGCAGCTTCTCTCTGAGCAGTTTGACGCTTTGCCAGTGACCGGAGAGTACCAACAGAGACTTTTGCGAA
>CAYXMK010000324.1:0-2640 GCA_964465905.1 uncultured Ignavibacteriaceae bacterium | reverse complement strand
CGGCCTGCTGACAGACGATGCGATGACCATCGTCGCAAACGGGACCTGGAACGCGCCCGCGGCGATCGTAAACACTTTGTAGGGAATCGGTGTGAATCCGGCCACGGCAATAGCCACAAAGGCATTCTGGGCGTACAGTTGCTGCACCGCCCGGTACTCCTCTTCCACGCCGTAGAACGAGATAATCGTTTCCCCCACGAGGTGGAAAAACTCAAGGCCGATCAAATAGCCGAACATCCCGCCCAACACGGACGCCACGGAGCACACCAGCGCGTAGCGGAACGAACGGAGAGGCGCCAGGACACCCAGGGCGATGAGCAGAACATCGGGAGGAATGGGGAAGAACGACGATTCCGTGAAGGCAACGGCCGCGAGAGCCCACTCCGCGTACGGCTTCTCGGCAAAACTCTCCACCTGCTCCTTGAGTCGGCGAAGCCACCCAAACAGTTGCTTCAACAATCGTCCGGCTTCCTCTCACCTCTGGTAACGTGCACTCAACAACTCCCTGCGAAACGCAAATATACAGAAAACTCCCCGAACTCCAAACCCAGGCCGCCGTCAGGTTTCTCTTTCTCCAGCCGCCGCGCGCCGCTGACGCTCACCCGTGCGCACCGCTGCCCTGATCGCGTCGGCGGTCAGTGCGGCCGCCGTTTCGGCGATCCAGTCAAATCCGACATCAACAGTACCGGCCGACAACGCGAATGTCGCATCCCCGTCGAAGTTCGTGTGCACCGGAATGATAGCCCGCGCCATACCGTCGTGCATCCGCTGGGCTACTTTGAAGAGATCCAGTTTGGAGAGTCGCGCATTCGTCATCACAACGGCGAGGGTTGTGTTGGTGCTCTCGAGTACCTTGCCCCGCGCCAAGGTCCGGCGAGGATCGGACGAAGCAAGGAAGGTGCCGTCCGACGCTCGCGCTCCGGCCAGAACAGCTCCACCCGCATCGACAACATCTCCCACGGCATTCACCACGGCCAGCGATGTGAGTTCCAGCTCCCCCTCCTTCGCGCTCACGCACCCCAGTCCTCCCCGCATGGCGCGCTCGATCCCGTTCCACTTCCCCACACTCGTTCCCGTGCCTGCGCCGATGAGTCCGCCGCCACACTCCCCGACCGCCGCCTCGCACGCCGCCTTCCCCGATTGCTCATCGGGCCAGACGTCATTGCGGCCCAGATTCAGATCGAAAACCACTGCCGCAGGGACAATCGGCACCTTTCCCCACGGCGTGGCGTATCCCATTCCGCGTGCTCTCAGCCAATCCATCACACCGTCGGCGGCCCGGAGTCCGAAGGCGCTCCCCCCCGTCAGCAGCAGCGCATGGACCTCCTGCATCGATTTCTCGGGCGCCAGCAGAGCCAGCTCGCGGCTCCCCGGCGAACTCCCCCGCACCTCACAGCTTCCCTTCGTGCCCTCAGGGCAGAGGATCACGGTGCACCCTGTGAGTGCCTCGGCATCCGTCCAATGCCCGACGCGAAATCCTGCAGCAATCGTGTTCACCGCCGCCCCTCCGCTTCCGAGCCGGCTTGTCCGAGTCGCAGGTGCGACAGAACAACGCCGCACGCCACACCCGCATTCAGGGACTCTGCGTGCCCGAAGCGCGGAATGCGCAGCGTCGTCCGCACCAGCCTCCGGACGCCGGCGGACACGCCGTGGGCTTCGCTGCCGACAATCAACACGTTCTTCGTTCCAAAATGAACATGCTCCAGACTCTCACGCCCTCCCGCATCCAGCGCCCAGACGTCGTAGCGGGCTTCCTGCAACTGCGGAATCACGGCCGGGAGGTCAACATCTTCGACCACAGGGAGATGGAAGATCGAGCCGACGGTCGAACGGATCACCTTTTCATTGTGCAGTTCCACCGTCCCCTGCCCCAGAAGGACACCCGAAACGCCGAACCAGTCGCACGTCCGGAGGATGGAACCGGTGTTCCCGGGATCCGCGACAGCGTCCGCGGCGACCAGCAGGTCCCCCGCCGCCAGCACTTCGGCGAGCGACCATTTTTTCTCGCGTACAACCGCGACGACCCCCTGGGCGTGGACGGTGTCTGAGACGGTTTTCAATTCCTTCTCGGACAGAACCCCCACCGGCACCTTTCGTTCGCGGCAATGACGGAAGAATCCCTCGTAGTCGGGATCTTCCACAAAACGCTCGAGCACTGCTACCCGCTCGATCGTCACCGACGACTGGAGTGCCTCCCGGAGGGCTCTCCATCCTTCCAGCAAGAACTTACCCTCTCTGGCACGGGTCTTCTTCTGCGTCAGCGAACGCAGGTATCGTATCTCGGAAGACGTCAAACGCATGGGAAGAATATAGACAAAAACGCATCCAGACACAAAGACGGGCCGATTCTGCCAGGAGAACCGGCCCGCCACGAGTGCAGGACTCCGATCTCTCTATTTGAGGAGAATCATGCTGCGGACCTGGGTGAACGGCTCCCGGTTTCCGTCTGCGGCGACGGCATGGAGACGATAGTAGTACGTCCCGCTCGATCCGGTCCCTCTCCACACTGTGCTGTGGATTCCCGCAGGCATCTTTCCGCTTGCGAGCGTCTCCACAAGCTGGCCGAGGGAATTGAAGATCTCCAGTCGGACTATGCTTTCCGACGGCAGACTGAAGCGGATGGTGGTCGCCGGATTGAAC
>CAYXMK010000323.1:0-2642 GCA_964465905.1 uncultured Ignavibacteriaceae bacterium | reverse complement strand
GCTCATACGGAACGTGGTACGAGCTGGCGATTTCCTTCGCCGTGAACACCTGTCCCGCCCCGTGCATGGCCATGTGCCGAAGCGCAATCAGACCGTACTCGACTCTTTTGGAAAGCTGGAGCATGAAATACGACTTCTCCGGTCTTAGATTGACCCAAAAAAAGGGGGCAATGGTGCCCTAGGTTTGCTGTAAGATACGACAGTTCCCTGCCACTGTCAAGGCCGCAGGAACCGGCTCACTCACCGGATAAAAACGCAGCAATATCTGCAGAAGTTCCCTGCTGACACGCCTCTCCTGTCCCGATCGACCCATTCGTCGATGAACGCCCGAGGATGGAGGGTTCCCGGACTTCCTTGTTTCTTCCTCTCATTCTGGGTAATTTTTGGTGGATTTCACGGGAGAAGCCCTTTGAACATCGGGATCATCTGTTACCCCACGTATGGGGGGAGCGGCGTTGTGGCGACGGAACTGGGGAAGGGATTGGCGGACAAGGGCCACCATATCCACTTCATCAGCTACTCCCTCCCCCTCCGGTTGGACGGCTACAGCGGCAACATTCTCTACCACGAAGTGGAGATGTCCAGCTACCCCCTCTTTGAGTTCCCCCTCTACACTCTTGCCCTCGCCAGCAAGATCGCAGAGGTGGCGGAGTACGAATCGCTCGACATTGTCCACTGTCACTACGCCATCCCCCATGCCGCCAGCGCCTACCTTGCGCGCCAGATGATGCCGCAATGCCACTTCAAGATCGTCACAACGCTCCACGGGACCGACATCACGCTCGTCGGACTGGAGCCGAGTTTTCTTCCTGTGATGAAGCTGAGCATCGAGCAGAGCGACGGCGTTACAGCCGTCTCCCGCTTCCTCAAGGAGAAGACGATCACCAACTACGGCATCAGGAAAGAGATCGAGGTGATCCCGAATTTTGTCGACCTTGCCAAGTACTCGCCCCGCCCGAATGAGGAACTGCGGAGCCTGTACGCGCCTCACGGAGAGAAGGTGCTCGTACACACCTCCAACTTCCGTCCCGTGAAACGGGTTCCCGACGTGATCCGCATTTTCCACGAGGTCCACCAGAAGCTTCCGTGCAAGCTCATCCTCATCGGCGACGGACCCGAGCGTTCCATCTGTGAACACCTCGTCCGCGAGTTGGGAATTCAGGATGATGTCAGGTTTCTCGGCAAGCAGGTAGAGTTCGCGAATGTGCTCTCCATTGCCGATCTGTTTCTGATGCCCAGTCAGTCGGAGAGCTTCGGCCTTTCTGCGCTTGAAGCCATGGCGTGCGGAGTGCCCGTCGTCTCATCGACTGTCGGCGGTTTGCCTGAGCTCATCGTGCACGGACAGACCGGCTACATCGCCGAAATCGGAGACATCAACCGGATGGCGCGCTACGCCATCGAACTGCTGAGCAACCCCTCCAAACACGAGGCCTTTGCACAGGCATCACGCCGGCGGGCGTCAGAATTCGAGATGGGGAAGATGGTCGGGCTCTACGAGCAGCATTACGAGAGAATACTCGCCGGACGCCCTGAAGAGCATCCGGCCGGGGAGCGCTGATGGATCGGGAGGAGAAACACCGGATTCTGGTGGAAGAGCTGGTGAGCCTTTTTGAACGGTCGGCCTTACGGATCCTGCAAGCCGACGGGGTACCGGGGTATCCGCCGACCCGTCCTCTGAGGAACGACGGCTACGGCGACCAGGAAGACAAGACACCGGATGTGTACGCCTTCGATCCTGAAGCCGAGGAGTTCATCATCGGCGAGGCAAAGACGGGCGACGGAGATCTGGAAACGGAACATGCTCTGACGCAGTACAACGTGTATCTGGATCAGACCGACACGGCGCGAGGAAAGCACTCGCGCCTCATTGTGATCCTTCCCCCTTCTGCCGTTGCGGAATTCACCGCACTCATCACGCACTACATTCATCCCGACTACTGGGATCGTCTCTCGCTGGTTTCCTCAACCCGCTGCGAATCGTAGTCCGCCCCGTCCTTCCCATCCGTCTGCCGCAGGGGAAGCTCCGTCGGTCACGATGTTCTTCCGGCCGTCATGAATCCGGACGAAGGCGGGCGAACTTCAGGATGAGCTGTTTCACACCGTACTGCTCAAAGTCCACCGAAGCCTTCGCATTCTCTCCCCTCCCCGAGACCTGCACCACCCTTCCCCGTCCGAATTGTTCGTGGCGGACGATCGAGCCCCGCTGAAGTTCGAGCGGCTCCTGTGATTCCGACTCATAGTCGGGGAATGGTTGTTTCTCTTCATGCTTCGGCGACGCGGCGGCACGAGATCTCCGTCCGGCCACTCCTGTACGCCCCCTCGCCGGCAGCAGATGCTCTGCCCCGCCTGCCGCCTCCGCCCTGCTCTCCCGCACTTCCAGCCGATCTGCCCCGAGTTCCTGCAGGAAGCGTGACGGCGGGAGGTAGGCCGGTTCGCCGAACCGGTAGCGACGCTGGGCACGGAGGAGATACAGCCGCTGTCGGGCCCGTGTGATGCCGACGTACAGCAGACGCCGTTCTTCCTCCAGCTGCGGCCGATCCAGCGCGGCCGTGTAGAACGGGAGCAGGCCCTCTTCCAGCCCCGTGATGATCACAACGGGAAACTCCAGACCCTTCGAAGCGTGCAGGGTCATGAGGGTAACG
>CAYXMK010000322.1:0-2672 GCA_964465905.1 uncultured Ignavibacteriaceae bacterium | reverse complement strand
GTGGGCGCTGCTGGGATCGAATCCCGCCCGAGATCGGCGGGACTTCACTGAGAAACGTTCAGCCAGCGACCTTACGCGTGTGAGGCGTACGCTCTGAACCAGCTGAGCTAAGTCCCAAAATCACCCACGAGCGCTTCGCAGCGAGTGGTTGTGATTTTGAGGATCCCGACGTCTTCTGTCGGGACCTCCCACGAAGTCAGTGGGCGCTGCTGGGATCGAACCAGCGACCTTACGCGTGTGAGGCGTACGCTCTGAACCAGCTGAGCTAAGCGCCCTTCCTTCTGAAAGATACGAAACGCTCCGGTGCGAAGCAACCGCCGGTCCGGCGTCCGTCGTCAGACCAGAATCTTCAGCCGGACACCAAAGGAGAACATGTTGAAATCCGACGGTGTGAACAACACGCCGAGGTTCTCCGTTCCCACGTCAAGTTGCAGGAAGTGAAGATTCAGTCCCACTCCCCCGGCAACGCGGAATCCGTATCCGCCGCCGAGTGAGATCCCCACACGGACCGGCAGCACGGGAATGATGCGGTACTCCGTTCCCAGGGAGAGACGAGGGCTCGTCGTGTTCCCCATCGACTCATTGAGACCCTGCGTGTAGTCCAGGCCGAAGATCATTCTGCCCGGTATCCACCGCAGAAACGAAATCGCGCTGTCCTCCACCATCACCCCCAACCGGAATTTCGACGGAAGAGCCGTTGAGAAGGTTTCACCGGGTCTGTTCGAGCCGCGCAGAGCTCTCACGAGGCTGTCTTCGTTGACCTTCACAAAGGGACTGGTGATCGAAAGCGCGTAGGAGCTGTAGGCCTCGACGACATTGCGATTCCAGGTAATGCCTCCCAGGTCGGTGAGACTGAGGTGCACGTGAAAGCCGCGGATCTGTGCAGCGAACCCGAAATCGATGCCGGTACCTGTTCCCGCCGGCTCGGGGAACGGCTTGAAGTCCGCCGACTTGTCGCGGTCGAGGAAGTCGACGCCGGATCGCCGCACAAGGTAGTCGAAGTCGGCGTCAAGCCGGTACATGTGCGGGCTGACGACGGTGTTGGCAAAGGACGAATTGTAGCGGATGGTCTCGATCGCTCCATACCCCTTCAGGAGCTTGACGGTGAAACCCGCGTGGAACGACTGCGCGATCCCGATGCTCACCGGTATTTCCCGGGCATAGGAGAAATTGAATTCCCTCCACCAGTACGCGGTCACCGATGTCCCTCCGAAGTCGTACCGGGACCCCGTCGAATCAAGTCCGAACAGCAGAAGCCGTGCATAGTCGCTGACGAGGCCGAAGTTCATTCCAGCGCGGTCCGTGATCCCGAACCCAAGACCGCCGACGATCGGATGGTACATCGAGATTCCGAACGAGAGAAGCTCAAGGTCAAAACCCGTATTCACGACCTTCTCCGGCAGCAGCGCGAGGAGATCGCGCTTATCCTGCTCGGTGAGATACCTCGCAACGCGTTCTCCGGCTTCATTGGGAACGCCGGTGAAGTACTTCTGATAGATGTCGTAGGAAAGCCATTCCGAGCTTACCCGGACGCCGAGATTCGCAAGCCCGATCTCCATGGTCCGGTTGTCCGCCATGCTCAGGTTGGCCGGATTCACGCCCAGCGCGTCATACCCTCGAGCGAGCGCATTCACTGTCCGCGCCATGCCCAGTCCGCGCACATTGGTACGATCCCCGGCGACGGCGGCCGCGGCCGGCAGGAGAAGAATCACAAGGGTGACTGCTGCAATGGTTCGTTTCATTGGCCTGTCCTGTTCACGGTGTACACCATGTTCCCCGAAATCCGCATCGTGAGGAAATCCGTATCCCGCATCTTCACCGGCTGTCCCGTTCCTCCGGATGTCTCAACTTCAAACCGGAACCAGAGCACTTCCGAACGGTTCACCTTCTCCATGTCCTGAGACGACAGGGAGAGTGAGAACGCACTCTGCCGTGCCTGGATCACACTCCCGGCTGCGTCCACCAGAGCCGCCTGAATCGTCCGCGGACCGTCGGTCGGGAACCAGAGGAGTGTGTCCATCCTCCCCGGCATCGTGCTGTCCAGGAATGCCGCCCGGAATCTCAGCTGGATCGGGAGCCCGTTCTGGATCTCGAAGAACATCGTCCCCCTCCCCACCGATCCCACGAAGTCCGCCGGGAATTTCTCCGAGCTGCCGAGGTCCACCGTATCCTCCAGCACGCCCCCCACTATCCCCAGCTTCACGGGGAACGTCATATCCACGGCGCCGTAGATCTTGCTGGTGTCGGAAATCGTCTGCTTTCCCAGAGGCGTCGGGTAGACGTCGGGAGGATTGATAGTCATCCCTCCTTGCACGAAGAGCGTGTCCGGAAAATTCGGCGCGAAGCTCGAGAGGAACCTGCTGAGTCCAGCCGTGTTGTCGAGCACGATACTCGTCACCGCGCCGGCGGCAGGATAGATTCTCTTTTGCGTTCCCCCGTTGGGGGCGGGAACGACCAGAGATGCCGATTTCGGAGGAAAGGATTTCCGGTTCATCCCTGTGAGGGTCAGGTTGTAATCGACCGGGAATCCTCCGGACATCCCGAGGTTCAGCGCGATCGTGACCGAGTCGAAGGCAAGTGAATCGGCGGTAAATTTGCTGGAAACTTCGCCGAGGTCCAGACCGGCAGCTCCTGCATCGATCGGCACGTGCGTCGGTTTGATCCTCCCCGTG
>CAYXMK010000321.1:0-2673 GCA_964465905.1 uncultured Ignavibacteriaceae bacterium | reverse complement strand
GGCATCGATCGCGACCTGATCGGCGCTCGCGAGGATGACATCCTTCTGCACCGGGATCATCGTGCGCGGACCCGGGCCGTTGCCGGCGGTCGTTCCATCCATCACGGCGAAAATGCCCGAGTGGATTTCGCGCTGGATCGCCAGCAGGTCCACAAGCGTCTCATGGATCCAGGTATGCGTATAGTGCCGATAGTTGCTGAGCAGACCGCCGAACGCGTTCTTCATGGCGCCGGTGGTTGTCGCATAGATGTGACACTTCACCGTCGGAAGATGAACGATGTTCTTCCCGAAGAAGAAATCCGGGATCCGAATTCCGTCAGGGTAAATCTGGTCCAGCACGAGGAGAGGGGTTCGGGGCTTGAACTCGATCCATTGCATATCGCCCGGCCTGAAGTTGAACCGGACCGGAACGTCGTACTTTCTGAAGAGAGGAGAATACTTGTTCAGGTCCTCCCCCTTGAAGGCGTCCGTCACAACCGTCTGGTTCTGCACGCAGACGAGGTCGCGATAGCCATTCGCCCGAAGTCCGAGGATGGCGCCTTCCAGCTGCCACGGCGTCGTATTGGCCCCCGGGAACGGGAAATGCCACGAGATGTTGTCCTTCAGGATCGTCACCGCGGACGGGTCGAGAGCGGTTCGTAGACCAGCCAGGTCCATGCATCGCGCAATATCCTCCAGGACGGTTGTCGGCGACGTGCGCAGGACGGCAACGAGGGGCCTCGGCACGGGCAGTCCCGTGACGGGCGTCGGAGATTTCGGCTCGGGGTATTTCATGATTGCTGGATCCAGTGAACGATATCATGATAGTAAATGATGAACACACAACAGAGGAACCACGCGGCGATATTCAGCAGCATCACGGGATCGCTCACGAGGAGATGCGTCGGATTGTCGTCGGTCCGTCGCTGGCGGAGGACGTGGAGGTACCGGAAGATGCCGAAGAGCACGAAGATCGTCGTAAAGATGAGGTTCTCGGTGCCGAACATCGACACGGTGCGCTCCGCAACGGTGTAGAGTGCATAGGAAATCGCCATGCCTGCGGCGGCGATCGTCAGCAGCTGATCCACCAGAGAGATGTCGTACTCCCTCAGCACCAGCCGTCCTCCGAACTCCGGAACCTCCGTCGCCAGCACAAGCTCTCCCCGCCGCTTCGAGACGGCCAGGAAGAGGGAGACGAACAGCGTGCAGAGGACCAGCCAGTGCGACACCTGCACACCGATCGCCACCGCCCCCGCCAGCACCCGAAGCATGAATCCCGCTCCAATGATAAAGACGTCCACCAGCATCACCCGCTTGAGCCAGAACGAATAGAACATGTTGATGGCAAAGTAGAGGATTGCGATGAACTGAAACGCCGGGCTCATGCCCCGGGCGAGCACCACAACCAGGGCCAGCACCAGGACAGCGACGATGACGGCGTGGCTCACCGTCAGCGTTCCTGCCGCCAGCGGCCGCCGGCGCTTCACGGGATGGTAGCGGTCCGATTCCCGGTCGGCAATGTCGTTGACAACGTACACCACGCTCGAGAGGAGACAGAAGACGGCAAACGCCTCCAGTGCCGTGAACAGATACGCCGTATCGAAGAGATGGAGCGAAAACACCAGAGGGGCAAAGAGGAACAGGTTCTTCACCCACTGGTGCGGACGCATCAGCCGAACAATGGACGAAAGACGGGTCATGCGATCGTCATTCTCCGGAGAGACAATCAGAAGACTGCGGGTTCCTCATAGACGCCGAAGACCTCGGTCAGCGCGCTGCACATTTCGCCGAGCGTCACCAGTGAACGTGTACACTCCAGCAGCAGCGGCATCGTGTTGGCACCGTCGGCCGCGCCCCGGCGCAGGGCATCCAGCGACCGCTCGACGTCGCCGGCATTGCGGCTTTGCCGCAGATCGGCCAACCGCTGGCGCTGCGTGGTTTCCACTTCGGGCGGAATCGTGAGGATCGGAATGTCGATCCGTTCCCCTTCCTCCACGAACTCATTCACACCGACGATGATTTTGGAGCCGGCATCGAGTTCGCGCTGGTATCGGTAGGCGGCCTCCGCAATTTCGCGCTGAAAGAATCCTGCTTCAATGGCAGGAATCACTCCCCCGAGCGCATCGATTCTTTCGAAATACTGCTCCGCCTGCTGCTCCATCGACGACGTGAGCGCCTCGACGAAGTAGCTCCCGGCCAGCGGATCAATGGTGTTGGCCACGCCGCTCTCATGCGCGATGATCTGCTGGGTGCGCAGGGCGATCTTCACCGCTTTCTCCGAGGGAAGGGCGAGGGTCTCGTCCATGGAGTTGGTGTGGAGCGACTGGGTCCCCCCCAAGACACCGGCCAATGCCTGGAACGCTGTGCGGACGATGTTGTTCTCGGGCTGCTGGGCTGTCAGGGAGCAGCCGGCGGTCTGCGTATGAAAGCGGAGCATCCACGACCGCGGGTTCTTTGCTCCGTAGCGGTCACGCAGCCGTTTTGCCCAGATGCGCCGGGCGGCCCGGAACTTGGCAATCTCTTCGAAGAAATCCACATGGGAGTTGAAGAAGAACGACATCCGCGGCACGAACTCATCGATATCCAGCCCGCGTGCAAGCCCCGCCTCGACGTAGGCAAAGCCGTCCGCCAGTGTGAACGCCAGCTCCTGCACAGCCGTCGATCCGGCCTCGCGAATGTGGTAGCCGCTGACGG
>CAYXMK010000320.1:0-2673 GCA_964465905.1 uncultured Ignavibacteriaceae bacterium | reverse complement strand
GATTGAGCTGATCTAAATCGACCCCACCGTCCCGCCTCTTCGAGCCGGTCCACTCGAAGATCACGCTAAGCTGGGCGTAGTCAAACCAGGGAGCTTCTGAACAATGGGGTTGTAGCGGAGGATGGCAACTTTGGAAGATGGGGTTTGCTGGCGACGTTGTGCCGCTGGGGCAGGGCGAGTCCGCTCATACCGTGCGCACAGGACCGCCGAACTGCATGAGGACGGCGATCCATCTGTTCCAACTGCTGCAAAAATCGGAACAAAATTCAACTCCGCCCCCGGGGTGTTGGAGTCTCGCATCTCTCTTCCTCCATGCTTGACATTGTCGATTCAAATCACGTAACTTGACACAGCGTGGTACTGTGCCTGGAATCCCTCTGCGCGATCCGCGAGCGGGAGGGTGTTCCGCAAAGATCTCCCACACGATCATCTTCACCGGACAGTTTACCGCCATGCCATCTCACGGTCAGGAATTCCTCTTGACCCTTCCCTTCCAACAACTCACCACGAGGAGGCCCTTATGAGCCGACTGTTCTCAATTGCAGTATTGCTTCTGCTCGTCGCCGCTCTGCTCAGCGCACAGTCACCGTGGACGCAGCAGACATCGCCGACGACCCAACGAATCCGATGCATCAAGGCCGTTGACTCACAAGTGCTGTGGGCCTGCGGAGCGAGCGGTGCGGTTCTCCGCACAGTAAACGGCGGGAACACATGGGTGCTGAAAACCGCTCCCAACACGAGCTACATCCTGTACTCCATGGATGCAATCGACTCGACCACCGCGTGGGTCTTCGGAACCGATGCATCCGTCACGGCCACCGGTCCTGTCAAGATCTGGAAAACCACTGATGGCGGAGTCACGTGGGTGGAGAAGTACCAGAACGCGGACTCGTTTTCGGACGGCATTCGGTTCTTCGATGCGAACAACGGGGTTGCACACGGCGATCCCCTCTCCACACGAAAGAGCATCTTCCTCATTCTCACCACGAGTGATGGCGGGGAGACATGGAACAAGGTGCCGGAGGCGAATATTCCTCCCGTCGACAGCGCGGCAGATGAGGTTGGGGTCGGCAACGCCATTGACGTCATCGGAAATTCCGTCTGGTTCGTCACCTATGGAAACTCGACGGACATGCCGATCCGAGTAATGAAATCCACGGACAAGGGAACCACGTGGACGATCTCCCCCTTTGTTCCGATGAACAACAGCTACGGCTTCTCGATGAAGGATGCAAACTCCGGCATCATCTGCAACTACAACGGCATGATCGGGAGAACGACAACCGGGTGGGCAACATCGGACACGGCAACGCTCTTCGGCGCCACGTACGGCTTCCGCGCTGTGGAGTGTATCCCTGGAACGAATGCCGTTGTGCTCGTCGGTGGGCCAAGCACTGCGGGCTTCTCAGCTATCTCCACCGATGGAGGGGTCAACTGGACACAGCAACCTCTTCCCGCTGGGATCCAGCGTCTGTACGCCGTGACATTCCTCAATCCCTCCACAGGCTGGGCAGCGGGAAACGGCGGCGGTATCATCAAGTGGACCGGTGCACCGATTGTGGGGGTTGAGCAAGAATCTGCTCCCCTGCCGGAGGCGTTCAGCCTCGAGCAGAACTACCCGAATCCCTTCAATCCCGTCACGAACATCCAATTCTCGTTGGCGAAAGACGGGAACGTCGAGCTGATGGTGCACGACATCCTGGGTCGGGCCGTTGCCACGCTTGTTTCGGGGCATCAGTCCGCAGGTACTCGTACCGTCCAGTTTGACGCTGCAGGGCTGCCGTCGGGTGTGTATCTGTACACACTCAGGGCCGGTGATTTCACATCGACCCGCTCTCTCGTCGTCCTCAAGTAAGGCGGGAGCGTTTGTCATCGTTTCGGCATCGTACCGCTCCGGGGAGCACCTGGGCTCTCCGGAGCGGGGGTTGTACACGCGGGCGCTCTCCGTTCGTTTCATGACTCTGCCGTTGCGCCCGCAGCGTTGTTCGTCAGCTTCCCTCGTCATTGCTTCTCGGTACCCCAGTCCTGTGAGGTCAACATGAACAGACTCATTTGCCTCCTCCTGCTGGCGGCCAGCGTGGCATGGTCGGGCACCACCGGCAAGATTGCGGGGAGGATTCTCGACGCTTCCACGCGTGAGCCACTGCCGCTGGTGAACGTGCAGATCGTCGGCACCACCATGGGAGCGACCACCGACCTGCAGGGGAATTACTTCATCCTCAACGTTCCCGTCGGCACGTACTCCCTGCGGGCTTCCATGGTTGGTTATTCGCCCCGAACGATCACCGACGTGAAAGTGCAGGTCGACATCACGACCACCGTCGATGTTGATCTGGAATCGACCCAGATCCAGATCTCAGAAGTGGTGGTGACTGCCCAGCGACGCGGTATCCAGCAGGATCTCACCTCCACCCGCCACACGGTTGATCAGGAAATGATCAACGCCCTTCCCGTCGACGATTTCCGACAGGTGGTGCAGCTGCAGGCGGGAGTGACGGGAAGCCATTTCCGTGGCGGCCGCTTCAACGAAGCCCTCTTTCTCGTCGACGGTGTGCCGGTGCGAAGCGCGGTAAACGGCTACACAGCGTACACCGGAGGCTTCTCCATCAACATCCCTCAGTTGAGCGTGTCCGAAATCCAGGTTTCCACGGGCGGCTTCGAGGCAGAGTATGG
>CAYXMK010000319.1:0-2676 GCA_964465905.1 uncultured Ignavibacteriaceae bacterium | reverse complement strand
CGATCGGGTGGCCGCGATGGCCACGGCGTACCGGGACCTGGCCGATGCGGCCGCCGGACGCGCCCGCGCCCGCGTGCGCACGGCGACCGCGCTCGCCCGGGACGAGCGGGCGGCGCTGGCCGCTCGCCTCCAGGGCCTCGTGGGCCGGCAGGTCGTCATGGAAGAGGTGACGGACCCGGTGACGCAGATCGATGTCAAGGAGGCGCGGAAGCGTTCGGACGATGAAATCGAGGTGGGTGAGGAATTCGTCGAGATCGTCCCTCTGGAGTCGTTCGGCCGCCGCCTCATCATCAGTGCCAAGCAGAACCTGAACCAGCGCATCAAGGAAATCGAACGCGAGACGATCTACAACGAATACAGCAACTCGATCGGCGAGATCGTGGTTGGTGAGATCTATCAGCTCAGGCGCGGGCGCGGAGAGATCCTCGTGATTCACAACAAGAATGAGTTGATTCTTCCGCGGAGCGAACAGATCTACAACGAACGCTACAAGAAAGGCGATACCGTGCGCGCCGTGGTCAAGGAAGTGCGCAAAGGATCGGGCAATCCGATGGTCATCATCTCCCGGACCGATCCGGCGTTCCTGATGCGGCTGTTCGAGATTGAGATCCCCGAAATCTATGATGGCATCATCGAAATCAAGAAGATTGCCCGGGAACCCGGCGATCGCGCTAAGGTGGCGGTGTTGTCCCACGACGACCGCATTGATGCCGTGGGTGCCTGTGTGGGCATGAAGGGGGTCCGGATCCACGCTATCGTCCGGGAACTCAACAACGAGAACATCGATGTCATCAACTACAGTGACGATCCCGTCGTGTTCATCACGCGATCGCTTGCCCCGGCCAAGCTGAAGGAAGTGCGCATCGATCCGGAGACAAAGAGAGCGGTGGTGTCGGTGGACGCTGATCAGCTCTCCCTCGCGATCGGGCGGAATGGACAGAACGTGCGTCTGGCCTCCAAGCTCACGGGATATGATATCCAGCTTGCGAAGATCGGCGGGGAAGAGGAAGAGTACGACATGGAGCTCTCGGAGTTCCGCGAGGAGCTCGGCGATGTGCTGTTCCACAAGTTCTTTGACGAGGGGTACAAGACGGCTCGGGATGTTCTCGACACGCCGAAGGATCAGATGATCGCTGCGTTGGGACTGGAGCCGGAGAAGATCGACGAGATCATTGAGATGCTGCAGCGCGGTCTGGAAGAGGCGGAGGTGGAAGCGGAGGAAGAGACGACGACCGAGCCCGTCGCTGCGGCAGGAGCGCCGTCTCCGGCTGCCGCGGAACCATCCGCGGTTCCCCTTCCGCAAAGCCCCGAGGGGGAGAGCGCGGAGACGAAAAGCGACGAACCGGACGAACCCGTGGATCCCGAGAAGCAGAGTTGAGGCGGCACCGGCGCCGGCTGCAGTTGACAGGCTGAGAGACGAATGACAGAACAGGCTGCACGAAAACCGAAGATCTACAAGCTCGCGACGGAACTGAATCTGTCGAGCGACACGATCATCGAATTTCTCCGCAAGAAGGGGTTCGAAGTCCGGAACCACATGACCGCGGTGAACGATGAGATGCTGCAAATGCTCATGGCCCACTTCAAGAAGGACCGTGACGTGGCGGAGCGGCATCAGCGGAAGATGAGAGAGTTCCGTTCCACGCGCAAAAAAGAAGTCCCCGAGAAAGCCGAGAAGAAGAAGGAGCCGGAAGAGGCAGCTGTGGCTGAGGCGGCTCCGGTGGAAGCTCCCCCCGTACCGGCCGAAGGCCCGTCTCCCGCCGTCCAGGAAATCGCAGAGCAGGTACCTGTTGAAGAAGTTCTTCCTGAACCTCCGAAGCTTCCTGCAGAAGCCGTATCCGCGCCGGAAGAACCCGTTGCAGAGGTGAAGCCGGCAGCCGTTGAAGCTGCCGAACCGGCGGCAGAGGAAGTTCCGGTTCCTGCAAAGCCGCGGCGTGCACCCTCAGGACCGCCGTCGCCGCTGGAGAAGGCTATTGCCAGGGGGTCGGTGGGGCTGAAGATCAAAGGGAAGATGCAGCTGGAGAAGCTGAAGACGGGGGAGACCTCTGCCGAGGCCGAAGAGAAGAAGAAGAAGAAAAAGAAGAAGAAGCTGCGCGAGGAGCCGAAGAAGGCAAAGGGCGCGGCGGCCGTTGGCGGAGAGGAAGTCCTGAAGGCGAAACGGAGGAAGAAGGGACGGCACTCGGACGTGAGTGATGAGGATGTCGAGAAGGCGATCCGCGAGACGCTGGCCGAAATGGGCGAGGAGACGTCAGCCACGCGTGCGGCGTACCGCAAGAAGAAGCGGAAAGAGCGTCAGGAAGAAGAGCTGCGCCTGCAGGAACAGCGGGAACGGGATCAGTCGATCCTTCGCGTGACCGAGTTTGCCACGGTGGGAGAGCTTGCCAACCTGATGCGCGTCACGGTGGCCGAAGTGATCCAGAAATGCATGAGTCTGGGCATCATGGTGTCGATCAATCAGCGGCTTGAGAAGGACACCATCGCCCTCGTTGCGGATGAGTTCGGTTTCCAGGTCACGTTCGAGGAAGAATTTGCCGCGGACCAGCTCCTGGATATCGAGGATGACGAGGAAGATCTGAAGCCGCGTCCTCCCGTCGTCACCATCATGGGGCTCGTGGACCACGGCAAGACCTCACTGCTCGATCACATCCGACAGTCCAATGTCGTGGCGGGCGAGGC
>CAYXMK010000318.1:0-2685 GCA_964465905.1 uncultured Ignavibacteriaceae bacterium | reverse complement strand
GGATGAGCTGGATATCCTCGTCCCGCAGAGGCACAAGGGCATACGATCCCGAAGTGAACGAATTTCGTTTGAGGGGGACGTAGTTCATCTAGCTTTCGATGACGGCATAAGAGATCAGACGATTCTTGGGGATCCGGAGCACGCGGAGGTTGCGCAGACCGACTACTTCCGTGACAGCCAGAGTCTCCCCCGGGAAACCGGATAATTCAACACGCCAAACGACCGGCATGGATCCCTCTGTGAGCCGTGGGGCGATCGCTCTCAGGCAACTCTTCGTCGGCTCAGTGAGGTCGAGATCGAAGTACGCCAGAGCCACAATTGTCCGCGGATGCCGCCATGACGACTGACTCACGGTTTTCCCTGTTTCGCCCTTCACGAGCTCGAATTCCCCCCCCGTTGGCTATCGGAGACTCCGACTCGTGACATTCCCAGGACTCTCTGAAGGAAATCCTCAAAGTCCGAGGATTCACGATCATCGCCGACGGCCACCCGCCAGCCGTCCTTCCGACGGACGGAGGAGAAACCCTCAAATGTGTCGAAGCCGATGACCTTCCGACGGCCGTTGAACGGCTCGTAGATACCCCGCAAGTTCGAGAACAACACCATATCTTGACCCCGCCTGACACCAAACTCCGTGATGACTCCTTGTGCGGGGATGAGCAATCGGTGGAGTTCGTCAAAGAACAGAATCCTCGACAGCGTCCGCCGGTTCATGAAGATCCCCAGGGTACCGAGGATCTCGTCTGATGCGATCGGATTTGTCCATACAGCGCGTAGAACGACTCTCTGCTCCTCTTCTCGTCACGTCGTCGAACTTGCCACAACCCTTCCTTGAGTCCTCTTCATACAGTTCTGCTCCTTGCACAGGACCGCGTGTCTCAGATCATTTCAGTTCGAGGGATTCCAGGACGCACTCTGCGACGTATGCAACATCCTCATTGTCGAGGGCTGGATACATCGGCAGGGATACTTCTCGCTGGTAGAATGCTTCCGCAACCGGGCAGATCCCTTCCCGCGTCTTGAAATGCTCGCGGTAGTACGGCTGCAGGTGCACCGGGATGTAGTGCACTTGACAGAGAATGCCCCGTTGCTTCATCCTATCAAAGAATTCCTTTTTTGCGATGCCCAGCTCAGCCAGCGGAATCTGAAGCGGGTACAGATGGTAGGCGTGCTCGACACCAGGGCGTATTGCCGGCACTTGAATGCTGGCGTAACGAGCGAACTTCTGATCGTACTGCTGCGCCACCCGGCGGCGCCCGGCCAGGAACGAGTCGAGCTTCTTGAGTTGACTTATTCCCAGAGCACACTGGAAATCGGAGATGCGGTAGTTGTATCCCAGCTCGTGCATTTCATAGTACCATGGTCCCTCGTACTGCCTGAGGGTCCCCGGATCTCTGGTCATGCCGTGGGTGCGCAGCAACTTCACCTTCCGATCGATCTCGGCATCATTGGTCACAACAGCGCCCCCCTCCCCTGTTGTGATATGCTTCACGGGATGGAAGCTCAGCGTAACCACATCGGCAAATCTTGCAGCGTAGGATTGGTCACCCTTGTAGGTAGCTCCCAGCGCGTGGCAGCAGTCATTCACCAGCCGAAATCCATATCGATCGGCAAGCTGGCGCAGCGCCGGCCAGTCACACGGTTGACCTGCGTAGTCGACAGCAATCACGGCCCGCACCGCCAGGCCTCGCGACCGGTAGCTCTTCAGCCGGTCCTCAAGCTTCTCTACATCAATGGTGTAGTAGCGTGCGTCGATATCCACGAAATCAGGCGTCGCACCAGCATACACGATGCAATTGGCGCTCGCCAGGAACGTGATCGGCGACGTTATCACGACGTCACCCCGTTTCCATCCGAGCGCAAGCGCCGCAAGATGAAGTGCAGCGGTCCCGTTCGCCACAACGGACGCATACCGAGCTCCGACGCGCGCGCACAGGGCATCCTCGAATCTCTGAACAAGGGGACCCTGGGTCAGCCAGTCGCTCTTCAGGGCGGCGACAACGGCCTCGACATCGGCGTCATCGACCTGCTGTCGGCCGTATGAATAGGTTTTTTTCGACATGCTTCTCAATCAGTTCTCGCAATTCATCCACTGAAAGAAACCGGCTGTTTGTTCCGCTGCTATAGCGGAAGCCATAGTCACAGAATCTGCCCGGCCGTTCGTTGCTCCTGAGTCGGAATTCCTCAGGGTCCCAGAGTCGGGTCGCAGGGAGAATCACATAGTAGGAATCGAATTCAATAGTGTTGAGGGCATCGGTTTCGGTCACCATCTCCTCGTGAAGCTTCTCACCGGGCCGTATCCCGACAACCTCCAGCTCGGCATCCGGGGCAATCGCCTTGGCGACATCCACGATGCGGTACGAAGGGATCTTCGGCACGAACAATTCCCCGCCCCACATTCGCTCCAGACAGGACAGTACGAAATCGACTCCCTCTTGCAGTGTGATATTGAATCGCGTCATCCGATCATCTGTGATCGGCAGACGGCCTTCGTGCCGCTTCTTCAGGAAGAACGGGATCACCGATCCCCGGCTTCCCATGACGTTCCCATACCGAACAACGGAAAACTTGATATCGCGCCGGCCGCGATAGTTATTGGCTGCAATGAAGAGCTTGTCCGAGGTCAGCTTCGTGGCGCCGTAGAGGTTGACGCACGCCGCGTTCGGCGCCAGGCGCCGCAGCGCG
>CAYXMK010000317.1:0-2694 GCA_964465905.1 uncultured Ignavibacteriaceae bacterium | reverse complement strand
ATGCGTCCAAACCGTTTCACGTGCTGGAGCCCGGTATGGTCTTCACCCTGGAACCGCGCCTCAGCGTTGCTGGGAGAGGCATTGCTACCGTCGAGGAGATGGTCATCGTCACGCGCGAGGGTGCGGAGTTTCTGTCAGATCCCCAGAAGGAACTTCTCCTTATTTCCTGATGCCGTTAGAGTCGGCAGTGCCCTGAAACACTTGAAGCGTCGTCGATTCCTCTGTACTTTCCACTCACATAACCGTTTCCATCCACAGTACGACTCGATCCTTCTATGGGAGACTGCCTCATGTCACAACCGTTTCTTCTTTCTGTTCTGGGACTGGCCCTCGTGGTGTCGGGCTGTATGCCGAGAGAGAATCCTTTCTTCACAGAGTGGGATACCCCGTTCGGCGTTCCGCCGTTCGACCGCATCGAGCTCGGGCACTACCTTCCCGCCTTCGAGAAAGGCATGGAACAGCATGGGTCGGAGATCGCGGCCATTACAGACAACACGGAAGCGCCGACGTTTGCCAATACGATCGAAGCCCTGGACCGGAGCGGGAGCATGCTGACGCGCGTCTCGAACGTCTTCTACGCCATGCACTCATCGATGACCAACGACCAGATGCAGGAGATCGCGAAGGAAGTGTCACCCCGCTTGTCAAAACACCAGGACGAAATCCTGTTGAACGACAGACTGTTCCAGAGGGTGAAGAGTGTCTACGACCGGCGTGGGGAGCTTGCTTTGACGCCGGAACAGAAGATGCTTCTGGAGAAATCCTACAAGCGGTTTGTCCGTGGAGGGGCGAATCTTGAACCGCTGGACAAGGCAAAGCTGACGCGGATCAATGAGGAGCTGGCCGTCCTGACGTTGAAGTTCGGGGAGAATGTACTTGCCGAGAACAACCGGTATGAGCTGGTCATTAAGGACAAGAAGGATCATGCGGGTCTTCCGGACAACGTCGTGGCGGCTGCGGCTGAGGCGGCGGCAGAGCGGGGCAAGACCGGCAGCTGGGTCTTCACGCTCCATCTGCCGAGTATGATCCCCTTTCTCCAGTACGCTGAGAACCGCGCTCTTCGTGAGGCGATCTTCACAGCGTACATCTCCCGCGGAAACCACGGGGATTCTCTGGATAATAAATCCGCCATCGCGCGCATCGCAGGTCTGCGCGTCGAGCGGGCAAAACTGCTGGGCTACCCCACCCATGCACACTATGTTCTGGAAGAAAACATGGCGAAAGAGCCCAAGAAGGTTTATGATCTGCTGCGGAAACTCTGGGCACCGGCGCTGAAGCGGGCCAGGGCTGAGGTCGCGGAAATGCAGAAGATCATCGATCAGGAGGGGGGCGGTTTCCGGCTCCAGCCGTGGGACTGGTGGTACTACGCTGAGAAGGTGAAGAAGGCGAAGTATGATCTCGACGAGGAGATGCTCAGACCGTATTTCGAACTGAGCAGAGTCCTGAACGGCGTGTTCGACGTCACCGGGCGATTGTACGGACTGAAGTTCCGGGAACTGACCGATGTGTCGGGTTATCATCCGGATGTCAAGGTCTTCGAGGTGCAGGAAGCCGACGGGAAGCACGTCGGCATCATCTACGTGGACTACTTCCCGCGGGCGAGCAAGCGGGGAGGAGCGTGGATGGGGAACTTTCGTGAGCAGTTCAAGCGCGACGGTGAAGACGTCCGACCCGTGATCTACAACGTGGGGAATTTTACAAAGCCCACCGCCGACCAGCCGTCACTGCTCAGCATGGATGAGGTCAACACTCTGTTCCATGAATTCGGGCACGCGCTCCACGGCCTGCTCTCGAACTGCACGTACGAAAGTCTCTCGGGCACGAATGTGCCGCGGGACTTCGTCGAACTCCCCTCGCAAATCATGGAGAACTGGGCCTTCGAACCGGAGGTCTTGAAGCTCTATGCCCGCCACTACAAGACGGGTGAGCCGATGCCGGAGGAGTTGATCGAGAAGATCCGAAAATCACAGCAGTTCAACCAGGGCTTTGCGACCACGGAGTATCTCGCGGCTTCATTTCTGGATATGGACTGGCACACGCTGGAGAAGCCGTTCGAGGGGGATGTGATGGCCTTTGAGAACCAGTCGCTGAATGCCATTGGACTCATCCCCGAGATTGTCTCAAGGTACCGGAGTCCGTACTTCAATCATATCTTCGCGGGAGGATATTCCGCCGGCTATTACTCCTACATCTGGGCGGAAGTCCTGGATGCTGATGCATTCCAGGCGTTCAAGGAGAAAGGAGATGTCTTTGACGGAGCCACGGCGAAGGCATTCCGGCAAAATATTCTTGAGAGCGGGGCAACGGATGAGGCGATGAATCTGTACAGGAAATTCCGGGGCAAGGAGCCGGTCATTGAACCCCTGCTGGTGAGGCGCGGGTTGAAGTAGAGCCGCTGTGTGCTTCGTCAACGACAGCAAAGCCCGACGAGGAGGTCGGGCTTCGCTGTTCTCAGAGGTGCCGTGTGACGTTTCAAGGACTGATTACCGAAGAAGAACGAGCTTGCGGGTTGCCGTGTACGAACCTGCGACGAGCCGGCAGAAATAGACGCCGCTGGAGTGTGCCTCCGCGCTGGCGCGGCTCCGTCGGGAAGGCCACGTCGATGTTGCCGGAGAGTCGGCCGTGCTTGGTGTATTGCGGCAACTCGGCGAGGAGTGGTCGGAAGTGCAGCCGACGGAGGTGGTCCGGCAGACG
>CAYXMK010000316.1:0-2761 GCA_964465905.1 uncultured Ignavibacteriaceae bacterium | reverse complement strand
CACCGGCTCAAGGCGCGACGCCGTTCCTGCCGGCTTCCGGGACAGTTTCAGCGGTGTAACGGCTTCCTCGACGAAGGTGTTCCATTCACTGCAGTTCGGACACTTGCCCGTCCAGCGGGGAGAGACATAGCCGCATGCCTGACAGACGTACCGGGTGGTGGTTTTGGCCATGAGGATGCAGGAAGAATCAGTAGGACTTGTGGCGAGATGCGCTGAGCCAGAGGCTGAACAGCTCCGCGGCCTCGCTCCGGAGAAAGTCCACCACAATCGTGACGTTGCTTCCCCCGAGACTCTTCATCTGCTCATTGGAGATCGTCAGCTCGCTGAATCCTGCCGCTGCGGCATCCTGAATCCGGGCTCCGAAGTAGATGGCGGAGATTTTTGCCCAGTGAATGGCGGCAAAGCACATGGGACAGGGCTCGCAGGTGGAGTAGATGACACAGCCGGACAGATCGATCGTGCCGAGCACCGCACAGGCCCTCCGAATGGCGTGCACTTCGGCATGTGCGGTGCTGTCCGTCGAACGCCAGACGACATTGTGCTCGCAGGAGATCACTGTTCCATCTTTCACGATGCACGCCCCGAACGGCGTCTGGCCTTTGCGGATCCCCTCCCGCGCCTTCCCGATCGCCAGCCGCATGAAGTGCTCATGATCGGCCGGCGATGCGCTCTTCAATGCTGTGCGTCGTTTCCAAGACATGATTCGCCGCGCATGTGATGAGGAGACATGCGCGTCCAATATAGCAACGGTGCGAGTGAGATTCAACCGAGTTCGCACCCCGCATGCCGCGTTCCTCTCCGTTGATTGCCATTCCCCGTTTTTCTACCTTGTAGGCACTCGTCTTCTCTTGTTCGCATCACCGGAAAGGACACCCTCATGCGTTTCCTCATTCGACTTCTTCCCCTCACGCTGTTCATTTCTCTGCCTGGCTGCGCCCCCGATCCCGTTGACGACGTGCTCAAGCACATTACCGCAGAGAACCTGCGTCGGCACATCGAGGTTCTGGCTCACGATTCGCTGGAAGGACGAGGTCCGGCAACGAGAGGTGAAGAGCGAACCGTGGCATATCTGGATGCGCAGTACCGCGCTCTCGGACTCGAGCCGGCAGGCGCCAGCGGATCATACTTCCAGAATGTGCCCATGATCGGCTTTCAGCTCGATCCCTCGACGGTCCTCCAGCTGCAGAAGGGAAACCGCTCTCTCCAGCTCAGATTCTATGATGAATTCGTCGCGTTCACAGGAGTCCACGAACCCCTTGTGAATGTCCGGGATGCTGAGATCGTCTTCGTGGGCTACGGCATCGACGCTCCGGAACAGGCGTGGGATGATTACAAGGGAGTGGATGTCCGGGGGAAGGTCCTGCTGATGCTCAACAACGATCCCGCCACCGATGACACAACGCTGTTTGCGGGAAGAGGGCGGACGTACTACGGGCGATGGGACTACAAGTACGAAGTGGCTGCCAGGAAAGGGGCAGCAGGGGCAATCGTCATTCACACCACGGAATCTGCCAGCTATCCCTGGAAGGTCGTCCAGACCTCCTGGTCACGGGAGAACTTTGACCTGCTCAATCATGACGGCGGGCCGCGGCTGAAGCTCAAGGCATGGACGTCCGAAGAGGCGACGCGGACGTACGTCACTTTGGCCGGCTTCGACCTCGACGCGCTGACGGCGGCGGCGCAGGTACGGAGCTTCCAACCTGTGCCGCTCGGCATCAAGCTCTCCACCGCCATGCGCTTTACGATCCGGAGGCTGGAAACACGGAATGTGGTCGGGCTTCTTCGCGGGAGTGATCCGGAGTTGAGCCGCCAGGTCGTTGTGCTGACAGCCCATCACGACCACCTCGGCATCGGCACGCCGGTGCAGGGAGATTCGATCTACAACGGAGCCCTGGACAATGCCTCCGGCGTCTCCCTGATGCTGAATATCGGTCAGGCCCTTGCTGCCATGGAACCGCGCCCCGGCCGGTCGGTTCTTCTGTGTGCTGTCGCCGCCGAAGAGTACGGCCTGCGCGGGTCCGAATACTACGCAACGCATTCCACGATCCCCCTGAAGGATATCGCCGCCGTCATCAACATGGACGCGATCAACATCTGGGGTAAGACGAAGGATATTATTTTCCTCGGCTCGGACCGCTCCACGCTCGGAGCAGATGTGGAAGCCGTCGCGAAGGCGATGAACATGGAAGTGAAACCGGATCAGTTCCCTGAACACGGGAGTTTCTACCGTTCGGATCATTTCAGCTTTGCGAAGGTTGGTGTGCCGTGCCTGTCGATGGATGGGGGAGTGGACTACATCGGAAGGCCGGCGGATTTCGCCAGGACACGGATCGAAGAGTTCATCGGGCGGCACTATCACCAGCCGAGCGACGAGCTGTCAGACGACTGGAACTACGACGGTGCCATGCAGCAAGCTGAATTTGTCCTCCGGCTCGTCAAGCGCATCGGCGATGCCCGCGAGATGCCGCGGTGGAATGCGGGAGATGAGTTTGAAGCAGCGCGGCTGCAGACTCTCTCGCTGCAGTAAGAACTGAAGAGAAGCCATGCGCGGCAGGGAACCCGAGCAGGTACAGCGGATCATCGGAGATTGTCGGAACGTCAAGGAGGGTCGCACCGACGCGCAAAACCCCCGGCGAGCTTCACCGGGGGTTTGTCGTACGTCTCTACGGCCGACGGCTTAGAGACTCGCCCAGCGCTTCTTGGCTTTGGACACCAGCCCGCTCGTCGGAAAGTCCTTCACCACCTTCTCATACGCCTCTTT
>CAYXMK010000315.1:0-2777 GCA_964465905.1 uncultured Ignavibacteriaceae bacterium | reverse complement strand
TCTGTCGGGATCCGAAGCGGAGAGCACAGGAGTCGAACCTGTAAGTCCCTTTCGGGACGCCGGTTTTCAAGACCGGTGCATTAGCCATTCTGCCAGCTCTCCAATCATCGCTGCTGTAAACGTACAAAACTCCGGCACCGAAAACAAGCGGCGGCGTAATCAGCGCGTTCCGCGAGGCTCCGAAGAAGCGCTCGGCACATCAATACTCGTATGGCCGCCACCTCAACCGGTCCCCCATCTTGTACATGTTGTACTTCCTGATCAGCTCGACGACCCTGTCCAGCGGAATCTTCTCCGCTCTGCGCCCCTGGAATCCCGTGACGCTCTCAGCCGCGAACAGCGAGTTGTAGATTGCCTCTTCGGTTGCCTCCTCTACTCCGCGGAAGAGCACCGTCATGGCATCGTTGTCGAACAGCGGCGGCACCTCGACAGTTCTCTTCTCAGCCGAATGCGGGATTCTGTAGGCGGTTGAAAAGGCGATGGCGTAATCCCCTGAACCGCTCGACATCACGCTCGTCGTCCGGCCCATGCCGATGAAGGCCCGCATGGCCAAGCGCTTCAGATCACGCGCACTGAGCGGAGCGTCCGTGGCAACGACGATCATGCACGACCCGTCGTCCTTCTTCCCCTTCGGCATTTCGACATTCAGCTGCCGCATCTCCCGCGTGAAGGGTACGCCGATGATATTCAGCTCGCGGCCGAAGTTCGACTGGACAAGAACGCCGACGGTGTACTGCATGCCGTCGATGGGAGGGGTCATTCGGGAGGCAGTGCCGATCCCGCCTTTGTAGCCGAACGCCGTCGTCCCCGTCCCTGCTCCGACATTCCCCTCCCGCACCACACCGGAAGACGCTGATGCGATCGCCTCCACAGCATCCTCAGGTCGCACGTGCAGTCCGCGGATGTCGTTCAGATATCCGTCGTTGGTTTCCCCCACAACGGCGTTGACCGACCGGACATCCGCGCCCGGATTCTGCGCCAGAACATATCGGACAACACCCTCCACGCAGGCGCCAACGCTCAGCGTATTGGTCAGCACGATCGGCGTTTCGATTGTCCCCAGCTCCTCGACCTGAGTACTGCCGGCGAGTTTGCCGAATCCATTGAAGACCGCGATGGCCGCCGGGACTTTCTGTTCGAAAACGTTCCCGCCATGCGGCACGACGGCGGTCACCCCTGTGCGGACACTGTCTCCTCTGATGATGGTCGTATGACCGACGGCAACGCCGGCAACGTCGGTGATCGCATTCAGGGGACCTGTTCTCATCACTCCCACCTGAACGCCAACATCTCTGGCCCGCAGGGCTTGTGAGGGAATCTGTCCGAAGGCCGATTGATCCGCACTCCCTGCAAGAACCACCAGAAGTGCGACACGGAGAACAGAAGAAGGCTTCATCGAAGCTCCGAGGATGTGCTGCAATAACTTCGCGTTATCCAACCAGACCTGCAACCGCCTCGTCGGGCTCGCAGTGCTTGGCTCCGCCATGATCCTCATCGGACGTACACCCGCAAATTGAGGGCCGTCGGTCGGCCGACTTGCTCTGCACGCTTCCGTTCATTATCTTATCGGCGGTTGCACAGATCCTCGGATTCCCGTTCACCACTTGAGGAGGTCGAGATGAAACGGATTCTGTTCGGGTTTCTGGCGGTGTTCGTCGTTCTCGAGGTCGTCGACATCATCGTCCACGGCGTCATCCTCGGTTCCGTGTATCAAACCCTGGAAAACGTCTGGCGGCCGGACATGATGGAGAAGATGTGGATCTTCCATCTTGTCAGGCTCATCGTCGCCTTCTTCTTCACGTTCATCTTTTCCAAGGGTTATGAGAACAAGGGGATCATGGAGGGGATTCGGTACGGCTTCTACGTCGGGATGCTGCTGAGCGTGGGCTATGCCTACGGTTCCTACGCTTCGTTCAACATTCCGTACTACCTCGCTCTCCAGTGGTTCCTGTACGCTCTCGTCGAGTACATTCTCGCAGGAATCGCTCTGGCGCTTGTCTTCAAGGCTGTTGCTGAGAAGACTCCGCCGGCGGCGGCCTGAGCCTCTTCGCGGCGTTGCAGTCCTGCAGACCCCTGCGGATAAACAGACAGCCCTCCTTCCCCGACGGGAAAGAGGGCTGTGATGTCTTCGTCCCTCCGCCAGGCACTCGTCCCGGCCTGGAAGCCGACAGCGCTACGCTCCGTTGTTCTCAGTTCTGCTTTGACCCGACGACGGTAACGCTGAGGACTCGAGTCCCGGAGGACCGGAACCTGGCCAGGCGGGCCGGCGTCAGGTGCTGAGCGAGCAGTTCGTCGGGCAGATCGATGGAGCGGCTCTTCGTCAGTTCGACACTCCCGAATCCGGCCTGACGGATCGTGACAAGATAGTCTGACAGCGGGAGCGCGCCCGCAACGCAGCCCGTGTAGAGCGCCACGGCTGACTGCAGTTCTTCGGGCAAGGGGGCGGAGATCACGATATCGGAGATCGAGAACCGGCCGCCGGATTTCAGAACACGGTAGATTTCGCGAAACGCCTTCCCTTTGTCCGGTACGAGGTTCAGAACGCAGTTGCTGATCACAACGTCGACGCTTTCGGAGTCCACGGGCATCGCTTCGATGTCTCCCAAACGGAATTCGACGTTCGTGACTCCCCGGATCATCTTGTTGCGGTTCGCCTTCTCGATCATGGCCTCCGTCATGTCCAGACCGATCACACGGCCGGCTGAGCCAACAAGGGCCTGAGCGACGAAGACATCATTACCGGCGCCGCAACCGAGGTCGAGCACGACATCACCCGG
>CAYXMK010000314.1:0-2787 GCA_964465905.1 uncultured Ignavibacteriaceae bacterium | reverse complement strand
GGCCGGCATCACTCAGATCCTGATCGACCCGGGGATCGGCTTCGGCAAGACGCTTGACCATAACCTCGAATTGCTCAGGCATCTGACGGCATTCACCGAAACGGGATACCCCGTCCTTGTCGGACCGTCGAGGAAGTCGTTCCTCGGGAAGCTCCTGGATCTCCCTGTGGATGAACGTCTGGAAGGGACCGCCGCTGCGGTGGCGGCCTGTGTCCTGCAGGGGGCTGCAATCCTCAGAGTTCACGACGTGCGCGCCATGAAACGGGTTGCCATCGTGGCCCACGCCCTCCGGCGGCGGTGATGTCATGACGGCCGATCGTGTTCGAGTCGTGATACCGGCCTACAACGCCGAGGAAACGATCGGCACGTTGCTTCGACGGCTGGGGTCCGTCATTCCGTTGCACTGCGTCATCGTGGTGGACGACGGATCGTCCGACGGAACGGCGAATGTGGCGCGCTCGGCGGGAGCCGGGGTGGCGGTGCATCGGGGGAACAGAGGGAAAGGCGCGGCACTCCGCACTGGGTTCGCCTCTGCCCTGGCGGTCCCCGGCGTCGACTGCGTTGTGACGCTGGATGCTGATCTCCAACATGCACCGGAGGAGATTCCTCGCTTTCTGGAGATGCGGGAGGTTTCGGGGGCTGGCCTGGTGATCGGCGCGCGGCGGCGGAAAGGGTCCGCGATGCCTCTGGCGCGCCGTATGTCCAATGCCCTCACGTCGTTTCTCGTGAGTGCGCGGACGGGAACAGCCGTGGCCGACAGCCAGAGCGGTTTTCGGCTGATCGGACGCGAGGTTCTGGAACGCGTGCGTGTGCAGAGCGACGGCTTCGAAGCCGAGACGGAGCTGCTCGTGAAGGCGTTGCGGCTGGGCTTTCGGATCGCATTCGTTCCGATCGACGCCATCTACAAGGGGGAACAGAGTCACATGACACACTGGCAGACGACGAAGCGCTTCATCCAGGTCCTGTTCGAGGAGCCATGATGGGGCGACTTGACGACGAACGGCAGGATCTCGTCCAATCGCTGAGACTGAAGGGAATTACCGACGAGCGGGTGCTGGCGGCCATGCTCAAGGTGGAACGCCATCACTTTGTCCTGGACGCCTTTGTCAGCCGTGCCTACGAAGACACGGCCCTCCCGATCGCGAAGTCGCAGACGATCTCCCAGCCCTACATCGTGGCCTTCATGACGCAGGAACTGAAGGTTGGGCCCGGCGACAAAGTGTTGGAAGTGGGCACTGGCTCCGGGTATCAGGCGGCAATCCTCGCTGAAATGGGGTGCAAGGTCTTCACGATCGAGCGTCACATGGAGTTGCACCTGCAGGCGCGTCGCTTGCTGGAAAAACTCGGCTACCGGATCGCCTCCAAATGCGGGGACGGGACGATCGGCTGGTCGGAATTCGCTCCCTATGCAGGCATCATCGTAACCGCCGCCGCTCCCCATGTTCCCGAAGCGCTCCTGAAGCAACTTGACGACGGTGGGCACCTGGTGATACCGATCGGCGGCCTCGACATGCAGAAGATCCAGGTCATCACGAGGCAGGGGAAAGAATACTCCACGAGAGATGTGCACGGCTTCAAGTTCGTTCCGCTCATCGGCAAACTCGGCTGGGACGGGAAACAGTAATCCCTCTTCCGGCCGCTGCTCCTCCGTGCACGCTCCGCGCATCCTATGTCCAACCACTCGCCACTGCTCGCGCTCGTCGGACCCACAGCCTCGGGCAAGACGCAGATCGCACTGGTGATTGCGGAGCTTTTGGGGGGTGAGATCGTCTCAGCCGACTCCCGTCAGATTTACCGGTTCATGGACATTGGTACGGCCAAACCGACCCCCGCAGAGCGGTCCCGCGTTCCCCATCACCTGATCGATATTCAGGATCCCTCCGAGGACTACAGCGCCGGAGAGTTCATGAGGGACGCGGGGGAGAAGATCCAGGACATCCGTCGGCGCGGAAAGCAGCCGATGCTCGTCGGCGGCTCCGGCCTCTACGTGCGGGCTGTGATCGACGGCCTCTTCGAGGGTCCGGGGCGCGACCCCGAACTTCGGGCACAGCTGGAAGATCGCCTGCAGCGGGAAGGGGGAGCGATGCTCTGGGAAGTTCTCCGGGGCGTCGATCCTGAGAGCGCCCGAAGATGCGATCCCTCGAAGCCCAGACGCATCATCCGTGCGCTCGAAGTGTACTACACGACGGGGCGAACCTTGTCGGATTTCCACAGCAGGCAGACTCCCAGCCCGGAGCGCAGCGCCGTTCAGTTCGCAGTTGCGTGGGAGCGCACATCGCTGTATCGCATGATTGACGCGCGCGTCGACCGCATGATCGAAGCAGGATTGGCCGAGGAGGTCTGCAGGCTCGAAGAGCGCGGCTACGGCCTGCACAACAGTGCTCTCAACACGGTCGGCTACAAGGAACTCCTCCTCCACAGGCAGGGAGAGTTTCCGTTCGCCGAGGCCGTGAGCCTGATCAAGAGAAACACGAGAAGGTTCGCCAAGCGCCAGCTCACGTGGTTCCGGGGAGATCGGAGGATAGATTGGGTCGAGGCGAAGGATCTGCGGGAACTACCATCGCTGGCAGAGCAGATCGTGCGCAGATTCCGGTTGCGCTGTGCCGCGGCGGGAGCTGGCTGAGATTGCTTCTGCGTGCGAGAATGGGTATATTTGTGGTCGTCAGCAGACGGCAGCGCCGGACGGTTCCTCTGTTCTTTTTCATTTTCCCATTTTTCACTTTGTGACTACCGCGGGGCGTGGCTCAGTCCCAAAATGACTGAACTTGACGAGCGGAGCGAAGTCAA
>CAYXMK010000313.1:0-2819 GCA_964465905.1 uncultured Ignavibacteriaceae bacterium | reverse complement strand
TCCTTCTCGTGGGACTCCCGCTCTGGCTCCTGGTGGCTGTGCTCATCAAGCTGGACTCGCGCGGACCGGTGTTCTACCGGCAGGAGCGTGTGGGAAGAAACGGTACGGTCTTCAGCATCCTGAAGTTCCGCTCCATGGTCGAGAACGCGGAGCAGGTGTCCGGTCCGAAGTGGGCCGAGAAAGACGATCCCCGCGTCACGCGGGTGGGCTGGATCATCCGCAAGCTGCACCTGGATGAGGTGCCGCAGTTCATCAACGTCCTGATCGGCGACATGAGTCTGGTTGGGCCCCGTCCTGAACGGCCGTACTTTGTGGAGCAGCTGGCGAAAGAACTTCCCCTCTATCATCGGCGCCTGAAAGTCCGTCCCGGCATCACCGGCTGGGCGCAGGTGAAGCATCACTATGACCAGTCCGTGGAGGACGTCAAGACGAAGCTCAAGTACGACCTCTTCTATATCGAAAACATGTCGTGGCGGATGGATATCAAGATCCTGTTCAACACTCTGTACGTCATGCTGAGAGGAAAAGGACACACCTGACATGGCGAACCCAAAAATCCAGATGGTGGATTTGACCACCCAGTACCAGAAGATCAAGCCCGAGATCGACGCCGCGGTTCACGCGGTGCTGGATTCCGGCCAGTACATCCTTGGCAAGATTGTGGGCGAATTCGAATGCGCTGTCGCGGGGTACCTGGGTGTGAAGTACGCGGCGGGTTGCGCATCGGGCACCGATGCTCTGCAGATCGCACTGATGGCGCTCGGGATCGGACCGGGAGACGAAGTGGTGACGACGCCGTTCACGTTCGTGGCGACGACGGAGACCATCGTTCTCCTGGGAGCGAAACCCGTGTACGTCGACATCGATCCCACCACCTACAATATCGATCCCGCCGGCATTGAGCGGGCGATCACGCGGAGAACGAAGGCCATCCTGCCCGTGCACCTCTACGGGCACGCGGCCGACATGGATCCGATCATGGCGGTCGCGCAGAAGCACGGTTTGCCGGTGATCGAAGATATGGCTCAGGCCATGGGAACGGAGTACCGAGGCGTGAAGGTGGGTTCGATCGGCACGGTGGGATGCATCAGCTTCTTCCCGAGCAAGAATCTCGGCGCCTACGGGGACGCGGGAATGGTCGTGACGAACGACACGGCGCTCGGAGAGAAGATGCGTCTCATCGCCCTGCACGGCTCGCGTGTCCGGTATCGCCATGAATGCCTGGGCATCAACAGCCGACTCGACTCCCTGCAAGCGGCCATTCTGAAGGTGAAGCTGAAGTACCTGGAATCATGGCATGCAGCACGTCGCGCCGCGGCCCAGCGGTACACCCACCTCCTCAGCGGCTCGGGGGTTACGGTACCCGCGGAGGAGCCATACACGCGTCACATCTATCATCAGTACACCATCCGGATCACCGACCGGGATCGTGTGGCCGGGCACCTGGCGGCACAGGGGATCCCCCACGCCATCTACTATCCCATTCCACTGCATCTGCAGGAGGCGTACCGGTCGCTCGGAGGCAAGCCCGGGATGTTTCCGGAGACGGAGCGGGCGGCGGCTGAAGTGCTATCGCTTCCCATGCACACAGAACTGACGGAGGATCAGCAACAGCTGGTCGTTTCCGAAATCCTCAAGAGCCGGAGAACATCATGAACGGCGGAACGCGCCGCAAGCCCGCACCTCGCTGTCTGGTTGTCATTCCTACCTACAACGAAGCCGACAACGTGTCGACGCTCATCCCGCAGATCCTGGCGCTGGCACCCTCCTATGAGGTGCTGATCGTTGACGACAACTCGCCGGACGGGACGGCACAGCTCGTGCGGTCGATGCAGAAGAAGATCAGGCGCGTGCACCTCATCGAGCGGGACAAGAAGATGGGACTGGGGACGGCGTACGTGGCCGGTTTCAAGTACGCCCTTGCTCACGGATACGATTTTGTATTCGAGATGGACGCGGACTATTCGCACGATCCGAAGGAGCTTCCGAATCTCCTGAAGCGGGCGGAGCAGTGTGACCTCGTCATCGGATCGCGCTACATCTCGGGGGTTAACGTCGTCAACTGGCCGATGCGTCGGCTCATCCTCAGCTACATGGCCAATCTCTACACCCGCGTCATTACCGGCATGCCCGTCCGTGATGCCACGGCGGGGTTCAAGTGCTACCGCCGGAGGGTGCTCGAGAGCATCGATCTGGATCGGATCCATTCCAACGGCTATGCGTTCCAGATCGAAACCAACTTCCTGGCCTGGAGCCGGGGTTTCCGTGTCTGTGAGATGCCGATCGTGTTTGTGGACCGGCGCGCCGGCACGTCGAAGATGTCAAAGAACATCGTCTGGGAAGCCGCCTGGTTGGTGTGGAAGCTGAAGATTCGCAGTCTCTTTGATGGCCGAACGAAAAGCGCATAGGACTCAGGTCGAGCTCTCGGTTATTGTGGTGAACTACAATGTCCGGGAGTTCCTCCACCACGCCCTGATCTCCCTCCAGAAATCGCTGCGCGGCATCCGCTCCGAGATCATCGTTGTGGACAACGCGTCGGACGATGGGAGCGTGGAGATGCTGCGCCGGGCCTTCCCGTCCGTGCAGGTAATCTCCAATGAGACGAATGTCGGTTTTGCCCGCGCCAACAATCAGGCCCTTCGGCGCGCCCGCGGGTTGTACCTGCTGTTGCTGAATCCGGATACCGTCGTGCAGGAAGATACGATGCGCGTGATGCTGGAATTCTTTCGGCGGCATCCGGAGGCCGGTATGGCCGGATGCAAGATCCTCAATCCCGACGGTTCCTTCCAGCTCGCCTGCCGCCGGAGTTTTCCGACGCC
>CAYXMK010000312.1:0-2831 GCA_964465905.1 uncultured Ignavibacteriaceae bacterium | reverse complement strand
CTTGGCCCGCGGCGCGCGCGCGGAGACAAAAATGTGCGCATGCACGCCCGCCGCGGCGCTCAGTCCCGCCAGCGAACACGCGGCGTTGCCGGTCGAGGCACACGTCACATGCGTAATGCCCCGCCGCAACGCCATGGCCAGCACGATGATGGTGACGGTCGACAGCGAAAAACGTTTCTTCATCACAACCTCCCTCACGATGAGATACCACGAAGGTGAAACGCGAGCTGGACGTTCCATTCGTCCTCCAGGACAAACTTCCAGTTCGGCAGAAGCACCGAGCTCTGGAAGATGCGTTCGAATCCCGCTTCGGAGAGCGAGATCGTTTCCAGTGGAAACCGCCAGAACGTCGCCGGGACGCTGGATTCGAGCCGGACATCGACCTTCAGCCACTCGTCCCGCAGGCCGATCATGCGGATCTCCTTCAGCTCGCCCATGCTCCGCAGGCGCGGATCCTCAATCTTGGCTTCCTCCGCATAGTAGAAGCGGTCGGGGGCGTCTCCCGCCTGCAGACCGACATTCACTTCGACGCCGAACCAGACAGGGACCGGCATGCGGCCCCGGTTCTTCAACCGATACTCCACGATGACAGTTCCGCTGTCTGGGTGGAAGTTCAGTGTCTTGCGCACGGCCACGTCGTGATGCGCCTCGCCGTTCCAGAGAGCGCCGTTCCGCTCCAGCTGCAGGCGGAGCCCCTTTCCTGTCTTTCGTACGCGCGCCTCGAACGGCTGATTCACAAAGTCCCCCAGCTCGCGGTACGTGGACTGCCAGACCTGCTCCAGCGTGCTGTCGGGACTGAAGAAATGGTCGATGAAGGAGCCACGTCGATACCAGTCGTAGTGCAGGTAGCGATCCAGATCCCGTTCCTTGGAAATCGCAAGATCATGGATGCTTGCCACGGCATCCCCCTCGCCGGGTCCGTGCGACGCATGCTTCAGCTTCTCGTGGTATCCCTCGGGATGGCGCGAAACGATGTCGAGGACGTTCAGCGACCGCGGCTTGAAATCAAGTTCGAACACCGATCCCCCCTGATCCGGCTTCACGTAGCAGTTGAGCACCGGGGATTCCACGAGCACTTCATCATTTCCGTCACAGTCGAAATCGACGATCTCCGCCCGCACGTCGGTCCGGCGGTCCCTCCGGTCGAGTTCCTTCTCGGCCTCGATGAGGTTATGGTACACGGGGTACCTGAGCACCGGCAAATACAGTCCGCCAAAGACTCCGTGCCAGTACGGGTCATTGCACTGAGAGGCCCAGATCTTCTCAAGCGTCGCAGTCCCTGGAGCCCGTCTTCCCGAGGAACCCTTCTGTGTTCCGGGAGCCCGCCGGGCCCGGGCCGAGACCCGGAGCATCTTCTTGTGCATATTGTTGATTTCCGGGTACTTCGCCATGAAGTTGCGCCAGAACCCCCCTTTGAAGAACGACTCGTACTTCTCGAGGGCCCCCTGAGCTTTGAGGAATTTCTCGAACTCCTCGTAGAGGGTGAAGTGGTGGGGCGGAAGCGCCCAGTGCATCATCTCGGCATACGAAGCGTTGGGCAAATAGGTGCGCCCCAGCGGCCTGATCCGGCCGATCGCCTCGCTGAAATGCATGATGTTGATCCAGTCGCTGTTGTCGGAGAGAGCCTGCAGGAATTCCTTCAACCACCCGTTGGTGTAGACGTGGTCGAAGGTCTTGGGCCAAACCCCGAATTTCTCTCCGTCATCGGCGTATACCACGATCCGTTGTCCGTCCTCCGTGGCAATGCTCTTCAGGTAGTCGATGGTCTTCAGCACGGGCTGAAACGGGATCGTGTAGCGGAGCATCTTGCTGATGGGAAAGATCCGGAGCGTTCTTCCCTCCTCTTCGGTCATGTAGTAGCCGAGGAGTTCCTCCTCCGAGAAACCGGCATACTTGAAGTGCGTGTCGTCCACGACGATGAACTGAAGTCCCTCATCCGCGATGAACTTGGTCAGATGCTGTTCCCAGACCCGTTCGGCGAGCCACATCCCCACCGGTTCTGAACCGAAGAGCTTCCGGACGGCGGTCGAGAGTTTCGCCAGCTGTCCCCGCTTATCCTCATCGGGGATCACCGAGAGGATGGCTTCATAGTACGCCCCTCCCATCATCTCCACCTGCCCGGCTGTCACGAGCTTTCGGATCTTCTTCAGGACGTCCGGCCGGCGCTCCTGGAGCCAGTCCAGCAGTGTCCCTGTATAATGCAGAGACAGCTTGACGCGGGGGAACTGCTTCAGCAGATCCAGAAACGGCTGGTACGAGCGCTCACACGCCTCCGTGAAGACGGAATCGAAATTCCCGATGGGCTGATGATTATGAATACCGAGAACAAGGTTGATCGTTTTCATAGACTCCGTTGGATGAGAGTGAATGAGCGCACAGGACCTCGAAATCAGAATTCAAAGCGCACGCCGACCCTGACGCGCCGCGGCTCGTAGTAGGCCGACGGATCCCCGAGTTCGCCCCCCACACGGCCGCTGGAATCCATCCACCGGACATTCCGCCGGTTCAGGACATTCCGTGCATCCATGAAGAACACCGCACGGCGGCGTTGGCCTTCGCCCCACTGCAGTTCCCGCGACATCTTCACGTTGACGAAGAGGACATCCTGCATGCGGGCATTGTTGGGGAGGAATGTCTTTTCCGGATGTGCGGGTGTGAAGCCGTCACGGGTTGGATAGTACGTGTACGGGCGCGGCGTGTGGTAGACGATGACTGCGTTCAGCTCGATGTCCCACGGAAGCGTGGTCAGCAGATCCGCTTTGGCCGAATGACGCTGATCCCAGCTCAGGGGGAAGGGTCGGACGGGCAGGGGAAATCCCCACTGGGAATAG
>CAYXMK010000311.1:0-2848 GCA_964465905.1 uncultured Ignavibacteriaceae bacterium | reverse complement strand
AACTTGAGCAGATCGTCCTTGTCCGACTCCGGGATCGGCTGCTTGCAGTTCTTGCAAAGGGTCCTGATGAGGCGTTGCGCCACGATGATGTTGATGGCGTAGGCAATCAGGAAGGGCTCGATGCCCATCTTGTACAACCGGGCGACGGAGCTGGGCGCGTCGTTGGTGTGGAGGGTCGAGAACACGAGGTGACCCGTATTGGCGAGTTTGATGGCGGTCTCGGCGGTCACCTTGTCGCGCATTTCACCGACCAGCACGATATCCGGGTCGTGACGAAGGATCCCGCGGATCGCCTGCTCGAAGCCCATCTTGGGTCCGATCTTGAGCTGCCGCGCCCCCTTGATGATGTACTCCACCGGTTCTTCGATCGTCAACACGTTCACGGTCGGATCGATCACCTGGTAGAGCGCCGCGATCAGCGTCGTGGACTTTCCGGATCCCGTGGGTCCGGTGAGGATGATGATGCCCTGGGGCTTGTTGATCGCCCTGTAGAAGAAGTCCCGCGCCGGGCCCTGCAAGCCGAGCTTGTTGAGGTCCGTGATGACCTTCCGGTCGTCCAGCACGCGGATGACGACGCTTTCGAACTTATGCTTGAACTCGGTCGTCACGATCGGCATGATGGACACGCGGAACCGGAGCTGATGTCCGTCGATCACGCGCTGGATGAACCCGTCCTGCGACATTTCGCGCTCGAACCGGTCCACGTTCTTCGTCCGGTCCTTGATGACGGCGAGCACGGCTTCCGGCATGGTGTTTTCCTGGCAATGCCAGAGCTGGAGGTTGCCGTCGACGCGGAACATGAAGTTGGTCCGGTTCCCCTCCGCCGCCACGATATGCACGTCCGACACTCCCCGCCGCACCGCCTCCACGAGGCACCCTTCGAAGAGGTTCACGAGAGCCGATTTCGTGATTTCCGCCTGGAGGGCTTCCTCGTCCAGCTCCGCATCTCCTTCGCCTCCCGACCCCTCCTCCACGGCGATCTCGCTTTCGTTCAGCATCTTCAGGAACTCGTTCTGCGCAGGAGCGACTTTCTCCATCAGTCCCTGCAGATCGCGGAGCCGCACGTAGCAGATCTCGTACTTCTTGACGTTGAAGCTGCGGGCCACAACGGGGAGGTTCTTGTCGGTGGGGTCGGCGGCGATGATGATGAGCTTGTCGGTCTGCCGCTCGTCGTACTTGAACGGGAGCATCTTGGCCTGGACCATCGCCTCCCGCTGTTGGTCGGGAAGGGCGTCCACGAACTTCTTGATGAAGGCCACACGGGCCTCGTCGACCTTCTCGTCATTCAGAAAGATTTCCCGGAAGGCATAGAGATTCGCCACTTCCCGGAACACGGCGTCATGGTCGGCCCCGAACTCCGACACCAGGATCTGGCCGAGGTTCTTCCGGTTCTTCTTGTTCTCCTCCGAGTCCTTCATCTTCAGCGACTTCTCCAGCGTCTCGAAGTCGATGATCCCCTTCTTCAAGAGGGTGTAGCCGATTTTGTCGGTAATGTCAATTTCAGGCATGTGAACTCTCCCGACCCTGAGGTCCCCCGATTACGAGAACAACGACAGCAGATAATGGATGAACGTACCCTTGACCTTCGGACGCACCGTGGCCGTCTCGGACGAAACGACCGTCAGCGCCGTCAGGACAATCATGATGATCAACGAAATGGCAAGCTGAATCACTTCGATGACATTCTTCAGTCGGTAGACGGTTTCTTTCTCATAGTACTCGGCGATCTGCAGAGCCGTATGCCGGACGGTTCCCGTTTCCGCGCCCGAGCTGAAGCGGGAGAGGGCCGTTTTGGTAAAGACCCCGCTGGCCTCGAACGCCTCCACCAGTCCCTTCCCCTTCTGGATCATCATGGGGATGGAAATCGTCTTGATCTGGTGCTCCATATACTTGTTTCCGCACGCCTCCGACGCCATCCGGATCACATCGATGTTTTCCCCCGATCCGCTGTAGAGGGCATAGAAGACGCGGCAGAAGATTTCGATGGCGGTCTTGTGCAGCAGATTGCCGATCACCGGAATGCGGATGATGTACTGATCCATCAGGAACTTCCCCCGCTCGGTGGAAAGAAAGCGCCACACGGCAATGGAGGGGAGCGCCATGGCAGCAACCAGGAACCAGACGTTCGCCGTGATCCAGCGGCTCAGCTTCAGCGACGCCGCCGTCATCGGCGGGAGGTCGATCTTCATCTTCTCGAACGCCTCGGCCGTGGCAGGGAAGATGTACCCGATGTAGAAGAGGACGGCGCCGAACAGAACGAGGAGCGTGATCATCGGTGTGATGAGGGCGCTCTTGAGATTCCTCTTGAACTCGGCGTTCCGCTCGAGGAACTTCGCCGTGCTCTCATAGATCTCCGCCATGTTGCCGCTCTTCGAGGCAAGACCCAGCATGTTCGCGGTGAACTTGCCGAAGACGGGACTGTGCTTCAGGAAGACTTTTTCGCTGTCCTTCCCCTGTTTGAGCTCCAGGTTGATATCCTTCAGGGTCTCCCGCAAATACCGATTGGGGACATCTTCGACCAAGAGGGTCAGGATTTCATTGAAGGGGAGCTTCTGCTTCATGAGGTCCGTACTGACCCTCACGAACGCTATGATGTCGACATCAGGGGCCTTCTTGGGCTTGCCGGCGAAGAGCTTCTTGCGGACGTAGACGACCTGGAAGCCCATCTTCTCGAGCGCCTGCTTCACCTCCTCCTTCGTGTAGGCCTTCTGCTCGCCGTCGATCGGCTTGTCCTTCCCCTTCCGGACCCGGTAGATGAACGTCACGCGCTCGAAGACGCCCGTCACCTTGAACTTTCGTTCCCGGGCCATATCCTGCGCCCGCTTCTTAGCTAACTGGAGCGTGTCAG
>CAYXMK010000310.1:0-2849 GCA_964465905.1 uncultured Ignavibacteriaceae bacterium | reverse complement strand
GTGCGTCGAACAGCCGCAAGAACAACTTCTATATCCGCGGGACCATCACCTCGGCCATCGCTTCCAGCTACAACGTCGGGTTCAACATCGTTGAGGGGAGCGTGGAAGTGATCGTCGATGGAGAGCGCCAGCGCGTGAATGTCGACTATACCGTTGACTATCTCACCGGTCAGGTTGTGATCAAGAACCAGAGTCTCCTGGTGCCTGGTCGGAACCTGCAGATCAAGTACGAGGCGAACGATCTGTTTCAGCTGGCCTCCAAGTCGCTCCTGGGGGCGCGGGGAGAACTGGCGCTGGCGAAGAACTCCTCGCTCGGCTTCACCATTCTGAACCTGAACCAGCAGACCTTGAGCGACAAGGTCCGGCTGGGCGAGGAGCCGGTCAGCAACACGATCCTCGGCATCGACGGGGGATGGAACTATCAGGCGGACTTCCTGACCAGGGCGATGAACTGGTTGCCGGGCATTCAGACCAACTCGCCGTCGACGGTGTCGCTGCGCGGAGAAGCGGCCTACATGCTCCCGGATCCCAATACGCGTAAGAGCACCATCGCGCAGGACGGCGGCAAAGGAATCGCCTTCATCGATGATTTTGAAGGAGCGCGCAGGACGATCCCTCTGGGTGTGGGGTTCGGAGCGTGGCGCGAGGCCAGTCCGCCGGCGCTCATTCCGCGACTCGACGTTCCTTCCCCGCTCGCCGACAGTCTGAAGATGGAGTACAAATCGCGTCTGGTCTGGTACAACGTGCTCCCGAGCGACGTGCAGCCGGCCCAGATCTGGCCGGAGAAGGAAGTTCGTCAGGGAGAGGACTATGTCGTCGTGCTCAATCTGCACTACCTGCCCCGTCAACGCGGTCCGTACAACTACTCGCTCGATCTGGACAACAAGCTCTTCGCGCATCCCGAACGAGCCTGGGGCGGAGTGATGAAGATGCTCGGCACGAACGCGACGAACCTGGTTGATGAAAACATCGGGTTCATCGAGTTCTGGGTGAACCTGGAGCGGACTCGCCCAACCGCCAAGCTCAATATCGATCTGGGCTTCATCAGCGAGGACGTCATCCCCAACGGCCGTCTCAACACGGAAGAGCCGCTGCGGGGAGGAGTCCGGGATGGCCGGATTGAAGAGTCGGAAGATGTGGGACTGGACGAACTGCCGAATGCCGAGGAGCGCCTTGTCTTCTCCGAGTTCCTTCAGAAGTATCCTCAGTTTGCCGCGGATCCTTCGGGGGACGATTACCTTGCGCCGCCGTACGGGTCGATCAATCCCGACCGGTACGCGGCAGCGAATGGCAACGGCACGGAGGGGAATATCCGTTCGGAAGGGGGATTCTTTGCCAATACGGAAGACCTGAATCTGAACAACGCTCTCGACAGAACCAACAGCTACTTCGAGTACGAAGTCCCGCTCGACACGACCGACCCTGACTTTCAGAAGTACGTTGCCGGAAACAACGGCACCGGCTGGTATCAGATCCGCATTCCGATCAACGACACCACACGGTCTGTTGGTCAGCCCTCATTCACAAATGTTGAGGCCGTGCGCGTATGGTTCTCCGAGGCGGATGACGAAGTGCTGCTCCGTGTTGCTGAGTTCAATCTGGTCGGCAACCAGTGGGAGCCTGTGGTGAAGAACGACGGGACGTTCCGGGTGAGCGTGGTGAATGCCGACGACAATCCCCAGTACACCCTCCCCCCGGGCGTCAGTCGGCCCGTGGACCGCAACCGGCCCGATCAGGTGATTCGGGGGAACGAGCAATCCCTCGCGCTTCTCATCAGCGGATTGGGGGATGGCCAGCTGAAGCAGGCGGTGCGGCGTTTCTCTGCCCGTCCGCTGGATCTCTTCAACTACCGGGCCATGAAGATGTTCGTGCACGGAAGTCCGGGCCTTGCCTATGCGGACACGGCCAACTATGACCTTGACTTCGTGTTCCGGTTCGGTGCGGATTCGTTGACCTACTACGAGTACCGTGCCCCCATTCGCCCGGGCTGGGCAGGGAATGACATCACGATCAGGTTCGAAGATCTGACGGCGGTGAAGCTGGGCCGCGACAGCGCGCGTGCCTTCAGCCGGCGCGTACCGGTGCCCGACGGGGTGGCGGGCGCCACGTACCAGGTGCGGGGCGATCCCACGCTGACGAACGTCCGCTACGTTTCGGTGGGTGTGGAGAATCCCGCCGGCAAAGGCGCCTCCAGCGTCTCGGGGGAAGTCTGGGTGAACGAGTTGCGTCTGACGGACGTGGACGATACGCCGGGTTGGGCCTATCGTTTTGAATCATCAGTGAAACTGGCAGACGTGGTGAATCTGTCCTTCGGCATGTCGCAGCGGAATCCCTTCTTCCACGGGCTGGAAGATCGCTTCGGGAGTAGAAACCTCGACCGGAACTGGAGCCTCAGCGGCAACATTGACCTGGCGAAGTTCCTGCCGGCAAGCTGGCAGGGGACGGCCCTCAGCGTCAATTACAGTCATGTGGAGACGATTCAGAACCCGCGCTATCTTCCCGGCACAGACATTCTTGTGGACGAAGCCGTGGAGCGTACGGCACTGACCGCGCGTGAAAACGGTTTGCCGGAGCAAGCCGCGCAACGCCAGGGAGATCTTATCAGAGATGAGAGCCAGTCTCTGAGCGTGACGGAAACGTACTCGGTCCCGACCCTGAAGCTCAATCTTCCCGTGGACTCGTGGCTGGTCACCGAAACGATCAACCGGATGAACTTCTCCTATTCCCACACCGAAACGCGCCGGCGCAATCCCGTAACCCAGTCGTTTCACCAGTGGTCGTGGAACTTCCGCTTCGGCTATGGCCTGCAGTTCGGACTCAATAACTTCGTCCAGCCGTTCGAACCGCTG
>CAYXMK010000309.1:0-2870 GCA_964465905.1 uncultured Ignavibacteriaceae bacterium | reverse complement strand
TCGAGGACCCGAAACTTCAGAACATGAAGTTCATGCTGGGGCACTGGTACACGGGCAATCAGGAATCGTTTCTGAGTGAACTCTGGGCGCGCATGGTGTCCAATCTGGCTTCCTACAAGGGGATTGCCGGCAAGATCTACTTCCTCGCGCAGTTTCACCTGAGGCGGTACGACTGCGTCCCCATGACAAACCCGCCCCTTTCGTTCTTCGCGGACCTGCCTCTGGCAGTCGAGCTTTTCGTTGTGGGAGTGCCGCTCGCGCTTTCGACGACCGGCTTCCTCAGTCTTCTCCGACGGCATCGGAGGATCGACCTGCCGTTCATCTTCCTGGTAGTCTATGCGGTCACCGTCCTGGTCTATCCCATCAACGATATCCGATTCCTCTTTCCGATCCTGCTCGTTCTCCTGTTCTACGCGGCGCACGGGTGGGGCGTTGTCGCCGGCTTCCTGGAGGGGAAGTCCGTCGCGCCGAGAGTCGTCGCGGCTGTCGGTCTCTCCGTCACGGGACTTCTGCTGGTGCCGCACGTCTGGTGGGACGCACGATACGCGGCTGAGGCAAGCCGGTATCGGCTCTCTCCTGGAGAGAGGAGCGATCAGCTCTACGAACAGGGCTCCTATCCCGACATGTTCATGAAGCCGCTCGAACCGGTGGGCGATTGGCTCCGGCGCAACACCGACTCGTCCGTCGTGATTGCCTCGTACTGGAGAGAGTTCGCCCTGGTGGCCGGCGGACGTAAGCTCGAATCGGTCAGCTCGCTGATGCCGATCGACTTCCTCGAGAATCTTGTTCGCGACTACCGGATCCGCTACGTCATCGTCTACGTGGAGAAGACCGGGCTGCGGGAGATGGAGGCGCAGATGCGACTTGCCGTCCGATGCCGGTACGAGACCGTGTTCCGCGCAGGATGCGTGGAGGTCCTGAAGGTCACGCACCGTCTCTGGACGGATCCCGACGCGCCCTTCTCGGCCGGCCTGGCGCCGGAAGAACCTATGGGGGTCCGGCCGCTGCGACCTGAACATGCGGAACAACGGGAGCTCTTCGGTCAGGGACTGAGGTTCCTCGTCTCCGACCAGCCCGATTCGGCGAGGACGAGATTCCGGAAGATCATGGAGCACGGGATCCAATCGCCGGCTGTTGTCTTCTATGACGGCATTGCCGCAGAGTTCTCGGGAAAACTGCTGGAGGCGCAGTCCCGGTTCCGCTGGGTGCGTTCCAATCCGCAGGCAGGATCCTTCCTGCTGCACGCAAAGCATCACCTCTCCCTCCTCGACATGCTCCGGAGCGCATCGTCGGCGGAGGCGGGAGAACCCCGCGCGGCCGCCCTGACGGAACTTTCCTTCAACTACTGGGATCTGGGATTCCGCTCTCAGGCCCGCAATACCCTCGGTACGGCGCTGGAGATGTCGCCGGACCTTCCGCCGGCGCTGGTCTTTGCAGTATTCTATGATCTCGAGCAGAACAACGTCGAAGGGGCGCGTGTTCACCTCGGGGCCTTGATCCGCAGTTTTCCTTTCCACAGAGTGATTCCCCACTATCGGAGCATCATTGCCGCGCTGGATGCCCCGCCTGGCGGCCAGCCGTGGGAGAAGGATCCGGCGAGAATTCGCGAAATGGCTGAAGGATACCGTTCACTGGGGATGCACGACGCGGCCATTGATTTCTACCATCAACTGCTCAGACTGCGCCGGGGGGATGTCGAAGTGTGGAAGATTCTGGGCGACCTTCAGAAGGGGCGGATGCGGTATGCGGCGGCGCTGCGTGCTTTTCAGGCGGCACTCCAGTTTGCTCCCGACGATCCCGAGATCGTGCAGAAAGCGGAAGAGCTTCAGAGGCTCCTGCAATGAGCGCGATTGGCTCGTTTGACAATCGCACACTGTTCCCGTATCTTGGGAAGGATGGGGCCCTTAGCTCAGCTGGTCAGAGCGGCAGACTCATAATCTGTTGGTCGCTGGTTCGAGTCCAGCAGGGCCCACGAGACCGGTAGTCCGGCCCCCGGGGGCGGGACGCAAGTGCGGTGCTCGAGATTGGCTTCTCCGCCGGAAACTGACATTTTGTCCATCCGGGGTCGGTAAAAAATACAGGTCGCGGTAAAATGTTCGCGGGAGGGTGAGGGAGAGGGACCTGGCAACTTGCTCCGCCGAAAGGATTTGCCTGATGCCGCTGTCCCGGATTGCTCTGGCACGCCGCTTGAGCAATGGGTGCTTGTTCAGGATTGAAATTCCACCGCTGTACGGATTCAACCCATAACCTCCATCTAAGGAGTCCAACATGGGTCAACAGCAGCTTCTGCTCATCATCCTTGGCGTTATCATTGTCGGTATCGCCATTGCGGTCGGACTGAGCATGTTCACCGCACAGAGCGTCGGTGCAAACCGTGACGCCCTCATCGCCGACATCACCAACCTGGCGGCCAACGCCTATCAGTATCGCATTCGTCCTGCGGCCATGGGCGGCGGCGGCGGATCGTATGTCGGCTACACACTGCCGGTATCCCTGGTGTCCAACGAGAACGGTTTCTACGCGCTCGGGACAGTGACGTCGAACTCCATCCAGTTCAGCGGGAGCTCGGCCCAGGCGTACGGAACGGTGCTGGGCACCTACGGGGCAGATGGAAAGCTGTCCGGCAGCTTTACGTTCACGGGCGACTTCCAGTAAGCCGTTGCAGTTGTGGCGTTCTCCCGACATCCCGCCGCGAGGCGGGATGTCGTGTTTTTTCCCCTTTCCTTCCCCCATTCATCCGGCTTCTTGACAGAGAGGATGAAAAACCGTACTATCTTACGTGACTTCGCTTCAAGTAGTTTTCCAACCTATTTCCTGAACGTTCGAGGCCCATCAAACCATGCCTGAGTATCGCCTGGAGGGTGTGACCG
>CAYXMK010000308.1:0-2880 GCA_964465905.1 uncultured Ignavibacteriaceae bacterium | reverse complement strand
GGAGGAGGGGTCGGCATTGTTGCGCGGAATCAGGATCTACGGCACAGGCCCCGCCGATCTGCCCGTTGCGTCCCTCGCGGGAGACAAGATCACCGTCGAACTGGATCTTCAGAGTTCCGAGCCCCCGAATCTCTACCTCCGTTTCGTGCACTGTACGGCAGACTGGGAGCCGACCAGCAACTCGTTCGTCAACGATCCGATGCGCGATCGGACGCGGTTCCCGCTGCCCATCGAACCGGCGCCGTCGGGGGTGCGGCACTACCGCTATCAGGTCCGCACACGCATTCCGGACGAGCGGCTCTTCGAAGGATTCTCCTTTTCGGGCAACTATCGCGTGGAGCTGTGGGAGGAAGAAGGGAACGTGCCGCTCGCTTCCCGGCGCTTCTTCGTCGTCGAGAATGTCGTGCGGCCGCGCATTCGTGTCTCGAACCGCCAGCTCCCCTCCGAGGGGCATCCGCTCAACCAGGTGCATCGGATCGACGTTGCGTTCAAGGTGCCCGACCAGGATTCCGTCACGTCTCAGGCATTCTACCCGCAGGAGGTCCGGCGTGTCGATGTCTATCGAAACCTGGAGCACGCCACGCGGCGGAGCGTGGACATCGACGATGATGACCCCTGGACCTTCGTCGAAGGCTTCGGCACCAGGAACCTCGTGTTCCGCGTGGAGAACGTGCTCCCCGGCAATGAATATCGCCGTATCGACCTGCGCAGCGTTGATCAGTATCCCGAGGGGATCGTCCTGAGCGCGCGCGGAGGAGCGGATGTGAGCAGGTTCCTCGCCCGCGGGAGTGCGGACCGCGACGGAGGATTCCAGCTCGTGCAGGGGAACCGGTATGCCGACTATGTCCCCTTTCGCTTTGAGTTGCTCTGGGACGGCGAACCGTTGGAAACGCTTCACGTGACCGGCTCGTTTGCCGATTGGGAGCTCCTTCCCTCCTTGAAGATGACGCGGGAAGGAGAACGCTACAGCGCGGTGGTCTCGATGCGGCGGGGAATCCATGACTACCAGTACGTGGCGGGAGGGCGTGACTGGATCAGTCTGGAAGGGAACGATTGGAGAACGACGAACAACTATTCTGTCTTTGTGTATTACCGTGAAACGCGCACGGGGGGCTATGACCGGATCATCGGTCACGCACGCCAGCGGAGCAGTGGCAAGGGAGACCGTGCCTCCGACTGACCACCAAGGTGGCGGCAACTGTGCACCCCGGGTCGGGGTGCGCAGAGAGCGGGTTGTCCGCTGCGAGCTGTGGCGCCGGACCGCGGGCGAGCGGCGGTACGAGAAGGAATTCCTACGATGAGCATTCGGGTCGGTGTGATCGGCGCAGGTCATCTCGGCAGCCTCCATGCCAAGATGTACGCGCGCAGCGGCTCTGCGCAGCTTGCCGGCATCTTCGACGTCGATGCTGCGCGGGCCGCGCGGGTGGCGCAGGAATTCGGCACGCGGGCGACGGCGTCGCTCCCAGAGCTGCTCGATCTGGTGGATGCCGTCAGCGTCGCGACGACGACCCGCTCGCACTTTGATGTCGCCCGGGAGGCAATTCTGCGGGGGGTGCACGTCCTGGTCGAAAAGCCGATCACCGAGACGATCGAACAGGCACGGGAGCTGATTCGTCTGGCCGACGAACATTCGGTGAAGATCCAGGTCGGACACATTGAACGATTCAACCCTGCGATCGTAGCACTGGAAGCATACGAGCTTGCGCCTCTCTTCATCGAGTCGCATCGGCTCGCACAGTTCAATCCGAGAGGCTCCGACGTCGCCGTCGTTCTCGACCTCATGATCCACGATATCGATCTTATCCTGAGCCTGGTCCGTTCCGGCGTCCGCCGGATCGACGCCAGCGGGGTTGCGGTGGTTTCCTCCAGCGTGGATATCGCCAATGCCCGGCTGCAGTTTGAGAACGGCTGTGTAGCCAATGTCACGGCGAGCCGGATTTCACAGAACAGGATGCGCAAAATGCGGCTCTTCCAGCGTGATGCCTATATCTCGATTGACTTCCAGCAGGGGGGAGCGGAGGTCTTCCGGCTGGTGGATGAACGGGCGAACAACGCGAAGCCGACCATGTTGCTCGGGAGCATCGACCAGGGGGAGCGAAAGAGAATGATCGTCTATGAACGGCCGGAGATCCCCGAAATCAACGCGCTGGAACACGAGCTCGGGCTGTTTCTCCGGGCCGTGGAGCGGGGAACCGAACCGCCGGTCACCGGGAGGGACGGACTGCAGGCGCTCGAAGTGGCGCAGGAGATTCTCAAGAACATCGAGGCGCACCAGGCGCGGCTGTCGGCATCATGGAACGCCACCTGACACTGAAGGATCCTCTGCTCATCAGGATCGCCGATCTGGCGGATCGGGAGGGAGTCGTTGCGTACGTGGTGGGGGGATACGTGCGGGATGCTCTCCGCTCTTCGCCGGTGAAAGACATGGATATCGTCGTCGTCGGCGACGGCATTGCCTTCGCGGAGCGTGTGGCGGCCGACCTGGGGGCCGGGCCGGTGGTGAAGTTCGAGAGATTCGGCACGGCGATGATCCACCACGGTGACCAGAGGCTCGAGTTCGTCGGGGCGCGACGCGAGAGTTATGACCGGGACTCGCGAAAACCGGCGGTGAACCGGGGCACAATCGAGGAAGATCTCTCGCGGCGGGATTTCACGGTCAATGCCATTGCCGTGTCGCTCAACCGGGAGAGCCGGGGGACACTCCTCGATCCCTATGCGGGCCGGAACGACCTGAAACGCCGGCTTCTCCGGACGCCGCTTGATCCGCGGGCGACCTTCGATGATGACCCCCTCAGGATTATGCGCGCCTTCCGCTTCGCTGCACAGCTGGGCTTCGAAGTGGTTCCGGAGGTGCTCGAGGCCGCCGCTGCCATGAAGGAC
>CAYXMK010000307.1:0-2880 GCA_964465905.1 uncultured Ignavibacteriaceae bacterium | reverse complement strand
TGGGGGAAACAAAATCGTTGGTGCTCCGCAGGAGCAACGTGGAAAGAGACGGAAGCTCGTACTCCACCCGCTCCCGCCCATCCAGGAGGTTCCAACCCGTAAGACGACCCCCTTCGTCCAGCTCATATTCCCCGTACGCCAGAGGGAACAATCCGGTCTCGTAGAAGAACATCTGCGCCGGAAGCAGATCGGCATTGAAGAAGGCAAAGTGGGGGAAAAAGCGCTCGTAGAAGGCAACGGCCGCCTTGAAGCGGCGCGGATCGTGGACGAACACCTGCAGAACATTCCATGTTTCGTTGGTGTAGAGCTCACGCCGCTGAGTGGCGCAAAACGACAGCGGTACCGGAGCGTACCGCGCGAGGGCGGAAGCACGGCGGCTGTCCGCACCGGTGAGATGGAGAATGAAGGAAGGGAGGAACGGCGCAACGGCGCGGTACTTCAGGCCGTTCCGGTCGATCAACCAGACCGCCATGCCGTCGTGCGACGGGTAGACATCAAAAATCCAGCCAGCGATGACGCGCGCCACGGGAACCCCCTCCCTGCCTCTCCTGGGAGAATACGACAAATTTGTCGTTGTGTCAAGACAGGAGCGACAAAAATGTAATGATCGGGGGGATGGGAAACGCCCGGCCTCGGCCCCGTTTCACCGGGGGACCCGGACGCTCACCGCAGGGGAGCGAGTCTCAGGAGGGAGGGAGGTAGTACTTCTTCACGTACTCCGCCACCATCCGGTCGGTGCTGTAGGCAGGTATCAGTGTCCGCATCGAATTGCGGATCCGGGCAATCCATCGGCGGGGGATCCCCTCCTCGTCCCGGTCGAAGAACTCCGGAATCACCTCTTCCGAGAGCGCCCGGAACAGGTTCTCGAAATCCTGTTCGTCCTGCGCATCGACATCGGGCACAGACGAATCATCTCCGATCGCCCATCCGTTCTTGCCGTTGTATCCTTCCCTCCACCATCCATCCATGATGCTCAGGTTCAAGCCCCCGTGGATCACCACCTTCATGCCGCTCGTGCCGCTGGCTTCCAGCGGACGCCGGGGATTGTTGAGCCAGACATCGGCGCCGGAGACCAGGTGCCGCGCCACTTCGATGTTGTAGTTCTCGACGAACACCACTCTTCCGAACAGCTGGGGGTGACGCGTCATTTCGATGATGCGCTGGATGTACCGCTTTCCCTCATCGTCCCGGGGATGGGCCTTGCCGGCGAAGACCATCTGCAGGGGACGGGCGGGATCGTTGAAGAGGGGAAGGACTTTTTCGAGATGACGAAAGAGCAAGGGAGCCCGTTTGTAGGTCGCAAACCGTCGGGCGAAGCAGATCGTGAGCGCGTCGGGAGAAAGGAACTTTTCGAAACTGAATCCCGAATCCCCATTGACCCGCTCGTACCGCTCCTTGTACTGCCGCCGCACAAATTCCACCAGATCGCGCCTCAGGATGTAGCGGAAGGCCCACAGCTCTTCATCCGTCGCCAGGCCGTTGAACTCCATCTTCTCCCAGAACGCCGGCTCCATCAGCTTGTCGGTCCAGTCGAATCCGAGGCGCTTGTTCCAGAACTCGTGCGCCCGCAGTGTGGCCCAGCTGGGCGTGTGGACACCGTTCGTAATGTGGCCGATCGGCACGCGGTCCACCGGCTCGTCCGGATAGAGACTGTGCCACATCTCGCGGCTCACGCGTCCATGCAACTCGCTCACCGCGTTTGCCCCCCTCGACATCTTCAGGGCCAACACCGTCATCACAAACGGCTCCTGAGCATCACCGGCATGCACACGTCCGAAACTCATCAGCTGCTCGTGCGACAATCCCGTACTCTTCCAGAACGCCCCCAGCGAGTGGGCCATCAATTCGCTGGAGAAGCGGTCGTGCCCTGCCGGGACCGGCGTGTGGGTCGTGAACACACACTGCGAACGCACTGTACGGACGGCTTCTTCCAGCTCCATCCCCTCTTCCAGCTTCTCCCGCAGCAATTCCAGCACGAGAAATGCCGAGTGGCCTTCATTCATGTGATACACCGAGGGCGTGATCCCCAGAGACCGGAGAAGGCGCACGCCGCCGATCCCCAGCACGATTTCCTGACCGATGCGCGTATCGATGTCGCCGCCGTAGACGGCAGCCGTTATCCACTGGTAGTGCTGCTCGTTCTCAGGAATGTTCGTATCGAGGAGATAGAGCGTTCCACGCCCGATCCGGACACGCCATGCCTGGAACTTCACGGTGCTGTGGCCGATGTGCACTGAGTTGAGGAGCGGACCGCCCTGAGTGTTGCGCACCAGTTCCATCGGAAGCGTCTCGGGACTCGAGGGGGGATACAGTTCCTGCTGCCAGCCATCAGGCCCGATCCGCTGCTTGAAGTAGCCCTGCCGGTAGAACAATCCCAGACCAACGAAGGGTATGCCGAGATCGGACGCGGACTTCATGTGATCGCCGGCCAGAATCCCGAGTCCGCCCGAGTAGATGCGGAGCGATTCGTGTAGGCCGAATTCCGCGCTGAAGTACGCCACAGGGTCCGCCAGATGCGGCGCGTGCCGACGGGCCCACGTGCCGGGCTCTTGCATGTATTCCCGGAACTCATCCAGAACCTTCGCGAGGCGGTCTGCCAGATCCGGATCGCGCAGACGAGCCGTCAGCTCTTCCGCCGAAAGGTTCTGGAGGACAAAGGCAGGATTGTGATAGCAGCAATCCCAGAGGAGCGGCGAGAGTTCCCGGAACACCGCCTGCGCTTCCGGGTTCCAGATCCACCACAGGTTGTAGGTCAGCTCACGCAGCCCCTGTGCCAGCTGCACGGCCGGTCGCTTGTTGGATTCCATTCGCTGTGACTCGTTCACCCCCACGAAATGTCCTTAACATAGCAGGAAGTCGTCTGAAATTCCAGAAGAAAAC
>CAYXMK010000306.1:0-2884 GCA_964465905.1 uncultured Ignavibacteriaceae bacterium | reverse complement strand
AACCCCCGGCCCCTTCTTGACTTTGTCCCGGTGCTCGGGAGAGTTCATTTCCTTCACGCTCGATGCGAGCGGATACGCGTATTCACCAGGAGGGATGTTCAGCTTCCTGATCGCCTCGGCGAATGCGGCGTCGTCCGGGAGCTTCTTCCTGTCGTTGGCGTGGTAGTTGAAGACCATGTGGATCAGCGAGCTGGCGATGAAGACGAAGAGCGCCGAGACCACGATCGGCAGCCAGAGGGATGTGATGGGGACCATAAGGACCTCCTCGTGAAGTTGGGACGGGGTGGATAAGGCAGCAGAATCCGGATTAGTGATCGAACGACATCATCCGCGGACGGCGCATGGGCCGAAAGTACGGCTTTCTTTCGTTTTGGCCGGTGCGTTGTAGAAGACGAGCAGCCGGTTGTATGCGGCGCGCGCCACGTGTAGATTATTGTTCCGGTCGACGGCGAAGAGCGTGCCGTTCTCGGAGACGGCCAGTCCCCACGCCTTGTTCACGGAGCTTTGTCCGAAGGTCTTCACGCTTGAGGAGGTGAAGGCCGCCCGACCCAGCACGACCTCCGTGCTCTGGCCGTCGTCCCAAGGTCGAAGCTCCGTAACAGGATTGACGATTCGCAAAAATGACCAAGGCAATACTACGTTGTTATTTTTGAGAAGTCAACCGGCGATGCAAGAAATGACCGAAAATGGGATGGAATACGATGGCGGAGCCCGCAATTGCCGGGAGAGGAGGGGAGGGACCAAGGGCAGTGATGATCCATCGCCCTGGCGGCGAACAAAGAGAATCTCTTGAAGCGAAGCAGAGTCGCATGAGCGTCGGGTAGGCTTCGAGCACCGATGGTGCCGGTTGGACCGCGGGCACAGGCGCTGTGAACAATAGCCGTGGAACTTGCTAACACTCCACCAAGTTCATGGCCCTCTCCGGAACCTGGAGCGATGATGTTGTGAAGGAGTCCTGTGAGCGCTTCCTGACGCTGCAGGGCCTGTTCCAAGCGGTCCCCGCTGATGCCGCGCGCTGTGGCGAAGCCGCCGGCGTTCGTGCAGGCAGAGGTACGGCGGCTGTCGCATTCATAGAACATGGCGGTGTTTGGCAGTATCGGGGATTCAACGGCTCAGGAGTCTGCGCCATGAAAACCACATTCCTCAAGTCGGTCTTCCAGTATTTGCCTCAATTGCAGAAAGCTCTCGAACACTATCTCGAAGACAACGACTCCGAATGCACACACTCAAGCGCGAGATCCCCATCAACGTCCTGAGGGACAGACTCCCGGCGGGTGAACGGAGCCGCCGTTTCTCCGCCAGCCCGGAGTCCAAGGGTCATGCCAAAACGTGTTTTTTTGGGGTCCCCACCGAAAGCATGTCGGGACGACGGAATGCGTTTCGGGAGAGGGGCGACAGAAGATTCGCCCCAACTCGGGTATTCGGACAGACCCCTAGACCCATCCCCGGAGCTTGCACGCTTCAGCCACGCGCGCGACGCCAACAACCATAGCAGCCAACCGCGGGTGCACCTTCTTGTCCTTGATCGCCTCCTGAACGGTATGGCACGCCTTCGTGATCTTCTCGTCAAGCCGCTGATGCACCGTAGCCTCGTCCCAGAAGTACGAGTACTTGTCCTGCACCATCTCAAAGTATGAGACGGTGACACCGCCCGCACTCGCAAGGATGTCGGGAATAACGTACACCCCCTTCTTGTGAAGGATCAGGTCGGCCTCGGGAGTCGTGGGCCCGTTCGCCAGCTCGCAGATGATGCGCGCCTTGATGTTCGGCGCGTTGTTTTCATTGATGGAGTTTTCGAGGGCCGCAGGATAGAGGATCTCCACATCGAGCTCCAGTACCGAATCCCGGGGAATGGCCTTTGCTCCAGGGAAGCCGACGACAGAACCCGTCTTCAGCTTGTGCGTCACAAGCTCCTTGGGATTCAGCCCGTCCGGACTGTAGACTCCGCCGCGCGAGTCGCAGGCTGCAATGAGTTTTCCTCCGCCCAGCAGCTCTTGATGGAGGAGCGCTGCCCGCTGTCCCGCGTTCCCGAACCCCTGAATCGCGAACGGCCCATGGGGGTCCACACCCAGCAGTTTACACGCTTCGCGCACGCTGATGACGCCCCCACGTGCCGTGGCATCCCGGCGCCCCTCCGTGCCGCCGATTTGCATGGGCTTGTCAGTCAGCACGCCGGGATGGTGAAGGGCAAAGATCGTTTCGTACTCATCCATCATCCAGGCCATGGTCTGAGGGTTCGTGTAGACGTCCGGGGCGGGGACGTCCCGGTCGACGCCGATGTACTGAGCAACAGCGCGCACATACGCTCTCGCGAGATTCTCCAGCTCGCGCTGTGACATCTTCCTGGGATCGCACACCACTCCCCCTTTGCCGCCGCCCAGCGGAAGATCGACAACGGCGCATTTCCACGCCATCCATCCTGCCAGTGCCCGGATCGTATCGACGGTCTCGTCAGGGTGGAAGCGGATCCCCCCTTTGGCGGGCCCGCGCGCAAAATTATATTGTATGCGCCAGCCGTGGAAGATTCTCAGCCCGCCGTTGTCCATCTTGACGGGCATCGTGAACTTGAACTCCCGCTGCGGCCACATCAAGAGGTCGCAGGTCGCCTTGTCGAGGTTCAGAATCTTCGCGGCTTCGAGAACCTGCTGCTGGGCAACTTCGAAAGAATTGTAGGATTTCATCGGTTGTCATCCTTTGATTGAGGTGCGTCCTCCCGACCCTGCCCCTGTTCATCGAGAGCATCGAGGATGAGGTTGATGCGATCAGGATCGAAATCCGCGCCCTCGGCTCGCGGCTTGCCGGCCGAGACCACATGGATCGGGCTCGAGGCAAGGCGCTGGATGACATCCTCAAACGAGGCCTCGCCATCGAGCAGCTCCGCCAT
>CAYXMK010000305.1:0-2885 GCA_964465905.1 uncultured Ignavibacteriaceae bacterium | reverse complement strand
GACGTGCGGCGGAGTTGCTGCACGTCGTCGATGACTGCCCTGCAAATCTCCTCCGCACTCCGATCCGCATGCCGCTGCACCATCTCGGAAAACCGTTCCTCGCCATAAGGAACGCCACGCGCGTCCAGCGCTTCGCTCACGCCGTCGGTGTACAGGACGAGAACGTCTCCCGGATGGAGATACGCACTCTCAACGCCGTAGCGCTGATCAGGGAACGGACCCATGAGCTGACCTGTTGGTTCCAGCAGGTCGAACATTCCCGTCGCCGCCCGGTAGAGGAGGGGGCTGTTGTGGCCTGCACTGGAGTAGAGCAGGAGACCCCTCCGGTCATTGATGAACTCCGCGTAGAACATTGAGACGAACTGATCTTCGGAGAAACTCCGGTGGATCAGCTCGTTCATGCGCGCCATGAGAGCGGTGATCTTGGTCTGATGGTACACGCCCATGCGCATTGCCCCCACAACATAGAGAGCCTGCGCCGCGGCTTTCAACCCCTTGCTCGCAGCATCGCCAATGACCACCACCAATCGGTCGCGTTCGGCATCCGGGAGAAGATAGTCAAAGAAATCTCCACCGACAATGCGGTCGGGCAGAGAAATCCCGTACAGGTCGTAGTGGTGAAAGGAGAGCCCTGAATCCGGCAGGATGCTCTGCTGAATCTCCCGCGCCCGGTCGATGTCCTTCGCCAGCAGCCGGGCCTTCTGCTCGACCTTCCTCCTCGCGAGGAGAGAGGAAACGGCGACGCTGATGATCCCCAGCGTCGGCAGGAGACTCTGATCCATCGTATCGGAATTGAACGCAAGGATGTACTGGTAGACCCGCCCGTTGCGGTACGGCAGCTTCTCCCCGACCCCCGTCGCCGAGTACTTGACGATCCCCTTCGTTCGCAGGTAGCGGTTCGTTTCCTTTGCCACGATGGAGCGCTGGCGGACCGCGTGCAGAAACATCGGGTACTCATCCACCCGTATGCGGAAGTCGGGCTCCAGCTGCTGGATCTGACCGATCTGGTGGACCAGACGATACGACTCGGTCGGAGGATCGTACTCCCAGATCCTTCCTCCCTTGATGTCGATCGAATCGTTCTGAACGATCTCGTTGACAACGTGCTTCAGAAGCTCCAGCTCTGTCTTGAAGCTGACGGACGCGAAGCTCTCGATCGTATGATAGAGTTTCCGCTGATTCACCTTTCACCACCGGCTGGTATGAACATCGTTTGCTCTCCCCTGGGCAGTCAGCTCGTCCGCAACCACCGGACCGCAAACACTCTGACAGGGAGGGCTTTCCCTTTCAAGGAGAGCGGCGGGAGCTCCTCCAGACGATAGGCATCGGATGGCTGGATGAGTTCGGCGGTCGAACCAGAGACCAGGATCTCCCCTCCAGCGGCGGCTCCGCAGAGGCGCGCCCCGAGGTTCACGTTGTCGCCGATCACCGTGTAGTCCATCCGCTCGGCGCTCCCCATTGCCCCCATGACCATCTCCCCCGTGTTGATGCCGATACCCACGCTCAACCGCTCCGCGTCCCGATCCTGAGACTGCTGGAGTTCACGCTGGATTTCGATGGCCGCCTGCACCGCCCTGGAAACCATCCCCTCCCCCATGAAGACTGCCACCAGTTCATCCCCCACGAACTTGTCGATGTCTCCTCCGAACCGCCGGACGATTTGCGCCTGCCGGGCAAGGAAGTCGTTGAGCACCGTCACCACACGCTCCGGCTCCGTCCGTTCTGAGAACGACGTGAAGCCCCGAATGTCGGAGACGAACACGGTTGCCGTCTTCCGTTCACCCCCGAGGCGGATACCCTCCAGGGAGGCACCCTGCACAGCCGCGACGGTCTGCCGGGAGACGAATTTTTCCAGGTGAAAGCGCTCGCGGAGCCCCCGTACCATGTCATTGATCTGCCGCGCGAGCCTGCCGATTTCATCGACCGTGCGCACATCGGCCTGAACCGTGAAATCTCCGCGGCCCACACGCGCAGCCACCCGCTCAATTGCCTGAACGGGTTTCACCACCACGGCCTTCATGAACACGCGCAGCGCAAGCCACACCAGCAGAATGGTGACCACGCCCACGGCCGCGGATCGGATCTTGTTTTCATTGATGACCCGCCGTACCTCGGCCATTGATGCCGACACCTCCAGCACGCCGCGCACCGTATGCTGCCGTCCATGGCAGGTATAGCACCGCACCTCGTTGGGAAGGGGCGATAGACGGACGAGAAACTCCTCGCCCCCGCGCGCTTCCGCAACGATCAGGGGCACACCTGACTTCACGACGTCCATGAGCTGGGGGCGGAAGCGCCGCGGCGGATTCAGGAATTTCTCATTCCGGTTCGCGTCGAATACCCGCAGCGTCTGCACGACCGAGTCCGAGCGGATGGCATCCATGTAGTACCGTGCCGAGCTCGCCCGCCCCACGAGCATGATGCTCCGGAATCCTTCGAAGACCGCGGACTGGAGCACGGAGGTCAGTTCTTTGGCGGACCGGTCGCTGGCGATCTTCGTCAGCCGTTCCCGCTCCATGTCCACAACCAGCACTCCCCTCATGGGATGGCTCGAGCCGTGGCAGACCTGACAGCGCTCTTCATTGACGAGCGGGACGATCACGCGGAGATCTCTTCCGGTAAGCCGGTAGCGGTGGGAAGGAGATTGCGCCCCGACCACATCCAGCACATCCTTCTCGTCCATCTCCGATTCCTCACGACCGAATGCGAGGTATCCATCTCTGGCGTAGACCTGCACTCTCCGGACGCCGGGGATCTCGCTCCCTTTCTGCACCAGCGTATCCATCATCTCACCCTGGCCTCCGAGCATGATGGTCCGGAACGCCGTAGCGACGACATCGGCGATGCTTCCGCCGATGCGAAGGATGAGGGAGTCTCTCGGGACG
>CAYXMK010000304.1:0-2886 GCA_964465905.1 uncultured Ignavibacteriaceae bacterium | reverse complement strand
CCTTGGGCGGCGCGGGATGGTTGTTGAACTTGATCCAGAACGCTTGCAGAAGCTCAACCGCCCGTTCTTTCGTGAGGATGCCGCTCTGGAGGTCCCGGACGTAGAACGGATACAGGTGCTGGTCGAGGCGGCCCGGATTGAACGAGTCCCACGGATTGACCTCGGTGATGACGCCAACGTGCACGAACCAGTAGTACTGAAGAGCTTCGTGGAACGTACGCGGAGCGCGGGCCGGCACGTGCCGGCAGATGGCGGCCATCTCCTCGAGCTCTCGCTTCCGCACGGCATCCTTCTCCCGCAGGGCGAGCTTTTCCAGTTCTTCGGCATGTCTCTCGGCAAACGTGATCAGTCCGCGGGCCGCAATCGCCATCCCGCTCAGTTGCTCCCGTTTGTCGTACGCCGTCGGGTCGTGGAGGTAGTCCAGCCGCCGGATCCGATCCTCGATCTGATCGATGAGATCAAGCATCCCCCGTCGATAGATCTTGCCCCCGTTCACGGTGTGGCCCGGAGCCCTCTGCTCCTGGAACTCGGTGAAGATACCGGCGTGGTAGGCGTCGAGCCATTCCGGTCTCATCGCCGCGAAGATCTTCTCCCGAATCGTCTTTCCCGTCCAGAACGGGATGATCTTTTCTTTGTAGATACGCTTTGTCTCCGCGTCGACTTTAAAGGAGACTTTCGGACGTGTGTCGAGGATTTCCAGATCTTGAAGGGAGTGGAGGCAGATTTCGGGATAGGTGGGCGTGGCCTTCGGTGCGGGTCCCCGTTCCCCCACGATCAGCTCACCGTCGGATATGCAGATCTGCTTAAGCTGGAGGATATGGGCGAGCGCCATTCCGCGCTGGACCGGGATCGGTTCCTTCTGAGCAATACCCGACTCGTAGAATTCGGTCAGGAGCACGGCCCGCTCCGGGGAAATGCGGTAGACGGCGTTCAGGCTCTGCTCTCTGAGGCGGCGGATGCGTTCGGTCATGGTCATCCTCCGATGCGTACGGAGAAATCGGCTTTTTCGAACATCTGCTTCAGTTCCAGCATGCGTGCTTCGGACGGCGCCTGCAGGTGCGCCAGCCGGTTGGGGAGCCGGAGCCGTTCATACTTGTGGTGTGCGATGGCATGATAGGGGAGAAGATGGATTTCTTCCAGCTCCGTCGACTCCCGAAGGAAGGCGATCAGCGCCTGGACATTGTCTTCGGTATCGGTGATGCCGGGAACGACGGGGAAACGGATCACAACATTCTTCCTGTGCTCTACAAGATGCCGGAGGTTGTCGAGGATGATGCGGTTTGAAGCGCCGGTGTATTGCCGGTGCAGGGAATCATCCATGAGCTTGACGTCGTACAGAAAGAGATCCACATCATCGGCAACGGAGTCGAGCACTGCCCGTGACACGTTGCCGCACGTGTCGAGCGCCCGGTGGATTCGCCTGCGCCCGCACGCCCGGAGAAGGTCGGCCAGGAACGCCGGCTGGAGAAGGGGCTCACCGCCAGAGAACGTGACGCCTCCGCCGGACTCTTCGTAGAAGACCCGGTCCGGCTCAACCTCCTTCATAACCTCTTCCGGCGTGACCCATCGCCCGATCGTTTCGGGTTCGATCACCGAATGTCCGTCGAACTTCAACTCTCTGTCGACGATCTCGCAGTCGGGCTTCTGGCTTTCGGGGTTGTGGCACCACCAGCAGGTCAGGCCGCATCCTTTGAAGAAGACGGTGGTGCGGATGCCGGGTCCGTCATGGAGGGCGAACCGCTTGATGTCGAAGACGAGCCCGCGCCGGCCGGAAGGCGCTTCAGGGACTGACGTTCTTCCGGGCGCTGTTGCGCGGCTCAGCGTGTCGGTTTGAGCCTCCACCTACTGAAGTCCTCCGCGCCGCTGGGCGTCTCTGACCTCCGGCCATGGGCGCGGCTGGCCGGAGTGCTCGTCGAGGGGCATGATCCGCCTGTCTCGCGCCATCGTCTGCGGGTCGTCCGAAGCAAGGTAGGCGAGGGATGCAACAAGGATGACGTTCCGCCTCAGGTCTTCGAATACCAGCTTGTCGTATGTGTCGCGGTTGGTGTGCCACGTATAGGCGCCGTACTCCCAGCTGAGCGATCCGAGACTGATGCCGGGCACGCCGGCGGCCACGAAGGGAGCATGATCGCTGCCGCCGCCCCACGGCACGCCCGGGAAGCCGTACCGGATCTCGGACGTCAGCTCACCCGGGAGGCGGGAGATCCACCGCGCAAGGAACTCCGGAGCGTTCAGGAATCCCTGCGCATTGATGTTCACAATGCGGCCTGTGCCGTTGTCCTGGTTGAAGAGCGCCTGCAGGTTCTCGACGATGTCGGGATGATCCGTGACGAACGCCCGGGAGCCGTTCAATCCCTGCTCCTCACTTCCCCAGAGTCCGACGAGAATCGTTCGCTTCGGCGCGGGGTAGTACTTTTTCAGAATGCGCATCGCCTCCATCATGACGAGCGAACCCGTGCCGTTGTCGGTCGCCCCCGAGGCGCCATCCCACGAGTCGAAGTGCGCCGAAAGGATCACATACTCCTCGGGCTTTTCCGTTCCTCTGATCATCCCGATGGTGTTCAGGGCGGGCATTTCACCGAGGAATTTCGATTCGGCGGTGATTCGAACCAGCGGGTTGTTCCCCCGTTCGGCGAGACGGAAGACCAGGTTGTAGTCCTCCAGACTCAGACCGACCACGGGAATCTTCCTGACACTTGTTCCGAAGATTCTCGTAACCCCCATCCCTGCGACCACTGAGACGTGAGGACTCCGGCGGCTCCCGCCTGCTCGAGGATATTGGGGAGTGTGTCGGCCTTGAAACCGGTCTTTCTGATTCGCTCCGTCCAATCCTGCCGCATCCGCTCGCGGCGGGCCTTCATGCTGTCGAAATCGGCCTTGACGGCG
>CAYXMK010000303.1:0-2895 GCA_964465905.1 uncultured Ignavibacteriaceae bacterium | reverse complement strand
TGATTTTTCACCACATTCAGAAAGGAATGCTCTGCCGTGCTCAGGGGATTTGCACCGAAATTGCTGACGGTGTTCCGGGAAGGATACTCGAAGCAGGATTTCACCTCCGATCTGGTCGCCGGGGCAATCGTCGGCATTGTCGCCCTTCCCCTCGCGATTGCGTTCGCCATTGCCTCCGGCGTGAAACCGGAGCAGGGGATCATCACCGCCATCATCGCCGGCTTCCTCGTGTCGGTGTTCGGGGGAAGTCGGGTCCAGATTGCCGGTCCGACCGGAGCCTTCATCGTCATCGTCTACCGAATCGTCCAAACCTACGGCTACGACGGGCTTGCCGTCGCAACCGTACTGGCGGGAATCTTCTTGATCATCATGGGACTGGCCCGGCTCGGTACGCTTCTCAAGTTCGTACCGTACCCCTTGGTAGTCGGCTTCACGAGCGGCATCGCCCTCATCATTTTCACATCCCAATTGAAGGATTTCCTCGGGCTTGACATCGACGCCCTTCCGGCCGACTTCGCTGAGAAATGGCTCGTGTATGCTGAGAAGCTGGCAACGCTCAACCCCAGTGCCCTCGTCGTCGGTGCCGCCTCCCTCCTCCTCATGGCCCTCTGGCCCCGTGTGACACACCGTGTCCCCGGATCTCTCGTTGCGATTCTCGTCGTGACCCCCGCCGTCCACTTGCTTCACCTCCCCGTGGAGACGATCGGCACCATGTTCGGTAGCGTGCCGAGCAGTCTGCCGACACCGCGGCTTCCGGATCTTTCGTGGACCACATTGACGCAGCTTGTCTCTCCTGCTCTGACGATCGCCATTCTCGGTGCGATCGAGTCGCTCCTCTCAGCGGTGGTGGCCGACGGGATGATCCGCTCGCGGCACCGCTCCAATATCGAGCTGATCGCTCAGGGGGCCGCCAACATCGTGTCCCCTCTCTTCGGGGGCATACCGGCAACAGGCGCCATCGCCCGCACAGCCACCAACGTAAAGAACGGCGGACGAACACCCATTGCCGGCATCGTTCATGCGGCCGTGCTCCTCCTGGTCCTTCTGGTCTTCGGCCAATGGGCAACGCTCATTCCGATGCCGACGCTGGCCGCCATCCTCATCGTGGTCTCCTACAACATGAGCGAGTGGCACTCATTCGTGAAGATCCTGAAGAGCCCGCGCAGTGACGTGGCAGTGATGCTCGTGACGTTTGGATTGACGGTCATGGTCGACCTCACGACCGCCATCCAGACAGGCGTCATCCTCTCCGCTTTGCTCTTCATCCGCAGGATGGCTCAAGTGAGCCAGGTTACTCCCATCACCAAAGATCTTCAGGTAGAGAATGAAGGGGATGTGGAAACAGGTCAGGAGATCGAAGTCCCCAAGGGTATCGAAGTCTTCGAGATCTACGGTACGCTCTTCTTCGGCGCCGTGGAACAATTCAACGAATCCATCCGGGCCGTTGAGGAGAAGCCGAAGGTCTTCATCCTGGAAACCCGCACGCTGCTGGCCATTGACGCCAGCGGACTCCGGGCATTGGAGGAGCTGGCGAAGGATCTGAAGCATCAGGGCATCCAGCTCTTCATCTCCGGCATCCACAAGCAACCCTTGTTCGCGTTGCATCAATCCGGTATCTTTGAGCAGATCGGAGAAGAGAACATCTTCGGGACTCTTACGGAGGCGCTCGAGAAGGCGAGGCGTATGGTTACGGACGGCTCCGGAGCATTCGACGAGACGTCGAGGAAGCGGTCATGAGAACTTCATCAGCACTCGCCGCGGCTGCGGCGGCGTTGATGCTGGGCGCCTGCACGTCGTATCATCTTCTCGAACCGCTCCAGCCCCCCGTCGGCAACCCGAACAAGAGTCCGGTCCTCGTCATTCATGAAGGAGAGAAGACGGACTCGTTCTGAGAAGGGACGAAACGTGCAATCGGCGAACAGGTGTGCTATCGGGACGAATTATCCGGCACCAGTCACACGGTGAAGGTGCCGCTGAAGCCGGCGACGGAATACTACTGGACGGTTCGCATCCGCCGGGGCGACAAGGTCTCAGCATGGTCGACGTACGACTACACTCTCTTCCTCGTCCTCAGCTATCTGAAGGTCAGCAACGCGCTCTTCCGCTTCAGGACTCCGAACGCACCGGAGTAAGGCAGAGCGAACCACACACACCGGAGAACACCATCATGCACAGACGAATGCTGATCGGCCTCTCTCTCGTGCTCATCACAACGGCATTGATCGGATGCTTCCCGGGCACGAGTAGGTACACGCTGGAGAGTCCCGCCGGGTTCTTCTCGGGCATCTGGCACGGCTGGATTGCCCCGCTGTCGCTTGTCGTCGGCATCTTTGACGACGGCATCAGGATCTACGAGGTGTACAACACCGGCTGGTGGTACGATTTCGGATACTACATCGCCGTCATTGCGGGGTTCGGCGGACTGGCCTTGTCGAGGGGAAGGAAGAAAGAATCCCACGGGAGTTGACTCAGCACGTGCCCATCCACTTCATTTCAGAAAGGAACACCATGGTCAGAAATGCCTCTGTGGTTCTCGCTTGCATCGTCTGCGCCGTCTCTCCGGGCATCGCCCAGGAGCTCCAGAAGAAGGCCGAAGGGGAAACGAGCCGCGATGTGCCGGCTCTGAGCGCGTTTCATTCCGTCATGCATCCTCTCTGGCACACCGCCTGGCCGGAGAAAAACATTGGAATGCTGAACGAACTTCTGCCGGAGGCCGAGAAGCTCGGCGCCGACGTCATCCGGGCAGCACTTCCCCCCATCCTCCATGAAAAGGGGGAGAAATGGAATGAACAGATACGGTCGTTTGAGGCAAGCTTGAAGGAATACCGGGCCGCGGCTTCACCCCCGGACACGCAGAGACTCCAGGAGGCGGTGGAGCGACTCCAATCTGACTAC
>CAYXMK010000302.1:0-2900 GCA_964465905.1 uncultured Ignavibacteriaceae bacterium | reverse complement strand
AGCTGGGAGTACGATTTCTGACGAAATCCCTTCAGATCGATCTTGAAGAGATCGAGCCATGGTTTCAGGTAATCGAGTACCTCCGGGGTTCCGTTCCCGTTGGAGACGTAGGAAGTGACCAGTCCGACCTTCTTCGCGAGCTTGAAGATCTCCACCGCCCATTCACTCGTGATGAGGGGCTCATTGTACGTGCTGGTTACGACCGCGGCGTTGTGACGCACGGCGAGATCCACGAACTCTGCGGGATTCACAAGCTCGATGGAGGAGCCGGCCACGGGGTCGCGCAATGCCTGCGACGTAATCCAGTTCTGGCAGTACGAGCAATGGTAGTCGCACCCCAGCATGCCGAAACTGAGCGCCTTCGCGCCGGGATAGGCGTGGTAGAAGGGTTTTTTTTCGATGGGATCAAGGGCGATGCCCGCGGCGTACCCCGACGGCACCATCAAGGTGCCGTTCACATTGAAGCGGACCCGGCAGATGCCGTCGCGGCCGGGCGGGATCTTGCATCGATGCCCGCACGCACAACAGCGCACCCAGCCCTCCTCCATCTTCTCATACAGCTCTCCCTCTCTGGAATGCTCGCCGAGGAGCGATTTCAGCGTTTCCCCGTCCTTCATGGTGGGCTCTCTCTCCCCAAATATAGAAGCTTTCACTGGGGCAATCAAGCTTCCAGCATCAATCCCCGCTGGCCCCCTTCGGCGTGACCAGCAGTGATCGGAGCACCCGAAGATTCATGATGTCCTCCTTCATGTCCGGCCCTTTGTCGGTTTCCAGGATCTTCGGGATGGAGAAAAAGCGGGAGTCGTTCATGAGCAGACGGAATCCCGTCAGGCCGATACGTCCCTTTCCAATATGCTCGTGCCGGTCCACGCGCGAGCCCATCTCTCTCTTCGCGTCGTTCACGTGAAAGGCCACCAGTCGATCCAGACCGATCACCTCATCGAATTCTCTGAATGTCCGTTCGTAGCCGTTCTCCGTCGAAATATCGTATCCCGCCGCAAAGACATGGCAGGTGTCGACACAGACCGCCATCCTTGCACGATCGCGGACGCCGTCGATGATCGACCGGAGGTGTTCAAAGCGGTACCCGAGCGATGTCCCTTGTCCGGCTGTCGTCTCGAGCACACTTCGAACAGTGGAACCGGAGAGCTGATCATGAATGATGTTGAGCGACTCCACGACCCGTTGGATGCCGTCTGCTTCGCCGGCCCCCATGTGCGAACCCGGGTGGAAATTCAGCATGCCGATCCCCAGCGCTTCGCACCGATCGAATTCATCTTTCAGCGCTTCCCTCGACTTCCGCAAGACGCTCGGATCCGTCGCACAGAGATTGATGAGATACGTATCGTGCACCATGACCGAGCGGATCGTTGATTTCGACAGAAGCTCTTTGTATGTTGCCACGTCCTTCTCGGTGAGCGGTTTTCCTTTCCACTGATTGTTGTTCTTCACAAACATCTGGATTGCCGTGCAGCCGATCCGCTCCCCCCGCTCGATGGCGGTATGCACACCGCCGGCAATCGACATGTGCGCTCCCAGGAGAAGATCCCGTCCGCGCCGGGAAGAAGATGGAGATTGCCTTTTGGTCATCCGTGGTTTCGCACAATGGCTTCCATTACAATAGAGAATATTCCGTGAAAAAGCTCCTTGGGTTGCATCGCAAACAGCGGAAGCTCGTCGTGGGATTGATGTCCGGCACGTCGGTGGACGGCATCGACGCGGCCCTGGTGGAGATCCGAGGAAGCGGAGTCCGAACCCGTGTCCGGCTCCGTGCCTTCGGCAAGTATCCCTTCCCCCGGGCCATCCGCAGTCTCGTGCTTGCGAGCTCTCTCCCCGGAGCCGGCAGCATCGACGTCGTGTGCCGCCTGAACGTTCTCCTCGCACATCTTTCGGCAGCAGCAGTCAAGAAGATCGCACGGAAAGCCGGCGTCCCCCTCGATGCCGTTGATCTCATCGGATCCCACGGCCAGACGGTGCACCACCTGCCCGGACCCGAGCACTTCATGGGAAGAACCATCCGCTCGACGCTGCAGTTGGGGGATCCTTCGACGCTTGCCAAGCTTACAGGGATTCCCGTCGTAGGCGATTTCCGGTTGGGTGACATGGCGCTGGGCGGTCAGGGCGCGCCGCTCGTGCCCTATGTCGATTTTCTGCTCTTCCGATCGGCTTCCCGTACCCGCGTGCTCCTCAACCTCGGCGGCATCGCGAACTTCACCTATCTGCCGAAAGCATGCAATGCCGAAGACGTTGTGGCATTCGACACCGGTCCCGCCAACATGCTCATCGACGCCCTGATGCAGAAGCTGTACGGCAAGGACTGTGACAGGGGCGGGCGGCACGCGATGCGGGGGAAGGTCGTTCCGGCACTCCTCCGCTGGATGATGCGCCACCCGTACTTGAAGAGGCGGCCGCCGAAATCGACGGGCCGGGAGGTGTTCGGTGCACGGTTTGTGGAAGAGCTGATCCGTCGGGGGGAAGGGAGTCCGGCCGACGACCTCATTGCGACGGCAACGACGTTTACGGCTCTGAGTGTGTACGACCAGTACTGCCGGTTCATCGATCGGCAGAAAGTCCCCGATGAGGTGCTCGTGAGCGGCGGCGGGATGCATAATCTTGCGCAGATGGAGCAACTCCGTCAGTTCTTCGCGCCGGCGAAGGTTGCTCCCATTGAAGAGGTGGGATTCTCTTCTGACGCCAAAGAAGCAGTCTGCTTCGCAGTCCTGGCAAATGAAACGATCAGCGGAAGGCCTTCCAATCTGCCGGGGGTAACGGGAGCGCGAGCGACGACGACACTGGGAAAGATCTGCCTTTGAACGACCTGAAGGATCGGCAGGACGGGGTGGTGAGATGAGTGAGAGAGAGCTGTGGTGAATCAACCCCTCTGTCCCTCCTCTTCGAGT
>CAYXMK010000301.1:0-2902 GCA_964465905.1 uncultured Ignavibacteriaceae bacterium | reverse complement strand
GCCTCAGGCGGTACACAGCCAATCACAACCACCACCCGGTACCATCCGTGGCTTCATAACATCTCGATTGACGCCGCCCCTCTCTGTTCCTCTATTCTCCGCTTGAAGTGAGAGCGCAGTCTCGTGGGATCTGCAGGAACTTCTCAGGTCAGGAATCCATTCTCCCGATACCAGACGAACGTCTTGCGGATGCTCTCTCGGAACGTTGTGACCGTGAAGCCCAGCTCCCGCTCCGCTTTGGCGGAAGAGTACCAGCAGACGCGGTCAAGCCCTCGCACAAGCTCGATTGGCATCCACGGTCGGCGATTGAGCAGATTCCCCATCCCTTCGCTGATGAGCGCAATGCCGCGCGCGACCGGCATGGGGAACCAGAGCAACGGCCTGATGCCCCCGACCACGTCGGCTGTAATGGAGAGGATCTCCCGGTGGGTGAGGTTCTCTCCGGTCAGAAGATAGCGCTCCCTGATGCGTCCCCGATGCGCGGCGGCTATGTGGCCGCGCACCACGTCGTCCACATCGACTACGTTCGTCCCCCCACCGACGTAGTAGAAGATGCGCCGGCGATACACGTCGCGGATGATCTGTCCGGCGTTGAAATGCACGTCGCGCGGTCCGATGATGAGCGACGGATTCACTACCACCGCCGGCAGTCCGCGCCGCGCGGCCTGCAGGACGATCGCCTCCGACTCGCGTTTGGAGATCCTGTAGCCGACATCCGAACTTCCCCAGTTGAAAGGGCACGTCTCGTCCACGGGAACGCCGTCTTCGGAGAATCCGACGGCGGCAATGGAGCTGGTATGCACCAGCCTCCGGACGCCGGCGGCCAGACAGGCATGCACGACGTTCCAGGTACCGCCAATGTTCACGTCGAACATCTCCTGACGTTCTCGCCGCCAGTAGGAGACCATCGCGGCCGTGTGGAAGACCGTGTCGCATCCCTTGACGGCCCCCAGGACTGCGGCAGGATCACGCACATCTCCGAGGCAGTGCTCAACGTCCGCGTCCCCGATCGCCCGAAGATCGGAGGAGGGACGGCGCAGAATACGGACGCGGTATCCTTCCCGGAGCAGGGCGATGGCAAGGTTGGAGCCGAGGAATCCGGTTCCGCCGGTGACGAGAGCGGTTTTCATTGTGAAGGCCTGAAGAATCGGGAGGAGGCATCGGACCTGTCCGCCGTTCTGCAGGGCCACGGTGCAGTCGGCAAACTGAATCGCCGACGAACGTGTGACATCGTTTCCTGATGTTGTCGCGTGCAGCGACGGACAGGGTCAGGAGATTGAACAGGGACCTCGGATCGGCACAAGGGAACCCATCGGCCGTCACGCACACTATTCCACTGGCGATTCGAGGAATCTCCGTGCATCTCGATTCTCGGGATCAAGCGCAGCGAGCCGCTGGTACGCGCCGCGGGCAGGCGCCAGTGCGCCGTAACGCTCGTAGGCGATTGCCAACGCTGCCCATGACGCCGCGTCTGTGCTATCCGAGCGGACCGCGCGCTCATAGTTGTCCAACGCCTCATCCGGCAGATGGAGTCTTTCGTAGTGGCTCCCCAGTTGCCGGTACACAACGGCTTCTGCCGCCCCTGAGGTCGTTCGAAGTTCGGACTGGAGAGAGCGGATGCGCCCGAGCGATTGCACGGCCGGCTCCTCCGGTTCAAGAGCCCGGAGTCGCTCGAAGGTCCGATCCGACAGGGCAGCATATCCGTTCTGATCCGCAAAGGAGCGGAGCCAGAAGAGCGCCTGAATGTTGAGGGAGTCGAGACGGACGAGATTCCCGCAGACGGCCATGGCAGTCAGCGGGAATCCGAGATCGCGGTACGTGAGAGCTGCACGGATCGCACGCTCCGCTCGCGGTGCACCCGTTGTCCGTGCCGCTTCTTCGAGATCATTCATCAACTGTGTGTGGATCTGGACAAGGGGGAGAAACGCCGTTGCGCGCGGCTGCCGGAAGAGCCGCTCGGTCAGCAGACGGACGTCCTCGGCCTGTCCCTGCAGCGATGCCGCGACGATGCGGTGGTAGGTGATCCACGATTCCGTGGGTGCCTTCGCTTCGGCGCGGGCAAAGAGCGCGGCGGCCTCCGCATAGCGAAGCGCATGGAGGAGCTTTCGTCCTCCCCGCACCAGACCCGAGACGGTGGTTGTGTCCGCGGAGGGTGTTGCGGATGACGGCTCGTTGCCATCGTTGCGGTCCACGCGGAACATCCGCACACGTGCAACGTCCGCAACAGGGCGGAATCGAAATCGGACAGATTCGTTCATCTGTTCGTCGTAGGACCAGTAGGTAGCGTCAGTGGCGTCGACGCTCTCATTCCAGAGTGAAGTGGAAAGCAGGACCGTCACGGCGTGCTTCCTCAGGTGCCGCTCGAATTCCGGGGTCGGCGTGTTGCGGCTCAGCTCCAGCACGCTTCGGTTCCCGACGAACGGAGCAATTTCTTTTGCAGGAGTGGCGAGTACGATTCCCTCCGGCGTCTGTTCGCAAATCCATTTTCCCACCTCTTCCCAGGGTGTGCCGAAGAAGCGTGAAGTCTCAGCACGGAGAGACCGATCGAGGGCAAAGGTGGCGGGGTGCGCGCGATAGTCGCGGTTGGTTAACACCGTCTCAACGAGTGCCAGAAGCTCCGGTGCCACAACGGCCGCAACCACGCCTGTGATCACCGCTCGGCGGATGCGGGGTGCGCGCTGTGCCAGCGGTCGCAGAAGCTCCCGGCCGCCGAGTGCAATCCAGAAGAGCAGTAGCGGAAGAAGGGGGAGCAGGAATCGGGGCTCGTGGACCGGGTAGAGAAGGAGAATTGCGGCAAAGAATACAAGCGTGAGAGACCGGATCGGTCCGCCGACATTTCTCCGGTGATCGAGAACAACCCCGTACGCTGAAATCCCGAGAATGAGTACGGTCAGGACGTGCG
>CAYXMK010000300.1:0-2912 GCA_964465905.1 uncultured Ignavibacteriaceae bacterium | reverse complement strand
GTGAAAGGGCACGCGAATCCTCCGGGCAACATGCTCCTTCCACCGGCGGTTGACGCGGAGAGGGGAGAGGTCCCCGACGAGCAGACCGGCGGAAGTCTGTTCGAGGAAACGCGGGATTTCCCGACCGGGATCTCCGCTGAGCAGAGCGAATCCGATCCTTCGTTCGCGCAGGCCTTCCTCGACCAAAGAGAGCCCGCGGAGCATGAAGGCATAGTGTCGAAAGGCCGCGTCCAGGTACTCCGGCACGAGGCAGAAGGCGACCACGAGGGGAGCGGCGCGTTCCATCGCCCGCTCCTGCGCATAGAGCAGTGCCCAGTTGTCCTCGACACGCTGATCGCGGCTCATCCAGTAGACGACCGGTCCGGGTTCCTGATCCCCGGCTTTCAGGATCCGCACGCGTTTCGGATTCACGTTCATCACAGGTTCTCCAGTTCAGCCAAGAAGGCCCGGCTTCGACTCCGGATCTCCCGGCGTTCTTCGTCGCTCTTCCGCTCCAGCGTCCGGTAGAGCATGGCGAGGCGCTGGTTGGATTTCAGCCGGGACGCATGCGCGGCGAGAAAGTTCCAGAACAGATAGTTGAACGGGCACGCCTGCTCGCCCGTCTTCGATCCGACGTCGAAGGCGCACGAGCGGCAGTAGTTGCTCATTCGGTTAATGTACGCTCCGGACGACACGTACGGTTTCGTGGCCATACGTCCGCCGTCGGCGAACATCCCCATGCCGATGACGTTCGGCACCATCACCCAGTCGTACGCGTCGACGTACATCTCCATGAACCAGCGCAGGACGTCGCGGGGATCGAGCCCGGCCAGGAGCGAGAAGTTGGAGATCACCATGAGCCGCTGGATGTGGTGAGCGTACGCTTCGTCGAGCGTCTGCCGGATCACGTTCTTCAGGCAGTTCATCGGCGTGGAGCCCGTCCGGAAGAACGCCGGAACGGGACGGTTTGACCGGAAGAAGTCCTCGTCCCGATACCCGGGCATGAAGGTCCAGTACACGCCGTACACGAATTCCCGCCAGCCGATGACCTGACGGATCATCCCCTCCACCGACGGGAGGCGGGCTTTGCCGTCGTGGTACGCCTGCACGACCGCCTGCACGACGTCCATCGGGTGCAGCAGGCCGATGTTCAGCGCCGGGGAGAGCAGGGCATGGTACAGATGAGGCTCCCCTTCCGCCATCATATCCTGGTACGTCCCGAAGCGGTCGAGGCGCTCCTCGACGAAGCGGCGCAGATGGAGGCGGGCCTGCCGCTGTGTCACGGGATACCGGAAGCCCTCGGCGGAGCCCGGATGATCGGGGAACACGCTCTCGACGTCCCGCATGACCTCCCGGGTCAGATCGTCCGGCGGAAACATCCGGACGGCGCCCGGCTCGACGCCTTCGGTGTAGCCCGCCCGGTTTTCCTGGTCGAAGTTCCATTTCCCCCCAACCGGCTTTCCGCGGGCGTCCACGAGAATGCCGAGCCGCGTGCGCATGAGCCGGTAACGCGCCTCCATGAGGAGGCGACGCCGCCCGCTCGCCCAGGATCTGAATTCCGCGATGTCGGTGAGAAAGAGATCGTTCGGAGCGAGCTCCACCGCGACGCCGTTTCGTTCTTCCCAGCGCCTGATCCATTCGAGCTGTGGATAGTCGGCGGGATGCAGGGTGAGGATGCGCTGGGGTCGATGCCTTCGCCGGTGGCGCTCGAATCCTTCCTCAAAACTCTCCGTTTCGGTCAGGGTGTGGTAGTCGACGCGGTAGCCCTTCCGTCTCAGCTCCTCCGCCGTGTGGCGCATGGCGCTGTAGATGAGGACGAGCTTCTTCTTGGGGTAGCGGAAGATCCGTCCGCGCGCCTTCGCTTCGATCATGAGGATCGGCGTCTCGCGCGGGATCCCTTCGAGCAGGCGCGAGCGGAGCGGCAGCTGGTTGCCGAAGATCCAGACGGTGGTCTTCATGGAGTTCCCGCGGCAGGCAACTACAGCGACTGGCCGGCGGCCATGCCGCCGTCGATCGGAAGGACGACGCCGGTGGTCCACGGCGAACGTTCCGACGCCAGATACAGGATCGCTTCCGTCGCGTCGGCCGGTTCGCCGATCCGTCCCATGGGATGCAGAGCCAGAGAGACCTTCAGGCTCGACTCGTTCGACACGATCGGTGCGGCGAGCGGCGTGCGGATCAGTCCGAACGCGACGCCGTTGATGCGAACACCCTTCTTTGCATAGGTCATGGCCGCCGAGCGGACCATCGCTTCGAGGCCGCCTTTCGCGGCGCTGATCGCTTCGTGGTTGACCAGTCCCTTCGACCCCGCCACCGACGAACACACGACGATCCGTCCCGACCGCCGCTTCAGCATCCCCGGGATCACCGCCTTCATGGCGAGGAACGGCGACACCAGGTTCAATTCCAGCGTTTCGCGGAATTGTTCCTCCGTCGTCAGATGCAGTGACCGGAGCAGGATTGACCCGACGGCATGCACCATGACGTCGATGCGTCCCCACCGTTCTTCCGCCGCCGATACGACGCGTTCGAGCTCGGCGGATCTGGTGGCATCGGCCGGAATCGCAAGAGCGTCGCCCCCAAGGGAGTCGGCAAGCTCGCGAAGCCGGTCGGGGGAGCGCGCCACCAGCGTCAGCAACGCCCCCTCCTGCGCAAAACGCCCCGCCGCCGCCGATCCGATCCCGCCGGTGGCCCCGATGACCAGCACTGAGGTGTTCTCGAACATTCCCGCCATCGACCTTGACCTCCTGTTGTAGTCTGTCCTCCTACAGCATATCCGCCACGATCTTCGCAGACGAGAGCACTCCCGGCAAACCTGCGCCGGGATGCGTCCCTGCCCCCACGAAGTAAAGATTGTCGAAATCCTCAGATTGATTGTGCGGCCGGAACCAGGCGGACTGTGTCAGGATCGGCTCGACCGAGAACGCCGAACC
>CAYXMK010000299.1:0-2917 GCA_964465905.1 uncultured Ignavibacteriaceae bacterium | reverse complement strand
CGGCGGTGACTCAGCCGCGCGGATGAAAGGTGCGGTGAACTTCTTTGAGGTATTCCCGGTCGATGTGAGTATAGATCTCGGTGGTGGAGATATCCGCATGGCCGAGCATTTCCTGAACGGAGCGGAGGTCGGCTCCCCCCTCCAGCAGGTGGGTAGCAAAGGAGTGCCGAAACGTGTGCGGGTGCACCGTTTTGGAGAGGCCGGCCGCGCGAGCGCATCGTTCGGTCAGTTTCCAGATGGCGGTGCGGGAAAGCCGACGCCCGCGCGCGTTCAGGAAGAGCACATCCTGAGACCTCCCCGCTTTCGCCAGCAGCGGCCGCACCTCTCGCTGGTACCGTTCAATCCATGCCCGCGCAGCCGAACCCACGGGAACCAGGCGTTCCTTGGAACCTTTGCCGAACACCCGCACCAATCCTTCATCCCACAGCAGGCCTGACTGCCGCAGATCGAGCAGTTCCGAAACGCGCATGCCCGTGGCATAGAGCGTTTCCAGGATTGCACGATCCCGGACACCGAGCGGCTTGCTGACATCCGGCTGCGCCAGCATTGCTTCCAGCTCTGCAACGGAGAGAACCTCAGGGAGTGTGCGGGAACGCCGTGGCGCCTTCACACTTTCTGTCGGATCGCCCTTCGCGATCCCCTCCCCGACCAGGAAGCGGTGGAATCCACGGATGGCGGAGAGGTTGCGACCGATGCTGCGCGGCGAAAGGCCAAGATCGGCAAGCTGACCGAGAAACTTCCGCACATCCTGTTCGACGATTTCGTCGGGCTGAAGGCGGTGTTTGTCGCGGAGAAACCTCTCGTACCGGGAGCAATCCAGCAGGTAGGAAGCCCAGGTATTGGGTGCAATGCCCTTTTCGAGCTGCAGGTAGTCGAGATATCTCCGGACGTACCGGCCCAGTCGCGAGCGGGAGAGATGCCGCTCCACACGTTCCGTTGCGGACACGGGCCTCACAGGAATGACGACCTCCGAGGAATGCCTAGCGGTTCTGCTGGGTGCCGCGGGAGAGCACGCTCAACAGCCCGCCGATGATCAGTGTGGTACTTACGCCGATGACCGTGAACCACGTCCAGGCCACCAGCTTCAGCGAGATAACCGTCACCATCACGAAGATGCCGGCGACGAATCCCGCCAGCGCGTCCTCCTGCGTCGGTCTCCGGAAGAGCACGCCCAGCAAGAATGTCCCCAGCAGTCCGCCGTAGGTAAACGAGGCGATGCTCAGGGCAAGCTCCACCACGGTTTGACTGGTCGTCATGAAGAAGACAGCCGCCCCGACGAGGGCGAGGGCAGCAATCGCGGTGACCCGGCGAGAGAGCCGCAGGCCCCGTTCCTCCGACCAGCGTTCTCCCATCATTGGCCGCAGCAGATCCAGGACGGTCGAAGAAGCCATCGAACTCATGGATCCTGCAAGCGTGGAGAGGGCCGCGGCCATGAGCCCCGCGATGATCAATCCGGACACGCCGGCCGGCAGCCCCTGGATGATGAACGTGGGGAAGATTTCGTCCGAGCGCCTGAGGCCGAGTTCGGACACGCTGGCGCCTCCATAGTGCCCGTAGAGCAGAAGTCCGACCATCAGGAAGATGGCAAATTGCACGATGATGATAAGGCCGCTGCCGATGAGGGCTTTCTGGCTTGAGCGGAGGGACTTCGTTGTCAGCAGTCGTTGCACGACGAGCTGGTCAGTTCCGTGGGATGCCATGGACAGGAACGCACCGCCGAGCAGACCGGCGATCAGCGTGTAGGGACGCTGGAAGAAATCGCCGCCGAACCCCACGTCGAAGAGAGCGAACTTCCCCTTCTCCAGGGCAGCTGCGGTCAGGCCGGTGAATCCTCCTTCCGCCGTCAGAACCAGCACCGCACACGCAACGAGAGCACCTCCGAGGTAGATGAACATCTGCACAGCATCGACCCAGATCACTCCCCGCACGCCGCCGGCGAAGGTGTAGGCGAACGCAACGACAGCGAGAATCAGAATCGCCAGCGGGTAGTCGATATTCAGCACAAGTTTGAGGGGAATAGCTGTGGCGAACAGCCGCACGCCGTCCGCGGAAATTCTCGTGAAGAGGAAGATGATGGAGGCGAACCGGCGTGTCTTCTGTCCGAATCTCCGCTCCAGGAAGGCATAGGCCGTCGAGAGCTCGCCCTTGTAGTAGGCGGGGAGGAAGACGAAACTGACGACAATCCGGCCGAGGAGGTACCCGAACGTGACCTGCAGGAACGACAGATTGGAGACGTAGGCAAGGCCGGGAATGCTGATGAACGTGAGGGTACTGGTCTCGGCGGCAACGATGGAGAAACAGACCACGCCCCATCCGATCGTTTCCTTGCCCAGGAAATAGTCCTGAGCCGTGCTCTGCCGTCCTCCCCGGAGAACCCCGAGAGCTGCCACGCCGAGCAGGTAGACAACGAGAATGACCGTATCGATCACTGTGAAACCCATGGCATCTCCTCTGGAAAACGGGGGAAGCCGAACCGGAGGCGGTCGGCGCAGGTGGGACGGGGAAGGATGGAACGCTCAGCCCTTGAGGGCTTTCCCCACATTGTCGTAGATGGCGAACGCGCGATCGAGGTGAGAAATCTTGACGAGGCTCAGAACCTTCTTCTGGAGACCGGCCAGCTTGACAACGCCCCCGTACTCCCTCATCTTCCGTTCCGCAATGAGGAGAGCACTGAGCCCGCTGCTGTCACAGAATTCCACGTCGGAGAAATCGATGATCAGCTCCTTGACCTCGGGCCTGCAGAGAATCAGGAACTCGCCTTTCAGTTCAGGAGAGATGCTCGCATCGAGCCGTCGCTCCTTCAGCTTGAAGATGGTTGCCGATGCATTCTTCTTGACTTCGAATTGCATAGTTCCCTCCCCCACCTCTCCCGCTAGAACATATCGAGGCACCGCACAAAGCTCCTGTAGGCGAGATT
>CAYXMK010000298.1:0-2919 GCA_964465905.1 uncultured Ignavibacteriaceae bacterium | reverse complement strand
GAGCCGCCTCAAGGAGCTGATGAGCGAGACCCAGGAGCGCATCTGGGGCGACTGCCTCGACCCGGCCGGGGTGGACCCCTACTTCTGGGCCAGCAAGCTGCACTTCTACATGGCCGACACGGTGTTCTACAACTACCCCTACACCTTTGGGCACCTGATGGCGCGCGCCTTCGACCTGCGCCTCGGGCAGGAAGGGCCGGGGATGCTCTCGAAGTACGAGGACTTCCTGCGCCACAGCGGCAGTGATACGGCGGAGAACGTCGTCATGCGTACCCTGGGTGAGGACATCACCCAGGCCGGCTTCTGGCGCGGCGCGCTCGAGTCCCTCGCCCCTGACCTCGCGAAGCTCAAGTCTCTGCTGGGGCTGGATCTCCTGCAGCCGCTGGATCCCATCGGCACGCTGGACAGAGATATCCCGGATGCAGGGATCTCCCTTGAGGAACATCAGCTGCTCGCCGCAGCGAATCGGCCGGAACTGAAGGCGGTGTCAGAACAGCGGAGGCTTGCCGAGAACGGTGTGACAGTGGCGCTGAGTGATTTCCTTCCCCGCATCGTGTTTCAGACGGACTATTCGTACCTTGCTATGAAGGACAATTTCAAGTTGCGACAGGATGACTTCAGCAAGGGTTTCACCTCTGCGATCAGCGTGCAGATTCCGCTCTTCCAGGGCTTCGAATCGCGCAGCCGGCTCGATCAGGCACAACTCGACGTGCGGATGACGGATGATCTGGAGCGGCAGGTGCGCGACGGCATTCGTGCGGAGGTGGAGATCTCCTTCCAGAAGCTTCACGAGGCCTTTCGGAAGCGGGATGCTGCCCGCAAGACGGTAGAGCTCGCGACGGAGGCGCTGCGTCTGGCGAATGTGTTGTATGAAGAGGGGGCCAATACGCAGCTCGATGTTCTCGGCTCAAGGCTTGCTCTGACCAGCGCACAATTGAGTCTCCTGAGCGCTTCGTACGAGTTTGTGCTTGCAGGGTATCAGCTGCGCAAGGCGACGGGAACGCTCAGCGGCGCGTGAGCGGGGGAAAGGATGGATACTCGATGGCTCGCACCATGAGGAGGTATTCCATGAACGGGACGTACACGGCTTTCCTCCTTGCGGGAACGGTTCTTCTCGCGCCGGGGTGCAAGGAGTCTCAAGACACGCGTGGGACGGAAGAAAGGATTCCTGTGGAGGTCCGCACAATGAAGCCCGCATCGCTGGATCAGTCGCTTCGCTACGCCGGCGACATCAAGGCAGAATATGAAGTGAGGATCTTCTCGCGTGTTCCGGACCGGATTCGGAAGATCCATGTCGAGAACGGGAGCGTGGTCAGCAAGGGGGATTTGCTCGTCGAGATCGAGTCGGCGGCGCTGCAGCAGAACGTCCGGCAGGCCGAGGCAGCTCTGACGGCGGCCCAGGCCCAGGCGGCGAACATCGGCGTGGAGTACGAGCGGATGAGGAGACTCCTTGCGGAGAACGCCGTGAGCCGACAGCAGTTCGACGCGGTTCGCACACAGCATGAAGCGGCCAACGCACAGGTCAAGCAGGCGCGGGCCATGCTGGAGGCGGCCAGGAGCCAGCTGGCGGATGCGAGCATCAAAGCGCCCGTGGGGGGCCTGGTGGCCCTGCGTTCTGTGGACGAGGGGGACATGGCATCCCCCGCCGTGTCACTGATGACCATTGTTCAGATGGATCGAGTGATCGTCGGCTTCGACGCGCCGGACGGAGATCTGGGTCGCCTGAGACAGGGGGCGAGGGCACACGTGCGCGTGCGCAGTCGCCCGGATACCGTGTTCGAGGGAACCGTCAGCATGATCAGCCCGGTGCTGGATCCTGCAACGCGCATGGCCCGCATCGAAGTCACGGTCGAGAACCTGCGGCATGAGCTGAAGCCGGGCATGTTCGCCAGCGTGGAAGTTCAGACGGGCCGCCTTGCTGGTGTCTTTGTCGTCCCCCGGTTTGCAGTGATCGAGAACACGCGCATTGCGGAGGAGGAGGGGAAGAACCGGGTCGTCAAGGACTACATTGTCTTCGTTGTCAACGGGGAGCGGGCGGAGCGTCGTGCTCTCACCGTTGTGTACGAGAACCACGAAGCCCTCGCCGTGCGCGGGGGCATTGCTGCAGGAGAGCGACTGGTGACGATGGGTCAGCACCTGCTGCGGGACGGGGCGCTTGTGCAGATCACGCGGGAGGAGGGCGTCACCCCATGAAGATGACGACGCTTGCGATCCGCCGCGGCGTGACCACGGCAATGATCTTCCTCATGGCGGTGGGCTTCGGTCTGTTCTCCCTCTCTCGCCTGAACCTGGACCTGTACCCTCAGCTGGAATTCCCGCTCATTGCGGTCATCACCCAGTACACCGGCGTCAGTCCATATGACATGGAGACGGTGGTCACCAGGCCCCTCGAGGAAGCCGTGGCGTCGGTGAAGAACGTGAAGAGAGTTTCCTCGACCTCCTCCCAGGGGCTCTCGGTTGTCATGCTGGAGTTCGACTGGGGCACGGACATGGATCAGGCCAAGATCGATGTGCGTGACAACCTCGACTACGTCTCATCCTACCTCCCCGATGACATCACGGATCCGATGATTTTCGCGTTTGATCCGTCGACACAGCCCATTCTCTACCTGGCGGTCGAATCGGATATCTACGGACAGGCTGAGCTCAGAAGGATCTCCGAGCAGGACATTGAGCCGAGGATTGAACGGATCCCCGGCGTTGCGGCAGCCTTCACGTACGGAGGCATGCGCCGGGAAATCAAGGTCGTTGCAGATCCCGAGCGGCTGCGGGCCGCCAGGATTTCCCTGCAACAGGTCGTCGGCGCTCTGAGAATGAACAACCTGCAGATCCCTTCCGGCTGGATCGATGATCCGCGCCAGGAGTTCACCATCCAGACCGAAGGGGAATACAAGACGCTGGAGGAGATCGCCGCCACTG
>CAYXMK010000297.1:0-2928 GCA_964465905.1 uncultured Ignavibacteriaceae bacterium | reverse complement strand
TGTGGGGTCGTAGTTCAGCTTGGTTAGAACGCCTGCCTGTCACGCAGGAGGTCGCGGGTTCGAGTCCCGTCGACCCCGCAAGAGAACGTAGATTGCAGAACGAAGATTGTAGAATGGAGTTGGGGCAGGCCCGGAGGAATCCGGGTTTGTTCTTTTCAGGCGGACGTGTCCTGCCTGTCACGTCCGGTCCGCCGGGTTCGAGTCCCGCTTGCCCCGGCGTTCTGTGCCGGACCTCCCCTTTTCATCTCTCTCCACGGTAATACAGAGGTCCGACGTCTGCCTGCAAAGACACGCGAGCTGTCAGACAAACGCCAGAGGCCGAGGGCAAAGCTGTGATCAGTCTCCCGCCGCGGACTCGCCCGGCGAGCGCAGCACCCGGGTCTCTTCCCGCAGAAACGCTTTCAGGGTCCTCGCATTCCGAACCGCGTGACCACCGATATCATTGTTGAAGAACACGTAACAGGTTGTCTCTGCGTGGGAGAGTCTTCTGATGCGACTCCCCAGCGCGTACAGCCATGCATCAGGGTAGGGGGATCCGAATCTTTTCTCGGGCCCGTGGAGACGGTAGTACGCAATACCCGAAGTGTGCTGTTCAACAAACGGATGGCCCTTCATGCTCACAACGACGTGTCCACACCCGGCCTCAGCCAACATGTCAAACGTGTCTGTGCTTTCCCAGGATGCATGTCGGAATTCAAGGCAACATCGCGGAGACGAAGGCAACAGATGGAGGAATTCCCTGAGCAGAACCAGATCCTTCTGGAGAGAGGGAGGGAGCTGAAAGAGTATGGCTCCCAGCTTCTCCTGCATTCCCAGGACTGCATGCAGGAATGCGCTGAGTGCACCTTCAACGGACCTCAGTTTCCTGACATGCGTGATCTCCTTGTGCGCCTTGACGGAGTAGACGAATCCTGACGGCGCTTTCTGATACCAGCCCGCCACCATGGATTCCGATGGAAGGCGGTAGTACGTCGCATTGATTTCAACCGAGTCGAATTCCTGAGCGTACACCTGAAATCGCTTTGCCTTCGGCAATCCGGGGGGATACAGAATTCCATCCCAGTGGTCATAGTACCAACCTGACGTGCCGATATGAATTGCTCCTCCGTTCATGATCCTACCCATGAAGGACCAGCCGGGGCGAGCGAGCACCACCGGCAATCCGATGTGCCCGTCGGATCGGCTCCGGGAGACGATATCGGCTGACGCATTGCATGACGATTTCCCGAGCCGAATCGAGCTCGATACGATGCCCGATCGAAACGTAAAGGGGCTTGACGCCCTCTCTGGTTCGCAGAACCGCCCCAACCGTTTCCGAACCGTCACGCAACGGAACCCAGGCCCCCTTCGCTGCAGGCACGTGACCGTGCGTACCGAAGAGCCGGGTCTTTGCCACCCCGACCGTCCGCATGCCGGTCAGCACCCCGAGATGAGAAGCCAATCCGAGACGGCGCGGGTGGGCAATCCCCTGCCCATCACAGAGAATGACGTCGGGCAGCTCGCGGATTCTTTCGAGCGCGTCAAGGATAACGGGAATTTCACGAAACGACAGCAGTCCAGGAACGTAGGGGAACTCGATCGGTCGGCTCGCGCTGGCTTCGTCACGAACCTCCAGATTCCGCAGACTGAGAACCGCAATTCCTGCCGTTGCCACTCCCTCTCGGAAGCCTACATCGACACCCGCGACAAGCGTAACGCCTGCCACTTTCCCCCGCGTGACAACTTTGCTGAGGAGCTGCCGCTGAATCTGAATTGCCTCTGGGGCCGTGACCTGGAACGGATGCAGATTCATGAGAATCGCGCCTCCGTCACGATGCACGTTGACTCCTGCGCACTGTGGCGTGCCGAATGCCGAGCCCGCGTTCGCTCTCTCGGAGACAGGTAGACGGCTGCCTCTTCTCTGGCAAGCGGAGTAGCGCTTTCCAAGGGAAAAGGTAGTGAAAATCCGCTCCCCTTTCACCCTCGGCATCCAGCGGCACTGCGGAAACTCCGGAGCCGGCGTTCTGTGTTCAAGAAGATGACGATTCTCTCCACCTTCCACCACTATCTGCTGAGTCCCAAGATGAACATCAGTAGTCTCTACCAGAGTGCCGACCGCGTGATCGCAGAATTCATGGCAAGGAATGGGATCAAGTACCTCAGGATGAGTCTCGGCCTGGTCTTCCTCTGGTTCGGGTTCCTCAAGTTCTTTCCTAACCTCAGTCCGGCCCAGGAACTGGCGACGCGCACGATCGACAAGCTCACCGTTGGCCAGATCCCACCTCACGTCGCCATCGTACTCCTGGCAGCATGGGAGTGCCTGATCGGGCTTGGCCTGCTGTTTCCTCGCTATCTTCGAATCACCCTCTTCCTTCTGTTCACACAGATGCTTGGCACCATCACGCCGATCTTCTTCTTCCCTTCCGACGTCTTCCTCGTAGCTCCCTACGTGCCAACGCTGGAAGGCCAGTACATCATCAAGAACCTCGTCCTGATCAGCGCGGGGATTGTGATCGGAGGCACGGTTCGGAGTCGCCACCCCGGTTCCGAGAGCAGACCGTAGAATTCAGACGAGCCACGTTGGGGCGGGCACTTCCTCCATTCCCACATTCGGCAGGGGGATGCCGGCGGAGTGTGCACGGTGTTTGGTATTGACATTCCCTTCTGACCCAAGTATCTTTGGCATACGGGGCAAGGGGGCTTCAGGAATTCGACCTGCAGACAACCTGCCTCTCAGCAGCGTTCAAGAATGAAATACCAGAAGGGAAACGCATGACTCTGCGGCACGCTGTCACGGTGCTGTTGCTGACCTTCGGCCTGGGGGAAGTATCGGCGCAGGTCTCTGACGATTTTCTGCAGCTCCCAGCTCCCGACACCAGCGGCGGCAAGCCGCTCATGCAGGTGCTCAAGGAACGCAGGTCTTCCCGGTCGTTCAGCGAACAGAGGCTG
>CAYXMK010000296.1:0-2928 GCA_964465905.1 uncultured Ignavibacteriaceae bacterium | reverse complement strand
CAGATGTGAGGGTCGGCCAACGCCGAAACTTCGAGAATTTTCGAGTCGGATTCAACAAACCACCGGCCTGCAACTGCGCGCAGGGATGGGCTCTGGCTTGTACCTAACTGATAGCTGTCAGGAGGAAAGTCCCCGCCTGACCGTCCGAAGCAGTCCTTCGTTGTTAATCCTTGAAGGCGGGCAGTCCCGCCTGCGACGGGCAGGCTGACAGCACAAGGTTTTTTCGAATTGCATGCAAGGATGGGCGGGCTCGCACTTAACGGGTGGCTACTCCATCATTCCACCCCCCATTCCTTGTCTGTCTCTTCCCCTGTACCGGGTGCTCAGACAAATGGACACCTCCGAAGCAAATGCCTCAGAATTGGCGAAATCCGAGGCTCCCGGCTTGCTGGCACGGGGCTTGCCCCCATTCTGTGTGGAAACACTCAATCTCTTCACAAGGGTCATCATCATGAAACCGCATCGCCTTGCTTTTCTTCTCTTCCTGACCGCCGCTCTCGGCTTCACCAGGGCCGAGGCGTCTCCGAGTCCGCAGGTGAGCGTGGGCTTCAGCATCGGCTTCGGGCACGTGGGTTTCTTCTATGACGAACTCCGCCCGTACGGCGACTGGATCGAGTTCGAGCCGGGCTTCTACGCCTGGCGCCCGATCCGCATGACCGCCGGATGGCGCCCGTACTTCCACGGCCGCTGGATCTGGACCGACTACGGATGGTACTGGCATTCCACCGAGCCCTTCGGCTGGATCGTGTTCCACTACGGCCGATGGTTCTACGACGACTACTACGGCTGGATCTGGATCCCCGACGATGTGTGGGGACCCGGATGGGTCGAGTGGAGGTATCACGACGACTACATCGGCTGGGCTCCGCTGCCTCCGTATGCCGTCTTCCGGCATCGCGTCGGCATTCACTTCACGACCCACTGGGTGGCGCCTGTTCGATACTGGTGCTTCATCCGCTATCGCCACTTCGCGGCCTCCGATGTCGGACGCTACGCTGTCCACGAAAGCTCCACGCGCCGTCTGATTCGCACTTCGCGTTCGGTGGTCCGCTACGAAACGGAGAACGACCGGCTGATCAATCGGGGCGTCGACCGGAGCATCGTCGAACGGCGCGGACGCATCCGCGTTGAGGAAGCAGAGGTGCGCGGCGGTGCGCAGAGGAACGAGCGGATGATACGGGAAGAAGGACGCCAGCGGATCGAGGTGTACCGGCCGACACAGACAGAGTTGGGGCGCCGACCCGAGCGCATCGATGCGCGCACACCGGACCGGCGAACGACGTTGGATCTTCGCTCCGTCGAGCGTTCGCGGCCCCGCGAAGAAATCGATCGGACGCCGGAACGGACTCCGCAGCGAACGCCCGAGCGCGCCGTGCCCGACGTCGACCGACGGCGCGGCGAGGGGGAAAGAACGGTTGCGCCTCAGGAGCGCCCGTCGTCGCCCGAGCGTCCTCCTCAGGAATCGTGGCGGGTACGTCCGGGGACGCAGCGCCCGCAGGAACAACGGGAATCCGGCGTCCGGCCGGAATCGCGCACCGACCGCGAGGTGAGGCCCGTCCCCTCCGAGCAGCCCCGGGCGCGTCCAACTCCCGAACGCCGCACGAGGGAACAGCAGACCCCGCCTTCCGTCCGCGAACAGCCGAAGAGAGAACGGCCATCTCCTCCCCAACGGTCACGAACCGAGCCGGAAAGGCCGCGGCGCTACTGAGAGTCGGAGGCAGGGTATACGCCGGTGCGCAGAGCGTCCAGAACGCTCTGGAAGTCGGACGGGAGTTCAGAGTCGAAGCTGACTCGCCTGCCGGCGGCGGGATGGAGAAAGCCGATGGTCTTTGCATGGAGGGCCTGGCGGCCAATCATCTTCAACAGATGAGAGGCCTGCCGGGCCTTCTTCGCTGTCAGTCCGCCCCACGACGCACTCCGGCCGCCGTAGGTGGGATCGCCGAACACCGGATGGCCGACATGCGCCAGATGCACGCGGATCTGGTGGGTCCGGCCGGTCTTCAGTCTCAGCCGAAGGAGCGTAAGGTACCCGAACCGCTCCAGCACCTCGAATTCAGTCACGGCATGCTTGCCGTTGGTCGTCACGGCGACCTTCTTCCGGTCTCTCTTGCTCCGGCCCAGACTCGCCTCGATCACTCCGCGATCCCGACGGAAATCACCCCACACGAGCGCCCAGTACTCGCGATCGATTGTTCGTGCGGAAAACTGCCTGGCGAGAGCGTAGTGGGCCGCATCGTTCTTCGCCACCACCATGAGACCGCTCGTCTCTTTGTCGAGCCGATGGACGATACCGGGCCGGAGTTCCGTATTCACCGACGAGAGGGAGCGGCAGTGATGCAGGAGGGCGTTGACCAGCGTTCCGGAGTAGTGCGCATAGGCCGGATGCGTCACCATCCCTGCCGGCTTATTCACGACCAGCAGGTGTTCGTCTTCATAGACGATGGCCAGCGGGATCGGCTCGGGTTCGGCCCTGGGCTTCGGCGGGCGCGGGAGGGTGATATCAATGACCTCGCCTCCCGTCACCGCGTGGCTTGGCTTCACGGTTCTGCCGTCAACCCGAACGTAGCCGTCGAGAATGGCCTGCCGGACCTTCGTCCGAGTGGCATTCTGGACCTGGCGACTGAGGTAGACGTCGAGGCGGATTCTGGCTTGCTTGGGGGGAACCACGATGCGCATCTGCGCCCGTTCGGCCGACGCGTCGTCGCGCTCCGTCATGGCTCGGGGACTTTCTGCGCGGCAGGACTCACAGCTCCCGGCGCCTCCGGTTGAGCCGCTTCGGACGGCGCGGGGCTTACGGCGAGGGGTTCGTCCCCGCGGGTCAGATGTCGGTGGAAGAAGAGAAGGAGGACGACGCCGAGCGAGACGCTGGCGTCGGCAACATTGAACACGAACCAGCGGGTGAGGTCGTAGCCGAAAAGCGAAATGTCG
>CAYXMK010000295.1:0-2948 GCA_964465905.1 uncultured Ignavibacteriaceae bacterium | reverse complement strand
GGGATCCTGAAGCCGATCATTGAATTCCTGGTCCTCGCGGGACTCGGCACAACCGCTGTCGTGGAAGGCCTGAGATTGGAGCACATCAACCGGCCGAAGGGAGTCTATGACCGAATCGGGGCAGGCAATTTCTTGTTCGGCATCGGGCTGGCGCTCGTGATCGTGGCCTGCGCCTATGCGGTCAGCGAGATGCGCCGCGCGCGAAGCGAGCCGAGCCCGGCGGCCGTTCCCGAGGGCGCCGAAGGCCAACCCAAGACGAAAGCCATGATCCTCACGGTTGCGCTGACTGCACTCAATATTTTTCTCATTCCTATTCTCGGATACCTCTTTCCCGCCATGATCTTCTTTATTCTGAATTTCACGATCTTCAAGCTGACGAAGTCTCAGGGGCTGAATGTCCTCCTGGGAGGATGCATAGGAATCGTCTTCTTCTTGCTCTTCCAGCACGCTTTGGGAATGTTCTTTCCTCCCGGCCTCTTCGGGTTGGATTTTGGCCTCAAATAGCATAGCTCCCGGTTTTGCGCTGGCGGGAAAGCCAAGGAGCAGGCATGGATTTGAGCATCCTGGATGGCATCGCGAACTGCTTGACCGTATCGAACTTGTTCTACTGCCTCGTCGGCTGCATCCTGGGGACTGCGGTTGGCGTCTTGCCTGGCCTGGGCCCCGCCTCGACCCTGGCTATCCTGCTCCCCCTCACCACGGTCATCAGTCCGACGGCGACCCTCATCATGATGTCCGGGTTGTACTACGGTGCGGCCTATGGGGGATCGACAACCAGCATCCTCCTCAACATGCCTGGGGAGGCTTCCTCGGTAGCCACATGCCTGGATGGCTTCCAAATGACCCTCCAGGGACGGGCAGGACAGGCGCTGTGGATTTCCGCCGTGGGGTCCTTCATGGCCGGCACATTCGGCGCGATCGTGATCTCCTTCATCGCTCCCATGCTGGCCAACGCGGCGATCCTGTTCAGCCCCCCGGAGTACTTCGGCCTCATTCTGTTCAGCCTGACCTCGCTGGTGAGCCTGTCGACGGGTTCCGTGCTCAAGTCGCTGGCGGCCGTCCTGCTCGGCATGTTTCTCACATCCGTGGGGGTCGACGAGTTGACCGGAACCGCCCGACTGAGCTTTGGCACGGTGGAATTGATGCGGGGATTCGACCTGGTGGCGATCTGCGTGGGGCTGTTCGGCATCGGCGAAGTCCTCCAGTCCTTGGACCTCGGGGTCGTGAAGATCTTCGAGGGAAAACTGGGAAAGATGACCCCGCGGGGCGACGACCTCAAGAACGGCCTCAAGGGGGCGGCGCGGGGCACCATCATCGGGTATCTGCTCGGCCTCCTGCCGGGCGTCGTTGCCCCGGTGACGACCTTCATTTCCTATGACGTCGAGAAGCGCGTCTCGCGAACTCCCGAACGATTCGGCAAGGGCGCGATCGAAGGCGTTGCCGGGCCGGAGGCCGCCAACAATGCCACGGTGATGGCCGGCTTCGTCCCCTTGATGGCGTTGGGCATTCCCACGAGTCCGGCGTTTTCCATCATGCTGGCCGCGCTGATGATGTACGGACTTACCCCGGGGCCCACGCTCTTCCAGAAGACCCCCCTCTTCGCCTGGACCGTCATCGGCAGCATGTACATCGGCAATATCATCCTGCTCGTCTTGAATTTGCCCTTGGTGGGACTCTGGGCGCGCATCAGCAAAGTTCCATACCGGCTCCTGGCGCCGCTCATCCTGGGGGTGTGTATTGTCGGCGCGTACTCGCCGCGCAACTCCCTGTTCGATGTCTGGATCGCGCTCGCATTCGGCGTCTTGGGATATGTCATGCGAAAAACGAACTGGCCCCTGGCGCCGCTCATCCTCGGGTACATCCTGGGGGGCATGCTGGAGACCGCGCTGCGCAACTCCATGCAGATGTCCTTCGGATCGCTGGCCATATTCGTTGAACGGCCGATCTGCGCGGCGTTCCTGGGTCTCACGGTGGTATGGATTGCGGTCATTCCGTGGCTGCTCCGCAAGCGCGCCCAACTTGCATCCCTCGAAGAGGAGACGCTCTGATGGCGTTCCGCCTGGGGGTCGCCACGTACAAGTATTTGTGGGAGTGCTCGCTGGGCGATGCCTTAGAGACCATCGCAGAAATGGGCGTCAGGTATGTCGAGGTGATGACGACCCCGCCGCACATGTGGATCGGCGACATGAACGCCGCGCAATGCGCCCATGTCAGGCGCCTGTGTGAAGAGCGCGAGCTGACTCTTGTTGCCTTGAATCCAACATTCCTGGATATCAGCATCGCCAGCACCAATCCAGGGATTCGACGCGAGAGCGTCCATCAGATTCGCGAGACGGTGCGGGTGTGCCATGCGTTGGGAGCCCAGATTGTCGTGCTGTCGGCTGGGAAGCGACATCCCCTGATCGCGCCCCCGTTCGAGCACTCTCTGACCCTGATCCTGGACAGCCTTGCCGCGATCGTGGATGCCTGCGAGCGGTGGGATGTCACCATCTGGCTAGAGAACGGCTGGAACCTCGTCGACACGGCCCGTCAGATGGTCCAGCTGGTGGAACGCGTGAATAGCAGCCGCCTGAAAATTGCCTACGACACCGCCAACGCCAACGTGGTCGAAGATGCGCTGGCAGGACTGGAGCTCGTGCGCCCTCATCTTGTCCACTTGCACCTTTCCGATTCGACGCCGCACGTGCGCGGCCATCTTCCCATCGGCCAGGGAAACATCGATTTCGGAAGGGTGGCCCGCATCTTGCGGGAGACGGACTATCGCGGCCTCTCCATCCTGGAGATCCTCGATACCGGCAAGGGCCAGGAATCCATCCTGCGCAGCATTGAGGCGCTGACCACCCATGGATGGGGGCTTTAGCCCGATCGCTGGCCCTGAGGAGGAGCCCGCATGAATTTCGCGGAGAAAATCGTCGTGATTACCGGAGCCGGCGGGGGAATCGGGTCGG
>CAYXMK010000294.1:0-2995 GCA_964465905.1 uncultured Ignavibacteriaceae bacterium | reverse complement strand
CTCAGCGACCATGCCCGGGACTCTTGCGGCGGCAACCGCACGAGCCCACGATTGCGCGTCAATCCACGGCGCGCCGATGAGCTCGAATGGGTGCTCCGTACCTCGACCTTCGGAGACGTTCGTGCCCTCGAAGAGACAGGTGCCTGGATAGACGATCGCCGTGGCGAGGGTGCGGATACTTGGCGAGGGGCCGACCCATGGGAGTCCTGTCTCATCAAACCACATGCTCCGCCGCCATCCCTTCAAAGGAAGCACCCGGAGTTGTGCGGACTGTCTGGATCGTATCCACCCCTCTCCATTGATCATCTGCGCCATCTCGCCGATGGTGAGCCCGTGTCGAACGGGAACGGGGAGCCATCCGACGAACGATCTCAGTGCCGGGTCTCGTACGGGACCTGCTACCCGTGTTCCAGTGATGGGATTCGGCCTGTCCAGGACGAGGATCGGCACTCCGTGCTCAGCCGCCGCTTCGATGCAGAGTGCCAGCGTTGTGCTATACGTGTAGAAGCGAACACCGACGTCCTGGAGGTCGAACAAGAGGAGGTCAATCCCCCGCAACATCTTTGCTGTCGGTTTGACGGCACGCCCAAAGAGGGAGTAGATTGGAATACTGAGCCTGCGATCAGCGGCATGGCGAAGTCGTCGTCGATCGGGAACCACGCCTCGTATACCGTGCTCAGGCCCGAAGAGTGCAACGAGTCGGCACAGACGGGACGCCCGAAGGGCCTCGATGAGATGGCGGCCGTCGCTGAGTAACGCCGAATGGTTCGTGATCAAACCGACGTTCCGATCCCTCAGGGGATCGCCGTGCTTCGCCAGCAGGAGGTCAGCGCCGACGCTTACCATCGATCAGCTCGAAATTCCAGGACGCAGGCTTCCCGAGGACGGAGCGTGACCGTCCCCCGGAAGAATCCCGCATCGAACTCTCCCAAGTTCCGTTCCCCGTCTTGATCAAGACGCACGATCCGTCCGCTCGTCGGCAGGCCGTAGGAACGGAGATCTGCCGCATACGGAACCGAGAGAGCCGTATCGAGGATGCTTGCGAAGACAAGTGCCACGTTCCCGTCGTCAGCCCTCCAGGCGCTCGAGAGAACACCCCCGTAGGATCGTTCCCAGGCAGTCTGACCCTCCCGTTGCCCCGCATAGATTGAGAGACGGGAAAGAGGGATGGACACGTTGGGTGCCTCGATGGTGGGAGGTCGAAGAAACGTCCCGTGTTGGAGGTACTTCAGTGCCTTGAGGCGGAGCGACGCCAGATCAAGAACGAAGCGGATTTCCTCGGACCGATCGACGATGTGAGTAGGCATGAAGTTCGCAATGGTGGGCTGCTGGCCCCAGACGAAGACTCTCGCCTGCTCCAGGTAGAACTGTCGGCTGTAGGTTCGGTCGAGCAGTTTGAGCGGCTCCTTCGGCGCGAATTGAGCAGGCCACAGATCGTCGTACGGGGGAAGGGTCAGAGAGGAGTAGTTTCCATACGTCAGTGCAAAGGGATGGTAGACGAACTGAAAGAGCGGGGTCGGTTCCCATCCGTCATCGGGAGTGGCATACCGTTCCTTGCTCACCTGCAGAGCAAGGAAGAGATCCAGATGCGGCATCCAGGCCTCTCCCACGCCTTCGCCGGCCAGGAGCACATCCGGATTGTGCTCCGTGCGTTCCCGGATCACGTCCGTCAGCATCCGAAAACTCTCCACCCAGTAGCTGCCTCCGCCGATGGGGTGTCCGTGCGTAGGATCGAAGCAGGGGAGTGTGGCGCACGCCTGATCCATGTACACCCCGTCGACGTTCAGTTGGTTGACAACGGTGTCCGCGAGGGACGCATAGGTATCGCGCCAGAAGGTGGTGGCCAGACACATAGGGGCGCACGCTTCGCCCGTGAACGTATTGTACACCTCACTGAGGATAGCCCCCGCAGCATCTTTGACCGCATACCGCTCCGCTCCTCGTTCTTCCCAGCTCTTCGTGTTGATCCCCCACAACCGCTGATTCATGTACACGATACTATGGATGCCTTTGCTTTTCGCCTCCGCAACGGCAGCCTTGAATGAAGCGGATCCTTCCCGAGGCGGAAGGTATTCTGGAAAACCAGCGTCGTACGAACAGCCGTGCCACCAGTGCCAGTGGACGCTGATCGGAAACGGCGTAAGCTCCTGCAGGCGCTGGGCGGGTTTCAGAACCAACTCCGATCTACCCCGGTTCCAAATCCACAATCCTGTCTCGCGTGCCCATCGAGGTACCCGGCCGTGGACCAGGCGGCTCTCCCTTGCCCAGTACTGTTTCGTTCCCCATGAGCGGTACAACTCTGCCGCCGTCATCCAGTCTCCCTCGAAGATGCCCAGAACCGTTGCACAGGGAATGCGAAAGGATGATCCGGACGCGGGGTCGTGTCCCAGAGGATGCTCCACTTCGAGCGTCAGTGCTTCCGGTCTGCTCCCCGTCAGAACAAACTGACGCCGGACCGAGGTTGTGTCATCTGTCGCCACATAGAGGTCGGGCCGGCGCTCGCCATACAACGCGAGCCATTGCATGCTGAGCGTTCCCGGGTACGTCCATTCGCGTCGTCGGGGGGATCCATCCTGCAGCCAAAACACCTTGCTCATGTCGTAAGTCACCTGTCCCATCCATTGCGGAAGGACGAAGCGGGTCTCCTTGGAGACCTTGATACCGTCGACGACGGGATAAGTGATATGATCGATGCGCACGTTCGTTGCACCGGACACTTCCATGGACCATCGGCTCAACGCTTTGCCCCTCTCCACCACGATACGCACGACGACGCGGGCCGATTCCCATCCCGGTATCCGGAATTCCGACCAGCGTCCCTCAACGATGGATTCCTGCTCGAGCAACCGCCAATCGGATGACGCAGCAGGTCGTCGAGAACGACGTGACAGACGACCATGTGACGACCTGGACGTACAACCTGTTCGATCAGCCGGCGCGCCGCGTCGATGCGGAGGAACATGTTACTGAATTCTATTATGACGCGGCGGGGAAC
>CAYXMK010000293.1:0-2995 GCA_964465905.1 uncultured Ignavibacteriaceae bacterium | reverse complement strand
GCTGGATAGCGGGATTGTCACGCACTTCCGGGTGCGCTCTGAGCCGGCTGAGGAAGTCGGCTCTCGCTTTCTGTTCTGTTTCCGTCGAAATCGAGGACGGCGTCGGAAGCCGAATCCTTCTTCCATCTTCCTGCATCCTATGCTATGAAAGCCCACCGTGCACCTTCGCCGGATATCGATCCGGTGCTTCTGCGCGAAGCGCGTGCAGGGGATGAGCGGGCGTTTGCCAGACTGGTGAGGCGCTACGAGGGGACCGTCTACAGCTTCGCGTTCAAGGTGTGCCGCGACCCGGTCAAAGCCACGGAGACCGTCCAGGACACGTTCATCAACGTCTTCCTCAAGCTCAAGCAGTTCGACAGCCGGTCCAAATTCACCACGTGGCTCTACTCGATCGTGGTTAACAACTGCCTGATGAAGCGCCGGAAGACGAAACTGGACGAATCCTCCATCAGTATCGACGAGACGGCGGAAGGGGAAGGAGCAGAAACGGCAGGTCCGCTGCAGGATCTTGACTCCCCCGTGCAGAAGGTGCTGTCGGAGGAGCTGCGCAAGGTGCTGGATGATGCGATCATGAAGCTCTCCGTCGACTATCGCGTAGTCTTCGTACTGCGGGACGTCGAGAACCTGACAGCGGAGGAAGTTGCCAGGATCCTGAAGCTCAGCGTGCCGGCTGTCAAATCCAGACTCCGCCGGGCCCGCATCTTCCTGAAGAACGAACTTGAACCGTACCTGAGAACACAGCGATGAAGCGACGAAGCCCTAAGCCGCGGATCTCCTGCAACGAAGTCCTGAAGTATGTCTGCGATGACATCGAGATGGCGGCGGACTCCCCCGCCTGTCGTAAAATCCGGGCCCACCTTGCAGAGTGTCCGAAGTGCTCCTCCTATCTTCGTTCTCTCCGGAAGACGGTCAAGCTTTACAGAACGTACCGCGTGCGCACACCCTCCAATCTGCATGAGAGCGTGATGAATTCGCTCCGACGGAGCGTTCTCTCGCGCTGAGGAGGATGCCCCCGCCTCTGAATCTTTGCAGGTGTTTGATGCATCTCATGTTCACCGGGAGGCCGTTTGCCTCGCCGATTTCGGTTCCAACGTGCGTGTCAGGCAAGGAGCGAAACAATGCCGATTTTTGACTACCGATGCAGCGACTGCGGGGAGACCTACGAGGTCTACCACAAGGTCCGAGAGGTGCTCGAGGATGTTGTCTGCCCATCCTGCGGCTCCAGAAACCACAAACGCCTGATGTCCGTGCCCGGCGTCTCGCCGGTCGGTTCATCGCGTTCCAACGTCTCCTCTTCCGATCGATCGGGAGGTGGATGCTGCGGAGGCGGGTCGTGCGGACTCAACTGATACAGCCGGCAGGACACTGACCATGCACAAGTTCTCGCCGGAGCGGGCCGAGAAGCTCGAGCGGCCCGATCGCTACGAGCAGCTGCAGCCGGAAGAGACCCTTCGTCGCTTCGGATTGCGGAGAGGGGTGACGGTGGCGGATATTGGCGCCGGTACCGGTTTCTTCTCTCGCGCTGCCGCGTCGATCGTTGGAACCTCGGGGCGAGTTCTTGCCGTGGACATGTCGGCAGAGATGCTGGCAAGCCTGCGAGCCCAGGGCATCCCGCCGAATATGCTGCCGGTCCTCTCTGCAGAATACCGGATTCCGCTGGCGGATCACACAGCCGACTTCGTCCTGCTGGCGTTTGTGATGCACGAGAATGAGGATCCGCTGAGATTCCTCCGAGAAGTCGGCAGGATTGCGCGACCGAACGCCACTCTTCTGGTCATCGACTGGAAGAAACAGCAGGAGGAGCATGGACCGGCCATGGACGAGAGGATGGGTCAGGAAGAGGTCGTGAGTCTTCTCAAGGACTTCGTGATCCTGGAACAGGGGAGTCTGAATGCCTCTCACTTCTTCGTTGTTGCAAGGACGTCGGCCCCGTGATCGTGCTGGCGAGCCTGATTTCGGTTGTTTCGGCGGCGGTTGTGTCGACGACACCCCCTGAGCGCGGAGGGACTGTGAAAGCTGTCAGCGTGGCACAAGTGCAGGAAATGCTGTCGAACGGAGAAGCTCCGGTCATTCTCGACGTCCGGACTCCGGCGGAGACTGCCAGCGAAACCGGCTTCATCCCTGGCTCTCTGCTCGTGCCGCTTCAGGACTTGGAGCGTCGGATCGGAGAACTGGAAGAACATCGCGGGAAGCTGATCGTCGTGTATTGCCGCACGCAGAATCGAAGCGCAGCGGCTGCGCACTTCCTGGCCGCACACGGATTTGACACGGTGTACATGACGGGGGGCATTGTCGGATGGAACAGAGCCGGCAACCCCGTTGAACATGTGAGGGAACCGTGACGATACCGGAGCTCTTCCTCGGTCTGCTCCTCGCTCTCGTAGCCGCCATGTACCTCCGGCGGTACCTGCGGCATCGTTCCGTGAACCATTACAGTCCGCAGGAAGTGCGCGACCTGCTGTCGGGCCGACAGCCGATCGTGCTGCTGGACGTACGCACCCCCGCGGAGCACAGGGAGCAGCACATCAAAGGTTCCGTGCATATCCCACTCCATGAATTGACGCGGCGTTTGGAGGAGCTTCGTCAACATGAGGGGAGCGAGATCGTCTGCTACTGTCAGACCGGAAGCAGGAGCATGGAGGCGGCCATCCGGCTGCAGAAGGCGGGGTTTTCGGTAGCCAACATGAAGGGAGGAATCGCCGAATGGAAGTTCAGCAATCTCGGACGCTGACGGGAAAGATCCTCAGAATGTGGCCGGTGCTGGTGGGCGCGCTGGGCGGCTACGTCTACTACGCTGCCATCGGCTGCGTCAGCGGCACGTGCCCGATGACCAGCAATCCATGGATCAGCACGGCGTACGGCGCCGCGATCGGAGCGCTCCTGCTGCCCCGGGGTTCGAAGAAGCTTCCCGGCCCACCCCGCTCTGACGATGCGGCACGGGAGCAGGGATCGTCGCGCGGAGAGGCCTGATGGAATACGGGATTTCAAGGACCAC
>CAYXMK010000292.1:0-3006 GCA_964465905.1 uncultured Ignavibacteriaceae bacterium | reverse complement strand
CGATCGCGCAGGTCTGACAGTGATACATGCGCACGATCCGGTCGATGATGAGGTGGAAGACTTCCTCATGCTGATTCTTCGTCTTGAGGAGACCGAGAATCTCGGTCATCAGGTGAAGGCATCGGTCACGATCGAGTTCTGCCATGACAGCTCGCCTCCTTCCTCCATCCGGACGGAGTTTCCGGGAGGGCCTTCCCGTCAGACAGCACCGCACCCTATCGGCGCGGGGCCGCCGCTGCCGCAGGGGTCTGCTGGCTCAGCGTGCTGAAAATCCTGCTGACGGTTGCCACCACACCCGCAATGTCGGTCAGGTTCGACGGAATGATCATTGTGTTGTTCGTCTGCGCGAGTTTGCCGAACTCGAGAAGGAACTGCTCCGCAATGCGCAGATTGACGGCGTCAATACCCCCCTGCTCGTTGATCGCACGGGCAATCTCCCGAATCCCCCTGGCCGTCGCCATCGCCACCCGCTCGATCTCCTGCGCACGCCCCTCCGCTTCGTTGATCCGCTTCATCTTCTCCCCCTCCGACCGGGCGATCGCCTCCTGCTTGTCCCCCTCGGCGCGGTTGATCTTGGCCTGCTTGTCCCCTTCCGACTCGGCAATCAGAGCACGCTTCTCCCGCTGCGCGCGCATCAGCCGATCGGCTTCAGCGTCGGAACCAGATTGTTGCGCTCCACAATCTCTACCGTTGATCCCTTCCTGATCTCGACGTCGGATACCGCTTTCCAGGTGCTGCCGTTGAACTCCACCTCTCCGTCAAGCTTGTTGGGGTGGATATCCGTCAGCGCGACTGCCCGCTCCCCACGAACATCCTCCATGGAGTGCGCGGCACCAACCTTGCCGGAAACCCTCCCCTCGAAATAGTGCTTCCCCTGCCGACGGAACAGGAGCAGCGTGACGAGGGAAGAGACAATGAAGACGAGAAGCTGAGTATTGAAGGACTCGATGATACCCAGCGCGATCAGCGAGGCCGTGATCCACGCGCCGAGACCGAAAAAGATGATCACAAACCCCGGAACAAACAATTCCGCAAGAATCAGTGCAAGACCGGCAAGGAACCAGAGCAACTCCATCGTGGCAAGCTCCGACATGGAAACCTCCGCTCGTGCAACGGGGGGTTGGAACGTGGGAAAAGTGTACTGCTTAGACGGTCGAATGTCAACGCGCTGGGCCGAATCCCTGAAGGTGTCGGCGGAACATTTGAAAATGCACGGAATGAGCCGTACCTTCTGTTCGTGAAGTATTCTCAGAATTGAAAACCAACAGGAAATCCGAGACGTGAGGGCTCTTCTCTTTCTTGCCGCGTTCGTCAGCTTGTCGGCAGCTGCCTCTGAACGCTATGGTGAACACCTTCAGCGGGGAGATCACCTGTACCGCAGTCATGACAACTTGGCTGCACTGAGGGAATACGAAGCCGCCTACAGAGAAGCTCCCACAGCGTTCGAGGTGCTTACGCGGCTCACCCGACTCTACAGCGATCTAGGCCGGTTGGCCCTGCGCGAAGCGGGGGGAGGGGAATCCTACCACCGGCAATCTCTCATCTACGCCGAGCAACTCCTCCGCTACCATCCCGAGAGGGCCGAGACCTACTTCTGGCTTGCACTCTGCAATGGAAGTCTCGCCCGCTACGAGGGGGTCCGGGAAAGGATACGGCTCGGCAAGGCGGCGCAGGAGTACGCCCTGCGGGCGGTGGCGATGGACTCGCTCTTCGCTCCCGCGTATATCGTGCTCGGCATCTTCTACCGTGAAGCAGCCCGCTTGAGCTGGCTTGAGCAAACTATCGTCAAAACGGTGTTCGGTACCGAGTTTGTAGGGACGCTCTCAGAGTCGGAGGCTATGCTCCTGCGCGCCATTGCCCTCGCGCCTGACAATATCTTTGCCCATGCCGAACTCGCACGAACGTATCGCGCCAAAGGGGAAACGGAGAAGGCCGTCCGGCTTCTCGAACGGGCTGTATCCCTCCCCGCCTCCAGTCTGCGAGAGGAAACCCAGCGCCTCGATGCCGCCCGACAGCTTCGGAGAATGACCGAGGAACAGACGCCGGCCGGGCGGTAAATCCCTGCCACCATGGGCACGTTTCTCGTTCGTCCTGTGTTCTACTCTGTGACCACCCGGATTCCTTTGAATCCTTCCGACGACTGGAAGCATCTCATGATCAGTCACGGACCCAAAACGTCTTAATCATTCATTCCCAACACTCCAAGGAGCATCCTGATGAAGCAAAACATGGGTACAATCGACCGGGTTCTCCGAACCCTTATCGCAATCATCATCGCCGTTCTGTACTTCACGGATCAGATCACCGGCCTGGCAGCAACCATCCTCGGCCTGTTCGCCATCGTCTTCCTGCTGACCAGCGCTATGGGATTCTGCCCGCTCTACCTCCCGCTGAAGCTCTCCACCAAGAAGGCGGAGAAGTCAGAAAAGCCCGCCTGAGCGCACAAACGCAGTTCAAGAAGCATCAAAGCCCCGACCGCCACGCGATCGGGGCTTTGCGTCTTCTGCCAGGTCTGCCTCACCTCGTACTGCTCCGCAGATCCTCTGCCAACGACATCTCCGGCCCATCCCTCCCTGCTGGCTTTTCCAGATGCAGGGTAAAGACAAATCGGTTTCCGAAGAAGGCTTTCTGCCGAAACCCCACTCCGCTCGCAAGCTTCAGAATGGACGTGCGACTCTGGAAGTGCGGATCAAAGACGATTTCCGTGACGGATAATATCCCTCCCGGCTTGAGCGCCCGATAGATCTCGCGCAGGGCGGCCCGTCGGTCCGGGATCTCCCCCAGAACCGTCACCAGCAGCACACGATCGTACAGGTTGCTCTCCAGCACTCCTCCCTCGATGGATGCTTGCTCGAACCTGATGTTCGTCAGGCCTGCCGCTTCGGCTTTCTTCTTCGCCCGCTGCAGCATGCGCGGCTGAAGATCAATCGCCACCACCATCCCTTCCGTCCCGACCGCCCGCGCCAGAGGAATGGTAACCCGGCCGGGTCCGCAACCGGCATCCAC
>CAYXMK010000291.1:0-3017 GCA_964465905.1 uncultured Ignavibacteriaceae bacterium | reverse complement strand
ACCCAGGCACCGCCCCGGTTATACTCCGCGTCAAAGGGACTGACGATGACGCGGAATTCCTGAATCGCCTCCTGCGGAAGGGGTGACCCGGTCTGGGGAATTCCGACGATGTTTCCGTTGAAGAAACTCTTCCATTCGGCTCCATCGACGTAGAAATTGATGAACCGGAGATCGGGAAGGGATCCCGCCGAAGGAAGCGATCGCCCCGCCACGGCCGCATAACTGCGAATGCCGGGGGCAATCCCCGCAAGGTTCAGCGCGCTCCGGGAATTGAGCGGCAGCGCTTGAATCTGCTCTTGGACCACGGCAGTGGAAACATCCAGTCGCCTCAGCTCGAACTGCTGAGATCGTGCGCCAAGCACCACCACTTCACCTACCTGAACGGCTTCGGGCGTCAGTGTGAAATCAAGCGTCGGGCGCTGACCGGTCAGGAATCGCATATTCTCCTGCCGGACCGTACGAAATCCAACGTAGCTGACTTCTACGGTGTACGTGCCGGGAGGAATACCGATAATCGTGTAGCGGCCGTCAGTTCCGCTGCTCGCGCCGCGTAGGAACCCCGTCTCGGGGTTTTTGATCACGACGTTCGCTAACGGAACGGGCTGACCTTCATTGTCGAGAACCTTTCCTTCCACGATGACGGTCGTTCCCTGAGGATAGAGCGGTACAGCGGCAACGAAGCAGAAGAGAACAACGAGAATGTGGAATCGGAATGCCATCGGAGTCTCCTTTCACCGAATGCAAGTGAAACATTGGTGAGACAGAATACAGACGTGGGAGAGGGAGTTGGCCGAGCTTCACCTCCTTCCGAAACTCACGTGGTACACGCGTTGAACATTAAGTGGATGAGCCCGGCCAAATATACGAAAGTCGATTGATAATTGTCAAGAAAGCATCCGGTCTTGGGCAAACGCAGGCGCGGTCAATACCGCACGAAATCGTGGTTTCACCGTGGATTGGCGAAGGCGCCGGGATACCAGCCACGTCCGAGGAGAATTCCGGCCGGTACACCTCATAGCGTCGGCTCCGAAACACCCGTCGCCACCCCTCCGGCACGAAGCGCTCAGGAACAACAGTTCGATACCGAACAAACTTGTCCTTCTCGAAAACCACCAGCGTGTTCGGCGGTTCGCCATACGTCTCGCGCTCCAGCCATTCCCGGTAGCGCACAGAGTCACGCGGAGGAATGATCCTCCGTACCTGCAGATCACCGCGCCAACCGATGTCCGCTCCACGCAAGTAGTACGTCAACTGCGGATTGCGCTCGTAGCCGGCCACGATCAGCGACGAAGCATTGTGCGACTGGAGGAAGCGCGCAAACTCGGCCGCTCCATCACGATACTGGTAACGATCGAGAACCAGAATGTCCGCCAGAGAGACCACTCCCCACACTGCAAGCAGCACAGGAATGAGAATCATCTGGGTTCGCGCCGGTGAGATCCGCTGTGCAACCAGTAACATCCCCAGGGCAATCAGGACCAGGATCACCGCGGGAACGACAAGGGCGATAAGCACGTCGGAAGGAGGAAAGCGCAAGGCCAGCAGAGCCTGCAGTGCGTCCTTGACGAAATTCCTCAGGGATTGACTGGCACTCCAGAGGAGGGAAGCTCCGGTCGCCAGCAGGATGATGAACACCGTGCTTGGCCTGAACTCCCGGAATGGAAACTCCAGAAGACCATAAGCCGCCAGGAGCGAAATCGGGACGAGCATGGGAAGGATGTACACCGCAAGCTTCGTTCGCATGATGGAGAACACGACAAAGAAAACAATGAACCACGCAAGCGGGAGCATCCATTCCAGCTTCCGTTCTCTGAAGAAATCGTAGGCCCCGACGATGAACCATACCGTCCCGAAGGAAAACTGCACCAAGAGCTGGTTGACGAAGTAGAAGACTTCAAGCGGCTTGACGTTGCCTTCGATGCCATAGAGCGAACGTTGCAGCAGCTCAGACTGCCGGAAGAAAAAGAGGAGATCAGTCCCTCCGTGCCGGACCTGCATGAACAGGTACCAGGGAAGTGCAACGGCCGCCGCAACGAAGAAACTGAACACAAAGAACCTGAGCCTGTCTCGCTGGTCGCGCGGGACCATCCATCTCGCAAGAAGAACGGCGAGCGGCAAGCCGAGCCCGACATATGCCTTTGTCATCAACGCGCAGCCGAGGGCTGTTCCGGCACCCAGCGCGTAGCCGCGGCGGCCGGTACGAAGAAGCCGCAAGGAAAAGAAAAGAGTCAGCGAGAGGAAGAGGACAAGGGTGGTGTCAAACTGACCCTGCCGGGCAAAGAACGTCACGAAGGGATTCAGTCCGAAGATCAGTGCTGCAAGGACGCCCAGACGTCGGCTGTGGAGTTCCTTCCCAATCTCATACAGCACAAGCAGTGTGACAGCACCGGCCAGAGCCGATACACAGCGGGAGGAGAACTCATCCACCCCCAAGAGCAGAAATGAGACGGCGGTCATCCAGACATGCAGCGGAGGGTGGAGCGATGAGTAGAGTCCGTCGATCGCGTAGGGAGTCTGGTCGATCCATGCGCCGAAGCGAACTACAGCTTCTGCACGCACGGCGTAGAGCGCCTCGTCCCATGCCTGGAGATCAGTGAAGCCGAGGTTCAGGAATCGCAGGAATCCTACGGCCGGAAGGAGCCACACCCACCACCGGCGGGAAGACCGGGTCTCGGGATCAGGAAGAAGGGGGGGAGATTCCATGGTCGCGGTACAGCTCCATCAACCGCCGATGCACAGATTCGTAGGAATGGTATTTCTCGACCCAGAGCCGGCCCTCCCGAGCCTTCGATCGGCGCAGGTCAGGCGAGTCGATAAGCTCCAGGAGGCGCTCGAAGAGGGTCTCGGGCGTTGCCAGGACGAACGGGTTTTCGGGGAGCCAGGCCGTGTAGTCGGGCGTCATGTCGGTTACCGTGGGAATTCCCATGGCAAGCGTCTCGAGCGAATTGCGCCCATATCCTGTGCCGCCGAAATTCCCGACCTGCTCGATGGCGATATCACACGTCTGCTTGATCGCC
>CAYXMK010000290.1:0-3045 GCA_964465905.1 uncultured Ignavibacteriaceae bacterium | reverse complement strand
TCTGCATCACCATGGACTTGATGGGATCCTGCAACGAGAACCTCGGAGACGGTCCTTACCACAGACCGTACCGCAACGACAGTGAATACTCCACCTGCTTGCTCACATTCCAGATGGGAGCGCGATCATCGCTGATCGAGACCACACGCCCCCAGAGGTCGACAAAGGCCTCCCGGGCGAACTGCAGCCGCACTTTTCCCCCGGCAGAGCGCTCAAGCCGTAGAGGAGCATACAAGAATGACGGCTGTGGTGACTGGTATTGCCGCGAGACATCCTCCTCCCCTCCCTTCCGATAGCGCTCCCAGAACCCGCTGATCGTCAACCACCGTGTGGGGAGGTAGCGCGCTTCAAAGTACAGATTGTCGGCGTTCTGTCCGATCCAGTGCCCCAGCTGATAGCCGTTGTTCGTGAATGTCACCGCGGGAAACTTATGGGTATACATCCACGGATTCAGTCGGGAATACTCCGCGATCAGTTCGACGTTATCGACGCCAAGATCGTAGGTATGCAGTCCGGCAGTGTACCCTGCCTGCTGGCGCCCCCCTTCCTCCGCCGACTTGAAGAGGGTCTCAAGAACGATCTCATCGACGAAGACAGACAGGTAGAGGTTCACTCCGCGGAGCAGTGTCACATCGGCGGTCCCGAACATCTGCGTGTTGTCCGTGTCACGGTTGTAGTGCTCGGCGGACTTGAAGAACATGATGGGCATTAGGTACATGAGCAGGGGACCCCGATCGCTATAGACGACGGATTCTCCGAGGGAGATGTCGAGTCCGTTGATCGGCGTGAATTCGATTTGATGTGCCGCGAGGTATTTCTGGCGGTACACCGTCCGGTAGAAGTCGATCACGCTGGAAGAACCGGCATGGTACGAAGCGGCCGAGTCGATCACGTTGGAATGAAGCTCGGCATGGAAATAGACGAAGTCCATCCAGTCCGTCAACCGTACCCGGAGCTTGATCTGGGGATAAGATGGTGCTTTGCGGGAGAAGATAAGCGTCCCCCGCTCTCCCGCTCCCCAGACATTCTGCAACTTTTCGAGGGAGAGATCGAAGGAGCCAAACGTGGCGCCCAGCTGGACATCCGTGTTGTTGTACTCGATAATATCGCTCTGCAGCGCCCGCGCGATCACGATGCCCGTCTCCGGTGAATGGAGCTTGAGAGCATCCACGCCCGGCCCGATTTCGCGCGAATGCTGGAAGTTGAAGAGGAAGCCGAAGTGCTTGTCGATGTAGCCGTACGAACGCAGCCCCCATCGCCGGAGACTGACATCCTTCGAGCCGTACTTCGTGTAGGACAGATCCAGATTGGGATCGAGATTGAGGATGCCCCCTTCGAAGGGGAACGAAGCGATGTGCCAGCGAATGTCGGACGGATTCCGGTCGCCGGCAAGCGATCCCATTTCATAACTGAACTCTGTCTTGAGGAACTCGAAGCGCTCCCGTTCCACCCAGGTCAGCTTCTCTGCGCACTTCTCGAGAACCGAGAGGTGCCGGGCGATATCCATGCGGGAGAGCGGCCGTGCAGCATCGCGGTAGTCGTGAATGAGCTGTTTGCTCTCCATGCGACGGAGAAAGTCATACGCCTCGTGGCCCGTCGGAACGGCCACGGTCTGGGCAGTCAGCTCGAGGGTTGAGTAGACGGCAAGGAAGACTATGAGGGAGCGGATTTTCATCGATGTGTGATAGCGGATCTGGACCGGCCATTCACGAGCTTCTGGACTTCCACAGCAGGCTTCAGGACCAGCTCGATCTCATTCGATCTTCGTCATCTTCCCGATCGTTTCCACCCACCGGTCCTGCAAGCGGAACGAAAGTTTGCAAAAATAGAGGCCATTTGCAAGGCGGTCGCCCATCCCGGGAAACACGGTCAAGAATCATGGCGAGGCAGAAGAAGACTTCGGCCGGCGAATCCTCTGAAGAACATAGGCTTTGAAGATGCGAACCAGAAACAGCGGATTGCCGATGACATACCTTCGAAAGAGGCGTCGGGGCTCCAGGGACAGCCGGAAGAGCCACTCGAGTCGAGCTTTCCTGATCCAGAGTGGAGCCCGGCGGACAGCACCCGAGTAGTGGTCGAAGAAGGCACCGACACTGATCAATACGGATGCGAGGAGAGCAGTGCTGTTTCTGCTGATCCACAGTTCCTGGCGGGGAGATCCCATGCCCACCAGGACAACGGAAGGACGCAAACTCCTTATTTCGTTTGCGACATCGTCGGCAGTCGGGTCAAAGTACCCATGGTGAAACCCCAGCACCTCCAGCCGCGGATACCGTACCTTCATACGCTCGGCGGCTCTGGACACGACATCGGCTTTCGATCCCAGGAGATAAACGCTCGCTCCCCTCCGTTCACACCACTCCAGCAGTCGCGGGATGAAGTCGGTTCCGTTTAGGTTTTCCTTAATCCGTTCACCAAAGAGTGCCGCAGCGAGTTCAACTCCGATCCCGTCAGGATAGATGAAGTCGGCCCCTTCAAGCACTTCCCGAAACGACGGCTGTTCGCAGGCGATATTCAAGACGTGAGCATTGGCGTAGAAGATCCTGACCTGCCGCCCTCCATCGAGCATGTCGCCGATGCGGCAGAGGAGCTCATCTCCCGAAAGGTTCGAAAGACGAACACCGAGAATGGAAATAGAGTCAGCCATCCGCGTGCAGGCTTGCAAGAAGCTCACGAAATTGATCCGGAGTCAATCCCCGCTGCGCATTCCGCCCGGCAAAGAGAGCCACAAGCGACGATTGCAGAAACTCCATGCCCCATATCGTCCGCACGAGAACGCGGTAGATCGGTGCTTGTGCCGGATGGTGTTTTCTGAGAAAGCGGTCAAGGCTCGCGTTCCAGACCACCCTTCTCCGATGTACATCCTGCAGGAACGATGTCCCCGAAGCATGCGTCACTGCAGCATCCGGACAGATCGCGACCTCCCATCCTGCGCTCCGCGCACGCAGACAGTAGTCCGTATCTTCGAAGAATGCCCAGAACCGCTCATCAAAATCACCGGTGTCCTCCCGAACGGCCCGCCGGAACATGAGGAACGCTCCAGAG
>CAYXMK010000289.1:0-3062 GCA_964465905.1 uncultured Ignavibacteriaceae bacterium | reverse complement strand
AGCCGAAACGCCGGTGAGCTTTGTCCTTGCCCCCGCGCCGGCGATCGCGAATGCCGCGAAGGCGCGCAGGATTGCGTTCGACTATTCGGGCGAGAAATTCTCCATCGACGTACGGGCGAATACGGGCGTGGTCAGTTTCGCGGCCGACTATCCCCAGGTGGAATACGCGGCCTACTTCAGATCTATGCCGTCGAGCGAGGCCTCATCCTCGCTTCTGAACGCGCTGGCGCCGCTGGTGCGCGGCCGGAGCGAAGTAGACGCCGTGAATCTCCTCCTCCGCTTCGTGCAGATCGGCTTTCCGTACCAGACCGACCCCGATCAGTTCGGACGCGAGAAACCTTTGTTTCCCGACGAGGTGCTGTACTATCCTGCCTGTGACTGTGAGGACAGGTCGATCCTTCTTGCCTATCTGATCCGGAATCTGCTCGGTCTCGATGTGATCGGACTCGACTATCCTGGTCACGTTGCCGCGGCGGTGAGGTTTTCCACGCAGGTTCCCGGCGACCGCGTCTCCCACAATGGGAAGGAGTATGCGGTGTGCGATCCGACGTACATGTACGCCAACGCAGGAATGGCGATGCCGGAAATGAAACAGCACACTCCGGCCGTTATCGCATTTGAGTGAAGGATGATGAAACGAATGACAGAAGGCAAAACACGATCGCACGGTGCGAGTTCAGTGCTGTTTGCTTTGTTTCTGGTGTCTTGCTCCAGCTCGGTCGAAGTGACCCGGCTCGGTGAAGACACGGTCACCGACGTGAGCGGCGACTGGAATGACACGGACTCCCGTCTGGTCGCCAAGGAAATGGTCAACGATGTGCTCGCGAAGGGCTGGCTCGAGGAGTTCCGGTCGGTCAATGCCAGAAAGCCCGCTGTCGTCGTCGGCAAGGTTGCCAACAGGTCGCACGAACACATCGATGTCCAGACCTTCGTGCGGGATCTTGAACGGACTCTGCTGAACTCCGGTACGATCGACTTCGTCGCTTCCGGCAGTGTGCGGGACCAGCTCCGGCAGGAAGTGAAGGACCAGGCAAAGCACGCCGCGGACGAAACCCAGAAGGGACCGGGGCAGGAACTCGGGGCCGACTTCATGCTCGTGGGGAACATTTCCTCCATCATCGACAAAGAGGGGGGAAGAACCGTGAGGTTCTACCAGGTGAACCTGGAGCTTGTCGAGATCGGCACCAACAAGAAGGTCTGGATCGGGGAGAAGAAGATCAAGAAACTGGTGTCTCAGGATCGTCTGAAGCTGTGACCCGCCGCCATGCCGCATGAGATCACCTCTTCACACCTGCAGTCTCTGTGCGATGCTCGTGGTCGTTCTCGCTTCGGGATGTGCCATGAGCGTCGGCTTCTATCGGGGAGTGGAGCAGAACGTCTCAAGCGGCCGCTATGACGAAGCGGCACTGATCCTTGAACGGAACAGGGAGGAATACGCCCGGTCGAGTGACGTGCTCTACCATCTTGAGATGGGGCTGGTGCAGCATTACGGCCGTAGATTTGAAGAAAGCAGCCGGCACTTCTTCGACGCCGAGCGACGGATGCAGGAGCTCTATACGAAGAGCGTCAGCACCGAGGCCGGATCGTTCGCGATCAATGACAATCTTCTCCCGTACGAAGGAGAAGATCACGAAAAGGTTCTCGTGAACCTCTTCCTGGCGCTCAATTTTGCCGAGCAAGGGGCGTGGGAGTCGGCTCTGGTCGAGGCGCGGAAAGCCGACGTCAAATTGCGGGAGTACGCAAGGGCCTACGAGGGAAAGAATTCCTACAAAGAAGACGCGTTCATCAGGTACGTCATGGGCGTCCTCTACGAGGCGGGGGGCGAACTGAACGACGCGTTCATTTCCTACAGGAACGCGTACGAGGCCTACGGAGAGTACGAGAGACTCTTTGGAACCCGTGCTCCGTCGTTCCTGGGAGATGATCTCCTCTGTGCCGCTTCCATCCTGGGCTTCGAGGAAGAGCGGGAGGCCTTCGAACGACGGCTTCGCAGGGGGGTCGATGAATCCCGTTGCAGCAACGGCAGCCTCTTCATCGTCGTTTATTCGGGCAAGGGAGCTATCAAGGAAGAAGTCTCGTTCAGCGTCTCGATTCCAGACACGGCAGGCATCATCCATACCTTTGCGGTCGCTGTGCCGAAGTTCAGGCCCAGGGAATACTCAAAGCGACGGTATGAGATTGAAGTGGGAGAAGGAGTTGCAGGGTCGGCCGTTCCGACGGAGGTCGGCGAGGACATTACAGCGATTGCCGCAAAAGCCCTCGACGACAGGATCGGGATGATCTACCTGAAGTCCGGCGGACGAGCGGTGATGAAGTTCCTTGCCGCCGAGAAGGCCAAATCGGAGTTCAAGAAGAAAGAGGAATCAGAGGTCGCGAATCTGCTCTTCAGCGCTGTCACGGACCTGTTCTACCGGGCCAGCGAGGAGGCCGATGTCCGGAGCTGGAGGACTCTTCCCGACAACATTCAGATTGCGAGGGTGAGGGTCCAGCCGGGGAATCACCGGGTGAGAGTTTCAAGCGATGAAGAGGGGTTGATCCTCGAACGAGAAGTCGAAGTCAAGAGAGGAGCCGTTGAGTTTGTGATCATCCCGGACGTGAACTGACGGAGAGCCATGCGGAAGTCGATCCCCGTGCTGGTTGCCTTGACGCTCTTGTCCTGCGGTACGACGAAACCGCCGGATTGGGTCAAGGGGAAAAGCTCTGCCTATTCCGACGCGAAGTACCTTGCCGGCGTCGGGAGCGCTTCGTCGCGCACCGCTGCTGAGAACGAAGCGAGGGCAGCGATCGGCAGAATCTTCAGGGTCACCATCACCTCGAAGTTCGAAGTGCTTCGTGTCGAGTCTCTGCAAACGCGGGGAGCGGTAACGCAGGGTGAGATCAAGGAGCGGACCACCTCACGGGTGGATGCGGGGCTTGTCAAAACGCTGGAAGGGACCGAGATCGCCGAGGTGTGGGAAGACCCGCAATCCGGGACTTTCCACGCCCTTGCCGTGCTGGAGCGGGCCAAAGCCCGGAGAATCCTGGCCGACAGGATCCTCGAACTCGATGCGGAAATCGCCTCG
>CAYXMK010000288.1:0-3119 GCA_964465905.1 uncultured Ignavibacteriaceae bacterium | reverse complement strand
GTGCGCGCGGGCGATATCCAGCGCTCCTGCCGCTGAGCTGTTGCTGATCAGTAACCGGACGGAGGCCGGCAGAAGCCGGTGGTGGATTGCGTTGAGGATGGCCTGAAAGTTGGAGCCGCGCCCCGACGCAAAGACGGCGATGTTCATCTGCAACGGCTTCGAATGACGATGGCCAGAGCAGTCAGAATGTAGCGAGAAGTTGCAGGATTGTCAACGAAACGGCGCGCTCCAGCGGGTTCCGGCTAACCGCGCACTGCCGACTCGAGCACCTCCAGGACGCCCGACCGCGCATCGAGGCGGCAACGGGCTCCCAGCGGGAGCGTCAGCTTCCGGGGAAGGTGGCCGTACTGGAGATTCTCCAGCAGCGGCACATTCAGCCGTTCTTTGACCTCCGCCAGTACCTGCTCGATCGTCAGGAACGGCTTCGACGGATCGCTCGGCACGCAGTCCGTGAACCGGCCGAGGACCAGCCCCGAGATTCGCCGCAGGACACCGGCATGGTCGAGCTGGGCAAACATGCGGTCCACCCGGTGAGGAGCTTCATCGACATCTTCCAGCACAAGGATGTTGCCCGTGAGGTCGGGAGCATAGGGAGTGCCGAGGAGTGAGAGGTACAGAGCCATGTTCCCGCCGAGCAGTCGTCCCCGCGCCACTCCCTTCCCCTGCGCTCGAGAGGGCTCTTCCGGCGGGTTCACGAGGGGACCAATCGGCTCAGCGCGCGTGACCGCCCGCCAGAAGTGTTCCTCGGTGTAGGCATCGGGATGCTCCCAGAGCTCCACGGCAAGCATCGGCCCTGAGAACGTGATCAGTCCGGTCTTTCGGTACGCAGCGAGCTGGAGCGCCGTGAGATCACTGTAGCCGACGAGGATCTTCGGATCGGCCCGGAGCGCCGCGTAGTCGACCCGGCCGAGGATGCGGGGTGTACCGTAGCCGCCACGCGTGGCAATGATTGCCCGGACACGACGATTCCTGAGCATCCCGTTGAGATCGGCGATGCGGTCAGCGTCCGTTCCGGCCAGATACCCGTGCTCGTCCAAGACATGGTCTCCCACGAGCGTTCGGTACCCCAGTGATTCAAGGTAGCGCACTCCTTTTTCGATCTTCTCCGCGGCCGAGGGAGCGCTCGCCGGCGAGACGATGCCGATGAGATCCCCCTTGCGAAGCCGCCGCGGCTTGAGGACATGAGCCGGTTTCATGAGCATGGCCACCTTCTGACGTGCATCAGCAGTATTGCAAAGTTTCCATTTGAATGCAACCTGCCGGCTCTCGCCTGGCACAACGTCTTGCTTCCGCACTCCTTCCTCCGTACTTTGCATCAGATGCCCGTTCACAATGTTCAAACTGCAACCTCAGCATCAGCGAGGAAGGAAGAAATATGACGGAATCCCGGGAACAACGACTTCTGGAAACGGCACGCTCCACCATCAAGAACGGAGAGTACTGCTTCTTCATCACACAGGGAGAATCGGGGTCTCCCAACGCCCGGCTGATGCAGCCGTACGAGCCCGAGGCCGACATGACTGTCTGGCTCGGAGCAAGCCCGCGGGCCCGCAAGATCCGCGATCTTCGGCGGAACAACGAGGTCACGCTGGCATTCTTCGATCCTCGCGAAACCGGCTACGTCACGCTGCAGGGAACGGCCGAGGTGGTGGAGAACCTGGAACTGCGGCGGAAGTACTGGCGGGTGTACTGGAATGACTTCTATCCCGGCGGTCCCGAGAGCGACGACTACGTGCTCATCAAGTTCACGCCGAACCGCATCGAGATGATGAACTTCGCCCAGAAGGTCATGCCGCAGCCGTACGGCCTGCGTCCTGCGATCCTGCGGCGGGAGGGGAAGGGCTGGAAGGAGCTGGACGTCAACCAGGCGTATTGATCCTCTGATGTCCGTCTGCAGCACTGATGCTTCCGCGGCGCACCACGCCCCGCCCGTGATCGGAAACCGGCGAGGGCGTCGGCGCGGCTCCCCGGGGGTACGATCATGAACATCGCTCTCTTCCTGGCGGGAACGCTGATCAACGTCTTCTACTCCCGACGCTCCCTGCGCGACACGCGAAAGCACGGCTTTCACCGCTTCTTCGTCTTCGAATCGCTTCTCATCCTTGTCCTGCTCAACGCAGAGGTGTGGTTTGACGACCCGTTGTCGTTCCGCCAGATAGTCTCGTGGACGTTGCTGTGCCTGTCGCTGGCCCTCGCCGTCCACGGTTTTGTTCTTCTGCACAAGCTTGGACGGCCGGAGGGAAATTTCGAGCAGACAACGCATCTCGTAGAAGAGGGTGCCTACCGGTACATCCGTCATCCCCTCTACGCCTCGCTCCTCGCGCTCGGCTGGGGAGCCTTTCTGAAGGACATTTCGCTTCTCTCTGCACTGACGGTGCTCGTGCTCACCTCGTTTGCCGTATTGACCGCCCGCACGGAAGAGTACGAGAATGTGCAAAGATTCGGGGCGGAGTACGAGGCCTACATGGGCCGGACACGCCGCTTCATCCCATTCCTCTTCTGAGGAACGGCCCGGCACAGCCCGGGCATCCTCGGGTTGACAGAACAGCGAGCGCAACATCCGGACTGACGCTCCGTACATGCTCTTGTTTGCTTTCATCCCCACGGAGGCAATATGAAACGGTTCCTTGTTCTTCTTCTCTCCGCTGTGCCGCTGCTGGCGCAGGATGTCCGTCTCGCCGTGCCGTACGAACGGTTCATCCTCCCTAACGGACTGAACGTCATTCTGCACGAGGATCACACCGTACCGACGGTGAGTGTGAATCTCTGGTACCATGTCGGATCGGGGCGTGAGAAACCCGGACGAACCGGATTCGCGCATCTGTTCGAGCACATCATGTTCGAGGGATCCGGCAACGTGCCGGAAGGGAAATTCGACGAGTGGCTGGAGGCCGCCGGCGGAGACAACAACGGATCCACCAACAGTGACCGGACCAACTACTGGGAGAATGTGCCCAGCAACGCTCTCGAGCTTCCCCTGTTCCTCGAATCGGACCGGATGGGATATCTACTGGATGCTATGTCGCCCGAGAAAGTGAACGGCCAACGGGAAGTCGTCAAGAACGAGCGGCGGCAATCGTATGAAAACCGACCCTACGGGATGGCATCGATCCTCATCG
>CAYXMK010000287.1:0-3121 GCA_964465905.1 uncultured Ignavibacteriaceae bacterium | reverse complement strand
AGCGAACCGATCCAGCCGCTGATCCGATGCTCTGTGGACGATCTCGCCGATCACATTCGTATCGCATTTATCGTAGTCAAACACAACTCCGGGACTGTGGACAAGGGGTTTTGCGAGCACAAAGCGGATGGGGTCGCTGCTGACGAACATTCTGTGCAGATCGTTGCGGGGATCGGAGTACGGCAGACTTTCATCGTCCCATTCCAGTCCCGACATCATCGTCAGCAGATGGCGTATCGTCATGGCGCTTTTCTCCGGAGACGAAACCAGCAGGTCCGCGTGCTCTGGGAAGAAGTCAAACACGCGCTGGTCCACAGACTGGACAAGTTGCCTGTCGATCGCGATCCCCAGAAGCAGAGAGGTAATGCTCTTCGTTGCAGAGCAGAGCACATGAAGATCGTTCATGTCGTACCCTGTGCCGCCGGTATACTCGCCCAGGTTGAACTTCAGTCCGGGATAGTACTGCTCGAAGACAAGCTTCCCGTCCTTCACAATGACGATGCTGTGCATGCGATGCTCGCCAAGGGTCTCGAGGCGTGTCAGCATCGATTCCAGCGGTTCCTGCTTCATGCCGACATCGGCGACCGAGGCAACTTCCCAGCCATCCTCCGTTGACGGCGGAACCCGATACCTCCGGCTGTCCACTTCTCCCTCGTTGATGCCGCTGCAGGCACTGATAAGCAGTGCTGCGAGGAGAAGTATGCCGATAGTTCGCCAGCAGGTCATCGTTGGACGAGATGCCTTGATGCGACAGAAGAGAACCGGTGGTGGCAGTACGAGATGCATGGATGCATCCGGGGATGCAGGGAAAAGGACCCACAGAGGGATACGCCTTCACAACCGGGAAAGTTCCAGTGCCGCGTCAGTCCGGCAACACTTCGCAACTGGGAACAAGGAAGGCGCAGCACGTGTGCTCCTTTGTGTCGCCGCGAAATATCCAAAAGCTGTTTTGGATACGGTTCGTGCCTGAGCCTCCAGCAAACCTTATCAGAACAATTAGGACAAGTTGAATCCTCGGTCACGAAAGAAAAGAGGCCGAATCTTCTCAGAATCGGCCTCCAGCGTAGCAGGGGCGGGACCCTTCCACCCTGAGCTTGTCGAAGGGTCTCAGGATTTCGTCCCGCCCTGAGCCAGCCAAAACCACCTCGAACTTGCCCCACGCGATCCGAGTGGGCACGACAAGAGCGGGGGACCGCGGCATCACTCCTATTTTACAAGCACCAACTTTCGCGTCTGTACGAAGTCCCCGGCCTGGCCCCCGGAAGCCGCGCGGGCCTGGAGCCGATAGAGATACACTCCCGAAGCGAGGCCGCTGGCATCGAACGGAACCTGATAGAGACCGGCATCCTTCTCTCCGCGAACCAGTTCAACCACCTTCTGCCCCAGGAGATTGTAAACTCCGAGTGTCACGTGCATGCGTGAGGGAAGCGCATATCGAATGGTGGTCGACGGATTGAAAGGATTAGGGTAGTTCTGCTCGAGACTGAAGCGGGTGGGAAGAGGGGGCCCCGTTTCAACACCGGTAACACTGCCGGGATATTTCAGTCTCAGATTGTCCAGATAGATCGTCCCCGACGTCGTCGCACCCGTCACGAAATCGCCCGCCAGCTGGATTTCAATCCTCTTCAACGTCAGCGGATACGTCAACGGGTTCGTGCCTGTCAGTGGCGGCAGTCCTGTCATGACCGCATCAATGGTACTGAAGGCGGCGCTGTCGCTCAAATACTTCCTTCCGAGAGCGCGGTAGATCCCCGACTCGGTGTCTGAAAAACGGTAGTAGAGCCTGTGTCGGCGTCCGTCAGACCTCACATCAAGGTAGATGGAATCGGGAATTCCATACACAAGCAGGTCCTTGTTGAGGTACACCATGAATGCCGATTTGGAGGGATCATAGGTGAACGCGTAATCCACCCTGAAGGATACATCGCCGGCCGACTTCCGATCCGTTGCGAGTGTAACAAACAGCGTGTCCAGGTTCACTCCTTCGAACGTCCATCCGCTCAGTGTTTCGAGGAGGTCAAAACTGGCGATGCCGGTCGCGCATTCGACCCTGACGACGCTTGTGTCGCTGTAACTGCCGCACGCGGCAACAATGCGCGTGGTACCGTTCTTCGTGCCCGTGAAGGTGCCCATCGAGTCAATTGTTCCCACCGAGGGGTCGGTCGACGTCAATGTGAACCTCGTTATCGCAAGGTCATGCTTGATGGAATCTGCGTCATAGGTGTCGATGCGAGTCGCAAGGGTTCTCAGCGTGTCGGTAACCGCGAGTTTTGGCCTGATCACGAAGTACTGAAAGTCGTACGTCGTCACGAAACAGGAATCCGTCACCGCATTGAACGTCGCAAACACATATCCACTGTCGGGATTGTCTGACGGCGTGAAGATGCCCGTTGCCGCGATGGAACCGATCCTGGCGTCGCACGAGTACTGGACCATGGATTGAGGAAGAAGAATCCTGTTCCCTGATCGATCGAGCGCCGTCGTGAGAAACGTATAGCTATCATAGCGAAAGATCCTCAACGATGCTGCAGAGAGCTTCATCGAGGAAAAATCCTGCGGCGTGGAAGAGGAAAGCACCATCAGCGAATAGAGGAAATTCGAACTGAATACGCGAAGACTGTCTTCGTTCCCGCCGTGTCCACCCTGCGGAAAGAAGGCCCCCTGGTTGTAGATGCCGAGCTGAAGCGCCCTCCTGGAGATGGCCACCCCGCCGAACAGCTTGATGCCGAAATCAATCGACACTCCGCTATCCGCCGGGACCACCGCGTCCAGCAAACCGTGGAAGTTCGCAACTGGAGCTTCGCCCGCGTCAATCCACGTCGGATCCACGATCGCACCACAGTAGTTGATGATCCCCTTCACGGAGGTCGAGAACCCCGGATTCCCGCTTGCTCCTTCAATATCTCCCCACTTCGTCTGATCGACATCCGGGGGGATTTCATCCTGATTCCAGTACGCGTAATGCACCGCGACCATGGACCCTGCCGACGAACCTGCGAGAAAGATCTGAGAAGTGTCAATCCTGTAGTCGGCAGCTCTTGAGCGGAAATAGCGCACTGCGGCCTTGGTATCCTGAACTCCCCGCAACAGAGCTTCGAGGATCGTCCTGACGCCCTTCGGG
>CAYXMK010000286.1:0-3132 GCA_964465905.1 uncultured Ignavibacteriaceae bacterium | reverse complement strand
GATGCGGTCAAACAGGCGGGACGTGTCCGCCTGCGCCCGGTGCTCATGACAGCCCTGACCACCATCGTGGGGATGCTCCCGCTCGCTCTCGGACGGGGAGAGAGCGGTGAGAACTGGGCGCCCATGGCACGGTCCGTTATGGGAGGCCTTACGGTCGGCACGCTCCTGACGCTCATCGTCGTGCCGGTCATCTACGTCATCGTAGAGCATTTTGGTGAGCGCGTGAAGGCCCGGCTGGGGATTCGGAAGGCGGGGTGATGGGAGCCCGCGTCTGCCGCTCGAAGGGACTTGCGAATATCGTTCCTATGCCGTATGATACAGCGGGCCGCCCTTGGTGCCGCCCGTGATTTCTGCTTTCGCCTGGAGGTGCCTTGAAGGAGCGCGTCCAACGGAAGCTGCCACGCCGCTTCCTCCTGATACCGGCCGATTCCATGTGGACGCTGCTGTTCCTTTTTGTGGTGCCCGCATCCCTTGCTGTCCCGCTTCAACGGGCGGACGGCCAGGATCGCTCGATCCACGTGTTGATCGTCTTCCAGAGCATGGAAGGCCACACGCGCGCCATGGCGGAAGCTGTCGCTGAGGGGGCAAAGTCCGTCGCCGGGACGGAGGTCCGGCTTCGCACTGCCGATGCGGCGGATCCGGTTGCGGACGTGACGTGGGCCGATGCTGTGATCCTGGGTTCGCCGGTGCACAATGCCAACGTGACACCCGACATGCAGCGGTTCATCAATCAATGGCCGTTTGAGGGGGGAGTGCTTCGGGACAAGATCGGTGCTGCCTTTGTCACAGCGGGAGGAATCTCCGCAGGCGAAGAACTCACTCTCGTGAATCTTCTGCACTCCATGATGATATTTGGCATGATCGTGGTGGGAGGGGACGAGTGGACCTCGGCGTTCGGGGCATCGGCGATTACGGCAGAAGTGCCATTCAGCGGAGGAGCTCGCGGAGCGATCACGGATCACTTCAGGTCCAAAGGCTTCCGCCTGGGTGCCAGGGTCGCCCGGCTTGCCGGTCGGATGCGGGGGCAATGAGATTCGTTCACAAGCCCGCTGGCGAGGCGGTGCCGTGGAGCAGGACCGAGATATGAACCAGATTCGTCAAGTGACCCCGATGGCTAGCGCCTCATCGCTTTCCTCCAGTGCCGTGACGCATGAGATCCGGGTTGAAGCATTTCCCTTCTATGTGCCGGAGCAATCCACGCCCGAGAAACGCGAGTATCTCTTCTCCTACCGGATTGTCATCACGAATGAAGGGTCCCGGACGGTGCGGCTCCTCTCGAGGCACTGGGTCATCATCAACGCTGAAGGTACCGAGCGGGAAGTGCGCGGTCCGGGTGTCGTTGGCAAGAGGCCGCTGTTGAGGCCCGGCGGACAGTTCGAGTACGTGAGTTTCTGTCCTCTCGACACGGAGTGGGGGACAATGGAAGGTGAGTACGAAATGAAGTCCGAGAGCGGTGAGGTCTTCCTCGTGTCCGTCGCCCGTTTCTTCCTGACCACAACGGCTCCTGTCATGGCGCCGCCGGCTGTCTGAAGTCACGCCGTGATCTCTCGACTCTGAAGCTAGGAGGTACCCATGTCGTCGCTTGCGATCTGGATCGGTGCATTGCTGATAGCTGTCGGTGTGGGGGGATATGCCGGTACCGGCGGGACTTCTTTCACGGCTCTGATCCCGGCATTCATGGGAATACCGATCTTGCTGCTCGGCATCCTGGGCCGCCGCGAGCGGCTTCGGAGGCATGCAATGCACGCGGCTGCCGTACTGGCGGCGATCGGGTTTCTTGGATCGGCGCGGGGATTCTCGCCGTTCTTCCACTTCGTCATGGGGGAGCCCGTTGAGCGGCCGGCTGCCGCCATGCTTCAAACCGTGACGGCCCTGCTCTGCTTGCTCTTCGTTGTCTTCGCCGTCTGGTCCTTCGTCCGCGCCCGGAGCGCGGGTCGCTCCCCGGAGCAGCCCTGAACGACAGAAGCCCGACCGCTGCCGGCCGGGCTTCCGATCCTCACGCCTTCCAGTCCTCCGTCAGTCTCCGAAAGGACTGAGGAGTTCTCCGTTGTCCCATCTGCGCAGGTAGTCCCGCGTTTCCTTCCTGACCAGCGATCCCAGCAGCAGCAGACCGATCAGATTCGGGATCGCCATCAGGGCATTCCCGATGTCGCCGAAATTCCAGACGATCTGAAGGTACTTGCCCTGCAGGACGGCGCCGAAGAAGACGAAGACGCAGAAGAGGTAGCGGTACGGGAGAACGGATCTGATGCCCCAGAGGTAGCGTGCTCCCTGTTCGCCGTAGTAGGACCAGCCGATGAGCGTTGTATAGCCGAACAGCAGACTGCTGAGACTGACGATCCATCCTCCCATATCCGCGCCCAGTCCCACCGCAAAAGCCGATTTCGTCAACTCCGTGCTTGTGAGGCCCGTCTTCGAGGGATGCAGATTTGAGGCAAGGATGACGAACGTCGTCATGCTGCAGACGATGATGGTGTCGATGAATGTTCCCATCATGGCCACCATCCCCTGCGCAGCGGCTTCATTTCCTTTCGCGGCGGCGGCAGGAATGGAACACGACCCGACGCCCGACTCGTTGGAGAGCGTGCCGCGGGCGACCCCATAGCGAATGGCCTCCTTGACGGTGTGACCGAGAAATCCGCCGACGATGGCCTCGTTGGTGAGTGCGGATCGCAGCACCACCATGATGATATCGGGCACGATCAGGAGGTTGGAGAGAAGAACATAGATGCCGGCTCCCATGTAGAGTACGATCATGCCGGGCACGAGCCGTTCTGCCACGGCAGCGATCCTCTTCAATCCTCCGATGATCACAAGTCCGACGAGCACCGCCAGCAGTAAGCCGCTGACCACAAAGGGGATGCCGAAATCGCTCTGAAGCGCCAGCGCGATCGAATTCGACTGAGCCATGTTGCCGCTGCCCATCGTTGCCATCAGAATGACGGCGAGGGAGAACCACAGTGCCAGGATCCTTCCGAGCTTCTTGTGGCGAAGTCCGTCCCGCAGATAGTACATGGCTCCGCCGCTGAACGTGCCATCGGCGCTCCTGATGCGAAACTTGAGCCCGAGCAACCCTTCGGTGTACTTGGTTGCCATCCCGAAGACCGCTGTCATCCACATCCAGAACGGAGC
>CAYXMK010000285.1:1081-3132 GCA_964465905.1 uncultured Ignavibacteriaceae bacterium | reverse complement strand
CGTGTAGTAGTTCCAGGCGCTGAACCGAAGGAGTTCCATCGACAGGCTCGTTCCCAGCTGCCCGAGAATGAAGTCCAGGCTCTCCAACGACGGCCGCAACAGCATCCCCTCCCACACCTGCCGCAGGACGTCGGGTCCGAAGCGCGCCGCGAGGAAGTGGGCAAAGACGGATCGTTCATATCCCGCAAAGGTGTAGCTGTACGTTGTCAACGGCAGGGACCTCTTCTGAGAATCCCGAAACGATTGGAAGAAGAGGGGAAGATCGAAGAGATAGTCGTCGATCTCGTCGTACGCCATGTCCTCGATCCATACGGACGAGAGCTCGTAGAACCATCGGTCGTTGTTGGGAACCGTTGTCCAGAGACCGTAGCGTCCGATCTGAATGGCGTGGAAGAACTCATGCGCGGCAGTCACCCGGAGCCCGTTGAGACCGGGGGTCCTGAGGCCGGCAAAGTCATTGTCGATGGTCACGAACGTCGTATCCCGGCCCGGTTTGCCCTGGCGGACGATGTCTTCCATGTCGAACCAGGTTGAACCGAACAGACTACCCCCGAATTCCTCGATGTACACGTCGTACTCCGGGCCCCCTCCTTCCATCCCATCACTCAAGGGGGGCAGGTAGCCGAGCCGATTCACCAGAACATCCCAACAGTAGTCGAACACACTCCCCACCGAATCTACAAACTGGTTGTAGGAAGAAGGGACGCGCGCGCCCGCCTCGTTGAGCATTGCGGGCTGATGGATACCGAGCGTATCGTAGTGGATGCGAAAATGCCCGGCCGGACTCAATCGGCTCGCCTGCCGCAAAGGCCGTTCCCCCAGCGCCGCAGCCGCAGCGCGGATTTCCGGCGAAAGCTCGGACCAGTGCGTCACGCCGTCGCACAGGACATGCAGTCCGCATTTCGTGCCTTCCCGGAGGGCACCCCCTTCTTCAACCGTGCGGACAGCGGCAGAAAGTTCGCGCAGGACGGAAACCCGATCCGGCACCTGCGCGAGTTCTGGTGCGGTCCACACGGCGGCCAGCGTGAGAACTCCGGCCGTTCGCAAACATCCTCTGTCAGTGCTGGACATGAAGGAGGAGTCTTCCGTCAAAGATACGGAGCAGACTTCGTCGGGGATCCGTGATGACCACGTCGGGCATGCCGTCGCCATTCAAATCGCCCGTGGCAAAGTTTGCAGATTCCCCTGCGGCGGTCAGCAGGAAGGGGGGAGCAAACGCTCCGGATCCCGTTCCCCGCAGGAGGCAGATTCCGCCGCGCGATCCGTCATTGACCAGCAGGTCCGGCAACGAATCCCCGTCCATGTCAGCGATCTGCAGATGATCGCGCTGATCGCAGCCGACATCGGAGGCAATCACTCGCAGGCTGTCGAAGGCCCCTGAGCCGTTGCCGGGAGCCAGCAGGAGCACTCGAGCCGATGCGGGCATAGCGACGAGGAGGTCGACGGCACCGTCGGCGTCCACATCGGATAGATACAGATAGCTTCTCTCGAAGACCGAGTCGGGACGGAGCATAGACCACGCGCGCCGGGGAAATGCGTACGTACTGTCACCGAGAGCTGTCGCAAGCTCCATCTTCCCTGTCGAGACATCCCGGGACAACCAGACCAAGTCGGGTATCTGATCTTCATCGACGCATCCCACCGCCGCCGCATGGAGGAGATCCGGGACCGTTAGACTGAAGGTCTGCTCGATGAACCTACCCCCTTCGAGACGCTGGAAGGAGGAGAGCGACGGCAGTTCGTCCCCCACAGACGGATTGAAGCAGTAGAATCCGGGCTCGCCGGAGGGAAGTGAATAGGACTTCAGCGGCTCAAGGCGTCCGACCCCCGGAATCGTGGAGTTTACCACTTCATCCCGCTCCGGCTCATAGGTGAGAAACGAGATGCTCCGGTCTTCCGGAGAGGAAATAACGAAGTTCACCAGAGAGTCCGAGGTAGAGTGATGCACGACATGAAACGGTTTGTCAGGGAGGCCGATACCTCGCGCTCCAAGGATCCCTCCCCCTTCTCCCTCTCCATAGACCAGCAAAAGTCTGCTCTCTGTGCTCACG
>CAYXMK010000285.1:0-1071 GCA_964465905.1 uncultured Ignavibacteriaceae bacterium | reverse complement strand
TGACGATGCTCACACCGCCGGGGGGAGAAAGCGGGCCGACCCATACTCCTCCCGGGGATCGGCCGGTGGTGAACGTCAGAGAATCCTTCAGAAGCGCTGGCCGGTTGCCGTTCCAGAGCACAGACACCGCCGGGCGCTCACGGTCCACCGCCAGAAGATCCTCCCGTCCGTCGCCGTTCACGTCGTGCACGAGGATCCACTCGGCCGCACCTCCCGTGGAGTAGTCAAGGTAGTCGGCAAATCCCCAGCCCTCGTCCCGGGAGAACATCCGGAGTTCTCCCTTCTTTCCAAGCACAAGGAATTCCTGAACGCCGTCCCCGGTAACATCCACCGGCACAACACATGAGGGAACGTCGTCCAGCGGTATGGAGAAGGCAGAGCGAAACCCTCCGAACCCGTCACCCGCCCTCACTTCCAGCATCAGCGGATCTCTGTAGACCAGAATCAGATCCAGGAGAGACTCGGGCGTAGTCTCCGCAACCAGAAGAGTGGAAACCGATCCCTCGAGTGGAAGTACAGCCTGATCGAGGAATCTCCCTCTGCCAACACCATAGAGGAAGTGCAGCTCCCGACGGACCCATTCGAAGTACACGAGGTCCATTAATCCGTCGTCGTTCAGGTGGACCGGCACGACAGCTTCCACGGCATCATCAACAACCAGCGAAAGCATCCGCGGGAAGCGCCCTCTTCCATCGTTGACGAAGAGGAGCATGCCGGGAGTCGACCGATCGAACACCAGAACATCCGGTCTTCCGTCCCCCGTCAGGTCCGCGACCTGCACGCCGGTCGGCGCGGAGGAAAGGAGGAGCGAGTCTCGGCTCCGCCCCCCTTCCCGCAACAGATCCGGCACGAACCAGATGCCGGGAACATCCGCGCGGACCAGCACGCCGTCGGTGCTACCGTTCCGATCGAGATCCTCGAGGATGAGGTCCCGACACGGAACCGGCAGGCGCAGGGTTGTCGGCGAGCGGAATCCCGAGGAATCGTCCAGATTCAGGATCTGAGCATCCACAGATTCCGGCGACCAGAAAAGCACACCCGAAAGCCCTCCCTGTTCTGCCGGAACAGATG
>CAYXMK010000284.1:0-3136 GCA_964465905.1 uncultured Ignavibacteriaceae bacterium | reverse complement strand
TGTTGAAGGAATTCAAGAAGCGGACCTTCTTCACAAAGCCCTCGGTGAAGAAGCGGATGAAGAAGATGAAGGCCATTCGCCGCGCACAGCGCGCCATGCTGGAGGAGACCTGAGTGTCTCCCTGTCCGGCTCTGGCAGTACAACGAACCCCGCCGTCAATCCCCGGCGGGGTTCGTGTTTCCAAAGCGCCGGCATCCCCGGTCAGCGCAGGTCCGTGTTGCCGACCCCCTGGCGCTCCATGAGCCGCTCGACGTCGTCGGCGGTCTTGGGGACTTCGTCGGAGAGAACCTTCGCTCCATCCGCTGTGATGAGAACGGTATCCTCGATGCGCACACCGATGTTGAAGTATTCCTGCGGCACCTCCGCCATGCCTTCCGGGATGTAGATTCCCGGTTCAATCGTCATCACCATCCCCTCCTCGAGCCGCGGGAGGTCTACGTCGTGCACATTCAATCCCACGGCATGACCCAGACCGTGGACCGTGAAGCGGCGGAATTGCCGTCCGTCCTTTTCCTTCACGAGCTTGAGATCGAACAGGCCCTCTTCCAGGACACGCTCCGCGGCAGTCGTCACGTCAGACCAGAGCAGGCCCGGTTTCATCATTTCGATCGCCGTCAGCTGCGCCCTGAGCACAACGTCGTAGATCCGTCTCTGCGCAGGCGAGAACTTCCCGCTGGCCGGAAACGTGCGGGTGACATCCGCCGCGTAGCCATGGTATTCTGCTCCGCAGTCCGCCAGGACGACATCCCCGTCGTTGATCTTCCGACGGACAGCGTTGTAGTGCAGGATCACCGAGTTCTCCCCCGCCCCAACGATGCAGGGGTATGCGCCGTATTCCGCCCCGAGTCTCCGGTACACGTACTCGTACACCGCCTGCAACTCATACTCGTGCACACCGGGCGCGCACGACTTCATGGCTTCCCGATGCGCGACGGCGCTGATGTGGGCCGCTCTCGCGATGAGACGGATCTCCCCCTCCGATTTCACGGCGCGGCGGCGACGAACAAGCGGGGCAGGATCGCGCAACTCCACCAGGCTGTTCGAGCTTTTCAAGCCTTCCGCCACTGCGCGCAGGACCAGCGCCGATTCCGCCAGCTCTCCATCCGCCTCCGGCGTGCCCGCAGGGAAGTAGAAGATCTCGGGACGGGTGCCGAAGACGGCCCGGCGGACGTACGCCGGAAACTCGGAGACCGGTACGGCAAAGGCGAGTCCGCGCAGCTGGACAGCTCCTTCCGGACCGTAGCGGCGCCCCGTCCAGGTTTCCCGTCGCGGGTTCCGCGGCTGAACGAACAGCACCTCGCGCACCGTGCGCATGCGGGTGCTGTCGGCAGGGTCTTTGACGGCGATGCCCGCCGGCACAAGGAGGAGGATGGAGCCGGATTCGGGGAAACCGGTCAGATACAGAAAGTTATCATCCTGACGGTAGGGGTACTCGACGTCTCCGTTTCGGATCTTCTGGGGAGCAGAGAAGAACAGCGCCACCGAGGCGGTGCCCATTTCCTGCATCAGGCGTTCGCGGCGTTCGCGGAATTCTTCGGGTGGAAGGAGGTCCGTGTCGTACTCGATGAAGCGGAGATCCTGCGAAGCCACCGAGAGCACGACGCCGATGAGGAGCGTCAGTGCGGAAGCAGTCCGCCGGAGGAAGTGCCGGATCGAACCCATCGAATCAACTCCCTCTGAAGAATCCGGCTTCTACGCAGTTGCGTCGGCGCAAGAAGTCGGATCGTTCGTTGAACAGTGTGGATGGATGGTTCACGGTTTGAGGGACAAATCCGGCGGGCAGACCTTGCTCGCTCACCGCCCGGATGGACAGTCAGGAATGACTGTCCTACCGTGACTGCTTGACGGTATGTCCGGGATCGCTTGTGTCCCTGGAACGATTCCGGCGGGCAGACTTTGCTCTCTGACCGCCGGGATGGACAGTCAGGAATGACTGTCCTACCGGATGAGGATCATCTTCGCCGTCCGGGAGAGGCCGCCGCTCTCGAGCCGATACAGGTAGAATCCGGAGCTCACCTCCACTCCCATATCGTCGCGGCCGTTCCACTCCACCTGATAGCGTCCGGCCGCCTGCTTTTCTTGTACCAGCGAACGGATCCGGCGCCCCATGACGTCGTAGATCGCGAGCCGCACACCTCCCTGTTGAGGGATGCTGTAGCGAATCACCGTCGACGGGTTGAACGGATTCGGGTAGTTCTGTTCAAGGGTAAACCCCTCGGGTGCAAACGACTCCCCTTCCACGCTGACCGGAATGGAGAGACTTGTCACTTCCGCCCTCAGGCGCAAGTTGGACGAAGCGATCGTTCCCGTGAGTCCCGAGGATGCGTCGGAGAAGTTGTACCATTGACCACCAACCCAGACCGATGACCGGTTCGCGCCCGATGTCCCGTCATCTGTGCGGACGATGATCTGATCCGATCCCGCGAGGGCAATAACGGCATGGTACTGCTGGCCCGCCACCACCTCGACGCCGGCGCCGGTCATGTCGATCACGTTGTTCGTTCCCGTCGAAAGCTGAGAGAAGGAGTGATAGACTCGCGAGCCAAGTTCCGTTCCCGGAATGCCCGCGAGGCTCCCGCTGACGTTGCTGTAGATGGAGCATTCGAGCGGCCCGCTGCCGATGATGGGGTTGTTGACCTGCGTGGTAATATTCAGCCGGAGAGCTGTCAACCTCCCGCTGATCGTGGGTGTGAACCGAACCGCGAGTTTGCGCGTGCCCGTGAGGGTAATCACCTGGTTGGTGCCCGAAAGGTCATATCCCAGTTCCTGCCTCTGGGCACTGCCGTTCCTAACCAGTTTCAGCATCGCCTCCAGGACATCCACCTTCCCATATCCCCAGATATTGTTCGGCACGGCACCCGTGAAAGCGTCAGCGTTCGCGGTTGTGGTCAGGAGCGACTTGATCTGATCCGACGTCAGTGTCGGATTTGCCTGGAAGAGGAGGGCGGCAATGCCCGCCACATGCGGGGCGGCCATGCTGGTTCCCTGGATAAGATGGTGACGGCTGCCGGGGAGAACTCGCACCGAGTAGCCTGTTGTATCCATATGAGAAGAGAGCGCGGCAGCGATTCCCTGCCCGGGAGCCGCGATTTCCGGCTTGATGCGGCCGTCCCGGGTCGGACCGAGGCTGCTGAAG
>CAYXMK010000283.1:0-3184 GCA_964465905.1 uncultured Ignavibacteriaceae bacterium | reverse complement strand
TTTCTTGTTTCGCGCGCCAGCTGCGCGATGCTCTTGCTGACCAGCATGTCGCGGATTTCGTCGCGCATGGTGCCCCATCGAGCGTGCACCGGACAGGGGTTCCTGGCGGAACACTCCTGGAAACCGAGGACGCAGTTTTGAAACAGATCCTCCCCGTCGATGGCCTCCACCACCTGGAAGAGCGTAATTTCCTCCGCGGAACGACGGAGTCTGAATCCGCCGCTTGGACCCTTGAGCGACTCCAGAAGACCTCTTCGCTTCAGATCCTGCAAAATCTTCCCCAGGTAGTGGTATGGTATTTCCAGGCGGGCCGTGAGCTCCTTGATCGAGGTCATTGCTCCCGGCCGTTGCAGGGCCAGATACAGAACGGCCTGGAGAGCATACTCGCATTGCCGACTGAAGAGAAGACTCACAGGATTATATCAGACCTTTCTATCCGAAAATACAAGATATCCAGGAACCTGTCAAGCGAAAAAAATGCCGTCACATCGCCGCGTTCCCAATCATGGGAATGAAGTCTGCGGAGGACTGCCACAAGTGCAAAGCGAAGGGAGAGTCGGCCTTCACGGAACCCGTCCCCGCAATTCGCGGCTTTGAATTCGGCCCACCTGTGTGGTGCTTCGCAAAAATGATACAACTCCGGTGGCACGACCGTTGCAGGGTCATCTAGCTCAGAACGTTCGCGGGGCGGCACAAGAGCCACCAGCGGCGCAAGATTCAGCCCATCGATGCACCTTCGAAAGGAACAGCATGGCCAAGTACAAGATCGCATGGCTCCCCGGTGACGGTATCGGAAGAGAGGTCCTGGAGGCAGCTCGGATCGTGCTGGACAGGCTCCGCCTGGACGCGGAGTACATCCAGGGCGATATCGGCTGGGACTTCTGGTGTGCCGAAGGGGACGCTCTCCCCGCCCGCACGATTGAGCTGCTGAAGAACGTCAATGCCGCTCTCTTCGGCGCCATTACCTCCAAGCCGGCGAAAGCCGCAGCGGCGGAGCTGACGCCTTCGCTCCAGGGCAAAGGTCTGAGCTATCGCTCACCGATCGTCCGCATGCGACAGCTGTTCGATCTTTACATCTGCCTTCGTCCCTGTAAGGCCTACCCGGGGAACCCCCTCAACTACAGGGAGAACATCGATCTCGTCGTGTTCCGCGAGAACACCGAAGACCTCTACGCCGGCGTCGAATTTGCACCGGTGCCAAGGCAGCTCTCTGACGCGCTCACAGCGCTTGCCAAGCCCTTCGCCCCCTTCAGCAAGCTCACGGGAGATCAGTATGCCGTCTCCTGCAAGATCAACACCCGCGCCGGCTCCGAGCGCATCATTCGCGCCGCGTTCGAATTCGCGCGCACCAAGAAGCGACGGAAGGTCACGGTCGTTCACAAGGCCAACGTGGTCCGCGCGACTGACGGGCTCTTCCTCGAGGCCGCTCGCGAAGTGGCAAAGGAGTATCCCGACATCGCGCTGGACGATGCCAACATCGATGCCATGACGATGTGGCTGCTGAAGAATCCCTTCAACTATGACGTCCTCGTCGCTCCCAACCTCTACGGCGATATCATCTCGGATCTCTGCGCCCAGATGGTGGGGGGACTTGGCTTCGGCTGCTCCGGAAACATCGGCGACAAACTGGCGGTGTTCGAACCCACGCACGGTTCCGCTCCAAAGTATGCAGGTCAGTACAAAGTCAATCCCATTGCCACGATTCTTGCCGCAAAGATGATGCTCGATTGGCTCGGCGAGCCTGAGAAGGCGCACGCGCTCGAGAGCGCCGTAGCCGCCGTGATCAAGCAAGGCGCGGTGCGGACCTACGACATGGGCGGGAACGACAGAACGCTGGACATGGCCGAGGCGATCGCCGCCCGGCTGACCGTCTGACAACGACAAGCAGAGACTGGACAGGCATGAATCCGATCGTACTCCATGAAGTCGGTCCCCGGGACGGACTCCAGATGGAACGCCAAACGGTTCCGCTCGAGCGAAAACTCCGCTGGATCGAAACACTCCTCCAGGCAGGCGTTGATGTCGTCCAGGTCGGCTCGTTCGTCCATCCCGAGAAAGTACCCCAGATGGCCGATACCGATGAGCTGTTCCGGCGTCTTCGACAGGAAGGTCGACTTCCCGCGCATGCCGTCCTCTCGGGATTGGTGTTGAATGAAAAGGGACTTGATCGAGGTCTCGCCTGTGGTGTAGACCTGTTCTGCATGGGAGTATCCGCCAGCGAAACGCACAGCAAGAAGAACACCGGCATGACAACGGCCGAAGCTACCGAGCAGATCTTGCGAATGGCGAAGCGCGCGCTTGCTGAGGGGAAGCGGGTACAGGTATCGGTCCAGTCCGCGTTCGGCTGCGGATTCGAAGGCGCTGTTCCTGCGGACCGCGTTCTCTCCATCGTCCAGCGCTACCTCGAGGCGGGATTGAAGACGATCAGTCTGGCCGACACAGCGGGCCATGCCCGCCCCGATCAGGTCAAGGAGCTGTACGACAGACTGTTCGCGCTTGAACCGACCATCGAAGCGGCCTGTCATTTTCACAACACCTACGGACTCGGCATAGCCAATTGCTACGCTGCCATGGAACGCGGCGTGCGTTCGTTTGAGACCTCCTTCGCCGGGCTGGGCGGCTGCCCATTCACCAAGGTAGCAGCAGGCAACGTCTGCACCGAGGACTTTGTCCACTACCTGCAGCGCATCGGCAAGCGCACGGACATCGACCTCCCCCGCCTGATCGATCTGGCGCGTGACCTGGCGGCTTTCTTCGGCCGGGAGCTCCCCGGCTTGGTGTACAAAATCGGTTCGCTTCCTTCCGCGAACAGCGCTCCACGGTAATCTTCCTGAAACGGTGATCCCATGAAACTGCTTGAAGGAATCCGGGTGCTTGACTTGACCAACGTCCTCTCAGGCCCGTTTGCTTCGCTCCACCTCGCCCTTGCGGGCGCCGAAGTCATCAAGATCGAAAACCCGGTGGACGGGGATCTCGCACGGAAGCTCGGTTGCGTGCCCAGGTACAACCAGATGTTGATGGGCACGAGCTTCCTGGCCCAGAATGCAAACAAGAAATCCCTGACCCTGAATCTGAAGCTCCCACAGGGGAAAGAAGTCTTCAAGCGGCTCGTGGCAACAGCGGACGTCGTGGTGGAGAATTTCCGCCCTGACGTCATGCGACGCCTCGGCCTCGACTACGGCGT
>CAYXMK010000282.1:2698-3188 GCA_964465905.1 uncultured Ignavibacteriaceae bacterium | reverse complement strand
AATGACGGTCTTCGGCTTCGCCGAGAGACTATCCCACCGGTACACCTTGAACGGGCTCGTTCGGATATCGGTTGTCAGGTTCGCGGCAAAAGCCACTCCGTCGTTCGAAATCCCAACGTCATTGACGACGAACGTCCCGCCGAAGAGACCGGTAGTCACAACCACGTCGTCCAGGTAGAAGCCCCCCGTGACGTACGAGTCCGTGATCCAGCGGATATAGTAGTCGCCGGTCAGATTCAGCGTCGACGTCTTCTGCACGTATGCCAGGCCGAAGTCGCCGCCCGCGCCCTTGCTCGTCACCGTGTCCTTGTTCGTCCAAGTCGTACCGTCCTTGGAATACTGCACGATGACCTTGGTGTTCGTGGCGTCATTGTAGCCCGCGATCCAATAGGTCAGCGTGCCGGGATTCGTGAGGAGCGGTGAACGGATCCAATGGGTAGTGTCCTTGGTCTCATACCATCCGGCGTACTTGTCGGAGTTGTGACCATAG
>CAYXMK010000282.1:0-2688 GCA_964465905.1 uncultured Ignavibacteriaceae bacterium | reverse complement strand
TCACGTTATAGGTCTTCGCATTGTCGAAGACCCAGCCCGTGACGGGATCTCCCGTTGCACCGATCGACTCGAAGGTCTGGTCGTACAGCGGCGCGGAAGTCTCGAGAACTCCGATGGAGTCGCCCCGGAACACCAGGATGCGATTGCCAACGTACTTCCGGGTGGCGAAGAGTCCCGTTAACTCGCCCCCCATGATGCCCACAGCGGCTCCCCGTTCGGTGTTCGCGGTGCCAAACCAGCTGGGCAGGGTGCCCGCGGCGACCGAGAAGTCATCCTTGAGAGCCAACTGTGCGAACGTTGCCGAGCTCAGGCACAACAGGGCAACCATCACAGCGGCTCCCACTATGAACAGTTTTTTCATACTACCTCCTTGGTATTGGTTGGTGGTGTACGATAGGATGAGATAGAATGTGGTCCGTCCTCCTTGGTTTGTGGTTATGGGTTCCGTGAAAGTAATGGATGTGCTCAGAACAGTATTCCGAGCGCGACCTGATGGACATCCTTCAGTCGTCCGTACTTCTGATACGCATAGTCGAGGCGAAGAGCAAGACTGCTGACGATGCCGTAGTTGATTCCCGCTCCAAGAGCGAATTCCTCTTCATTGTCCCGCTTACCGAGCCCGCGGTACCCTCCCCGCAGAGAGACGAAATTGTTGAACGCAGAGTATTCAGCGCCGAGGTTGAGGCTTTCGGAATTGTCGTTCGGGTAGGAGGCGTCCGCTGTCAATATAATCCTCTGTGAAGCCGAATTCAAGAGCTCGTAGCAGAAGCCGATGCGCAGATTCAGCGGGAGGTCGAATTTGTCCGTCGCTAAATTGGCATTGATATTCGGGTTGTTTCCGTAGTCCGGAGAGATGTCCTTCTGAACAAGGAGATCATCACCCCCGATCTGCATCTTCTCTCCGAAATTCGACATCACCGCCGCAAACGTCAATCCCGTGAACGGGGTCTTGAACAGCGTCCCGAAGTCCAGGGCGAGTGCCGTCGCCGAGGAATTCCAGATGGTCTCCGAAACGTACTTGACATTTGCTCCGATCGAAAACCAGTCCGTGAGATTCCGAGCGTAGGTCACTCCCAGCGCGACACTGGAGGCAGTGAAGTACTCTCCTGTCCCGTCCGGACGTGTCTCGGTGGTCCGTTCCAGATCGCCCATCGTTAGTGACGAGATACTCACGCCAAGCGTCCCGAACCCGTCGACGGGGAGAACGATACCTCCGTAATTGAAACTCATGTCGGCCAGCCATTCGGCATGGGAGACGATGGCTTCGTTCTGCAGGAGGTCCGTGATGCCGGCCGGATTCCAGTACATCCCGGAGGCATCATTGGCAACCGCCGCGAACGCACCGCCCATGGCAACCGCCCGCGGCCCAACGGGGATGCTCAGGAATTTCGCCGCCGTGGTTCCTGTCTTCGTGATCTGGGCATGAACTGCTGTCCCGACAATCATCAGAATCATCAGTCCTGCCGTTCTCCTACGCGTGCTCTTCACAGTCTTCTCCTTGCGGAATACATGAGGGTTTCGATCGCTACTTGATGACTGCGAACTTTCCGATCTTCTCGCCGATACCCGGGGCTTCGACATGATAGATGTAGATGCCGTAGGAAGCGGAGAGATTATCCTTCGTCAGCAGGTTCCATTCCGCCGTTCCGTCCAGCAGCGGACTGCTGTGCTGGACGGTGGCCACGAGCTCGCCGCTGACGGTGTAGATGCGGATCGTACACTCTTGTGGGAGGTGGATGAAGTGGATCGACCGCGGACCCCGACCCGTGCTGTAGGGATTCCGTTCTTCCCACGTCGCCGCTGCGACATAGGGATTCGGCACCACACGGATCTTGTCCATGTCAGCAGCGGCGAGTTCCCTGTCAGCACCCTGAGCCGACGTCGAGAATTCGAACACATCCGTTGCCCGGAAGATCTTCGACAGCACGATCGTGGCAGTGTCGCCGGCAGCGGGACGAGCGAGATTCCTGTTGTACGCAAGGCGGAAACTCCATGTCGTCACCAGACTGTCTGCCAGGTTCTTCTCCAGGAACACGATGATGTCCGTCTCAATGCTGTCCGCGCTGAAGATTCCCGGACCGCCGTCGAAGTTCAGCTCCCAGAACGCGAACTCAATTTCCTTGTTCTCGCTCGTATTGTAGACCTTGAAGTTCACCGGCACTGCAGGTCTGTTCCCCACACCCCCCGGTCTGATCCGATAGGCCGTCGATGTGTCGAATCCTGCCGCCGCTCCAAACACAACCTTGTAGTCCGCCGGCTTCTGGAGCCCGATGATCGTCCCGCCCGTCCACTGCTGGAAGCGGAAGTCGTAGATGCCCGTCCGGTTCCACCCGGACAAGGCTCTGTTGACGCCGAACTCCTTTTCGTTTCTCAGAACGAGCCGGAATCCGTCAATAAGGGGGAGCTCCGCCCCTTCGGACAACGTCGTGTCACGACTGATGAGCGTGTCGATGAGAGACGAATTCGTGATGTCGGCCAGTGTGAAGTTCTTCGTCCTGAAGGTGTCGGGGGCAAGTCCGCCGCCGGAGATGGTCGTATCCTCGAACGTGATCCGATACCGGTGATTGTCGCGAACCGAGCGGGGATCCACGATCTCAAATCCGACCTTCCCTGTGGTACTCCCCCGTACGAGCTCCGCCGCAGTGACCTTTGCGGGCAGGTATCCGGCAACGGGGGCCTCGGGCGTCA
>CAYXMK010000281.1:1213-3199 GCA_964465905.1 uncultured Ignavibacteriaceae bacterium | reverse complement strand
AAGTACTTCATCCCCCAGAAGCTTGCTCAGAAATTCGTTCTCTGGACAGTACCCATCATTGTCTTCGTGGGTGCAGTCTCCGGCCTCATTCAGATGAAGACTCACGAAGAGGAGCTGCTGGACACCATTATCATCGGCGCCGATCAGCTTTCAAACGGCATTACCGCGGCCACATGGCACGCCATGCTGGCGGATAACCGGGAAGCAGCGTATCGGATCATGGAGACGATCGCCCGCCGCCAAGGGATCGACAACATCCGCATTCTTAATCGGGAAGGTCGGATCATGTTCTCGACGGTTCCTGCCGACACGGGGTTGGTGGACCCGGACCAGGCAGAGTGCGCCATCTGCCACAGCGGGCCGGAACCCTCTCTGGATTCCGATCCGCACTCCCGAGCCCGGATATTTGTCAACGCCGAGGGGCTGCGTGAGCTGGCAATGGTGACGCCGATTTACAACGAGCCCGCCTGCAGCGACGCCCAGTGCCACGCCCATCCCGCATCCGTGCGCAAACTCGGCATTCTCGACGTAACCTACAGTCTTGCCGACGTGGACCATGTGATTACAGGCATCCAGCGGAGAGCGGTCATTCTCACGAGCGGTGCTGTTCTCGTGGTCGGCATTTTTGTGTTTGCTTTTGTTCGGGCTACCATTCACAAACCCATCCAGAAGCTGATTGAAGGGACCCGCATCGTCAGTGAGATGCAACTTGACCGGCCTCTCGACATGCGGGCGGAAGGCGAGTTGGGTGAGCTGGCGGATTCTTTCGAACGGATGCGCCAGCGGCTGCACGTGGCTGTGCAGGAGCTGAGCGATCTCACCCGGGACCTTGATATGAAGGTGCAGGAACGGACGGCCGAGCTGAATGCGGTCAATCAGCGGCTCTACCAGAGCGACCGGCTGTCGTCGCTCGGTCAGCTGGCCGCCAGCGTGGCCCACGAGATTAATAATCCCGTCGCCGGGGTTTTGAATCTCTCGATGCTGCTGCAGCGCATCGTCAACGATAGCGGGATCCCGCCCGAGCGGGTAAAGGAAGTGCGGGGATACCTCACGCAGATTGTCAACGAGACCTCCCGCGTTGGGAGGATTGTAACCGATCTGTTGACGTTCTCGCGCCGCCCATCCCCGCAGAGAACGAAGACCGATTTCAACCTCCTGCTTGGCCGGACACTCTCGATCATCGACCACAAGTTGAATCTCATGGGGGTGGAAATGGACATACAGCCGGCGGACGACATCCCCCTCGTGAAGTGTGATGCGGCCCAGATTCAGCAGGTTATCGTAAACCTTGTGCTGAACGCCGCCGAGGCCACTCAGGCCAAGGGCGCCGGCCGCGTGTATGTAGCAACGCGACATCTGGCGAAGCAGGCAAGCGTGGAGCTGGAGGTAACGGACAACGGCGAAGGGATCCCCCGCGAGAATCTTGGGAAGATCTTCGATCCCTTCTTTACGACACGAGGGGAAGGGAAAGGAACGGGTCTCGGTTTGGCCGTGCTGTACGGCATCGTCAATGCACACGGCGGAGAGGTGACGGTGCAGAGCGAACCGGGAAAGGGAAGCACCTTTCGCGTCATCCTGCCGCTCGATCCTGGGATCCCTCCGGGAACGTCCGAATGATCCTGCTTCACACGGTCCCGGTGGAATTGATCGACCCGGGCATCATGACGGCCGTGGAACACCTTCTCGAGTCGACCTTGCCTGTCTCTGTCCGCCGCCTGGAACCGATGCCAATGCCCCGATCGGCCTATCATGCCGAGCGCAGGCAATATGAAGCAACGCACCTCCTGCACGCACTCCTCCAACGGCTGGAGGGTCCGCACGACCGGCGCCTGGCGGTCACGGGTGAGGATCTGTTCATTCCCATGCTGACCTTCGTGTTTGGACAGGCCCAACTGCGGGGGCGGGTCTCGGTGGTGTCGCCCTGGGTGATCTGGAGTGCCTGCTCGAGCTCTTTTTCGGCATCCCGGAATTCGATGCCGAAGGGCG
>CAYXMK010000281.1:0-1203 GCA_964465905.1 uncultured Ignavibacteriaceae bacterium | reverse complement strand
TGGCGCGGCTGCGCCCGTCGTTCTACGCGCTGCCGGACAACCCCCCTCTCGTCCTTGCCCGGCTCCGCAAGGAAGTGCTCCACGAGGTCGGTCACCTGCTGGGCCTCGTGCACTGTCCGGACCCGGGTTGTCCTATGGCTCTGGCCAACACCGTGCACCAGATCGACCGCAAGCACGATGACTATTGTCCGGGTTGCCGTGCGCTCCTTTCAGACGCCCTCGCGCAGATCCAGACCAACGATCACAGGACTCAACGATGAACACTCCATGGGAAATTCTGGTCGTCGACGATGAAGAGGTGACTCGCGAATCAATGGCAGCGTGGCTCCGCGAGGACGGCTACGCTGTCGACACTGCATCTTCCGGAGGGGAGGCCCTCGAAAAGACACGGGCGAAGGAATATGCGATCTACTTCGTCGACCTGAAGATGCCGAAGGGGATGGACGGGATCGAGACGCTGATGGAGATCCGGAAGATTTACCGCGATGCATCCGTCGTGATCATCACTGCGTACGCCACGGTCGACACGGCGATTACGGCGATGAAGGAAGGCGCACTCGAATACATCGTCAAGCCGTGCAACCCTCAGGAAATCTCCCTGCTGGTGGGACGGATCATCAAGGTGAAGAGCCTGGAGCGCGAGAACATCCTTCTCCGACAGAAACTGCTGGGACAGTACAGGTTTCAGGACATCATCAGCAAGAACCCAAAGATGCAGGATATCTTCGCCCTCATCCGCGAAATCGCCAGTCTGCGCAGCACCGTTCTGGTGCAGGGGGAGAGCGGCACGGGAAAAGAACTCATTGCGCGCGCGATTCACTACTCGGGCGACCGAGCCGACCGGCCGTTCGTGGCGATCCCCTGCGCCGCACTGACCGAGACCTTACTGGAATCGGAGCTGTTCGGGCACGAGCGGGGGGCGTTCACCGGAGCAGTCGGACAGAAGCAAGGGAAATTCGAGCTCGCCGACGGAGGAACGATCTTTCTGGACGAGATCGGGGACATCTCCCCAAAACTGCAGATGGACCTCCTCCGCGTCCTGCAGGAGCGTACCTTCTACCGCGTCGGAGGAACGGAAGAACTCAGTGTCGATGTCCGCGTCATCGCTGCAACGCACGTCGATCTCCTGAACGCCGTTCTGCAGGGACGCTTCCGCCAGGATCTGTACTACCGGCTCAACGTGATCAATATCCGGATCCCTCC
>CAYXMK010000280.1:0-3203 GCA_964465905.1 uncultured Ignavibacteriaceae bacterium | reverse complement strand
GAACTGCGGCACGTGGTTCCTGAGCTCCTCGTCAGTCGCCTTGATGAACATCGTCCGGGCAAAGAGACTGTGCCATGCAAGTTCCGTGATGACGCGAATGGGGAGACGGAAATGCGGATCGGCCCCCGCGAAGCAGTCCTGAACGAACAGGTCCTTCCCTTCCAGGTACGACGCCATGCGCCGGTGGAGCCGCTCGAACTTGTCCGGCTCGAGAGGCCGATTGACCTTTCCCCACCAGATATCCTGTGCCGTCGAGGGCTCTTTCACGATGAACTTGTCGTTGGGGGATCGGCCCGTGTGTTCGCCCGTGCGCACGACGAACGGTCCGAGATGGGCGATGCGCCCCTCGTGCCGGCAGACTGCGAGCTCATAGAGGTGTGGGGTAGAGAGATTCCAGAACACCTTGTCGAGATTGCCGATGCCGTGGTTTTCCAGTCCGTAACTGCTCCGTGCCATTGCCGCCATGGTAGGACCTCCTCTCCTATTCTTCTGTTGAAAGAACCCCGGAGGGCAACTGGGAAGATAGGGGTTTTTGAGAAGGATGGGAACTGAAAACGGAGGTAGGGGCCTCGATGCCGGGAAGGGGGTTGCCGCCCATCGGATAACCCACCGCCGGGCACTGAAAACACAAGCAGCCGGCCCTGTGAGGACCGGCTGCCCGATGCGCCGTCGAGCCTGTATGGTCACTGGGACACGGCAGCGGCGGCATCAACCACGGCCTGTCGGAAGTCGGCAATCGACTCGCCGAACACCCTCAGCGTGACCCGCTTCCGTTCGTCACCCTCGACCCTGCTCTCGCTGAGGGCAAGGAATTTGTTGCCGTTCTTCGCTTCGCGAACGTCCACGAAGTACGTCGTCTTGCCCGAGCGAATCATCGTCGAGTAGATCGGGTTGTTGTTGTTGTTCTTCTCCATGATATCCTCCAGAGGATTGTTTGTTGATGGAACGTGAACTGCAGAAGCTCTTACTGAAAGAAACGGAAACGCGTAACAGGTCCGGAAGTGAGAAAGCGGCGGAGGCAGAATTGCGGAAAATCAGCGAAACCGGGGATTCACGAGCGGGAAAGGGTGCGGATCTTCACGGTGAGCGCATCCTGACTCACATCGAAGACGCGGGAAAGGTCGGGCAGCGAAGGGCGTCTGGCGAGCCGCACGACGAGCAGCTGGGCGGGAATCAGCAGCTCCGCCGCACACGTGTCGGCTTCCGCGTTCAGCAGTCTGATCTGCCGCGGCGTGCAGCGGGATTCGGGCGGGTGCCGGAGAACGATGTGGGCCAGCTCGTGCGCCACCGAAAAGCGTCGGCGGTGCGGATGATGATTCCCGTTCACGCCGATGAGATGCTCGGCCGGACTGACAATTGCCGAAAACTCGTCCGGCACGGTGTACAGCTGGATGACGCGGAAGCCCAGCCACGCGGCAACTTCGAGAATCGGCACCGGCAGGAGGACGCCGCCGCGCGACTTGAAGAACTCGTTGAGCGTCCGCTCCCCCTCCCGGATTACTTCCATGTACCGCTTCATCCGTTCCATGCGCGTGTCCGCGTGGCGGAAGGCGCGAAACTCGTCCTCACCTTCACTCCCCTCCCGCACCATCAGACGTGTCGCGTCTCTCACGCTCTCTCCCGAAGTCGGTCAAGGTACTCTGCAAGAGCCGCCTCGTCCGAGGGGGCAAGCGGCAGATCGGCGCGCAGGAACAGCTCTTCAGCCCCACGGTGGAGTGCCGCGACCTTTTTCCCCTTCTTCGTCCGACGGTCGTAGCGCGCCAGGGTTGCAGCGAACGACGGCCGGTAGAGTACGAGGAGATAGGTCCGCCGGATCATCGTCTCCAGCGCATCACCACTCACGCCGAACAGGTCTTTCAGTTTCTTCCAGGCGTCGGGGGGAAGCTTGAGCGGCGAAATGCGGTCATTCTCGAGCATGCGGTAGATATTCGGACGGATCCCCAGCCGCGCTGAGATCTCGGCTGATCGGAGTCGGGCCTGCCCTCTCGCCTCCTTGAGGAAAGAGCCGACTGTCTGCGGAGGCATCTTCGCTCTTGTCTTTTCCTCCAGCGCAGTCACCAGCGTTCTCAGAAGCCGCTGCGCCGACTCAGGGGTGGCAGTGATGGCCGGGGACTTCGCCGCGGCCATTCTCTCATAGAGACCACGCGTGGAAATGACGCCCTCGAGATAGGCCAGTTGCAGCAGAAGATCAAGCGCATCTCGTTTCATACTTCAACAAGCTCCGGATAGTGCTGCGCCAGCAGCTTGATCAGTTTCTTCTTCACCCGACCGTGATAGACCTTCAACTGATTCACCGATTTGTCCGTGTAGCGGGCGATTTCTTCGTAGGGCACATCCAGCGCACGGCAGCGAAGGAGCACCCGTTCCCATGACTCCATGCTGTCGAGCGCATCGGCAACGGCCTGCAATCGTCGCCATGGGCTCCCATTCCCGGCCGCAGCGTCTTCCTCACCGTCTGCCGCCAGCGATTGCTCGTAGTCTGCCAGGATCTTCCGGACAATCTCCCGCCGTAGCGATCCTTCCTCTCCCTCCCTAACCCCGACCTCCTCTTCCAACGAGTCCATGAGGATCCCCCGTGCTGCGGCGTCCCTGAAGACATCGCGCACCCTGTTCCGAAAGATCGTCATCACCCAGTCGTGAAAGTCCGCCTCCGACCGACGGAACTCGAAAACCTCGATCTTCGTGACAACCGACAGGAGAACGTCGTTCACAACCTCCTCGGCATCCTCCCGTTTCACATGGAAGACGTGCATGGCTTCATTGAGGAGCCGGTTCTGGTACATCTCGACGAGCAAACGGCAGCCCGAGGGCCTGCCCGCTTTGAGTTCCTCCACCACTTTCCTGTTCTCGTTCCTCGCCATGGAACTCTCTATACGTACAGTAACGGAAACGCGTAACACCCCGCCCGGGGCAGCGGACGAGAAGGTGCAAAAGTTTGCGAATAGAATCAAGCTGGCGGGAAGGGACTGCGTAGTCTCGATGGCAGGCGTTTGGCGTATCCGCCGAGATGCACCCCGTTGGCATAGGGTCCGCACGAGTACCGGCCGATGAGCTTCAGCGTTCCACCTGCTCCCTGAAAGTAGACGCTCAGACTGTCGCCCAAGAAACTCTTTCCGGTCAAGTCAGTTGTCAGAGCAACAACGGCCAGGCCATCGCCGTTGATGTCCTTGACATCAAGGCATGATACGCTGCCGGAGTAGTAG
>CAYXMK010000279.1:0-3276 GCA_964465905.1 uncultured Ignavibacteriaceae bacterium | reverse complement strand
CTTACCACAAGGTCAACGGTCGTCCGGGCTACGACGACCTTCCCTTCCGGCACGGCCTGCTCAATGATCGTGTTCTCGGGATAGTCCTGCGATACCTGATAGCGGATCTCACCCACCCGCAGTCCAAACTGTTCCAGGGTCAGCGTTGCATCCCTCAACGAACGTCCTCGGAGGCCGGGAACAACGATGGTCGGAGCCCCCCCGCTCACCGTCAAATAGACTCCGCGGCCGAACTTCACCACGGAACCCGCCTGAGGATTCTGAGCCGCAACCGTTCCTTCGGGATAGTTCTTGTCCTCCCGCACCTCAAATCTCTTCCCCTGCAGACCCTGGAGCTCCAGGATCTTCAGGGCCTCGTCGGCAGGCATTCCCAGCAGATTGGGAACGACCGTCGTCTTTCCCTGCTGGGTGTACAGAGGCATCACGATGTTGTCAACGATGATGGCGGCGAGAGCCAGCGCGGCCATAACGATCAGCCATCTCCGTACAGTTCTCTTCACGTTCGTCGCCGAAGGACGTTCGCTCATGAGGGGCAATATAGCCAAACTTCGACACAGGAACAAGGCCGCACGGCGACGATGAACAACGTCCGGTGGCTAGAGACCGCATGTGAGTTCGTTGCATCTCACTCGAGAGTTCTCTATATTTTTGTCCATCCCCCTGCACCGGACTGACCGCTCTTGGGCTCAACACGACGAATTCGCGCACTCTATCCGGCTCTCCTGGAACGAGCACGGCAAGCGTTTCGTCACGCACATGCACCCCATTCGCGCTTCAGAGTGGGAGCAGCCCTCCTTGCCGCCAACGGCAGAATCTACACGGGATGCAACGTGGAGAGCACAAGCTACGGCCTGACGATCTGCGCGGAGCGGAACGCGATCTTCAAGGCAGTGTCAGAGGGAGAGAGAACGTTCAAAGCCATCGCCGTGGTCTCGGAAGGAGGAAGCAATACGCCCCCCTGCGGTGCCTGCCGCCAGGTCTTGTGGGACCTGGCTGGAAATATCGATATCATCATGTCCCGACCGGGAGGAAGTCTGGAGATCGTACCGCTGAAGGAGCTTCTGCCGCACGCGTTCAGCGCTAAGAACCTTCAGGCTGCCAGGAAGAAGTGAACCCATGGATACTTCTGCACTCCATCTTGTTCCCCGCAACACCGGCTGGATCGAGGTCATTTGCGGCTGCATGTTCAGCGGCAAGACGGAGGAACTCATCCGCCGCATTCGCCGGGCACAGATTGCCAAGCTCACGGTGGCAATTTTCAAGCCGCGCATCGACACGCGCTACAGTCCCGAGCATATCGTTTCGCATGACGAGCAGTCGCTGATCTCGCACCCCGTGGGGGATGCCGCAGAGATCCTCCCTCTCGCAAAACAGGCACAGGTGATCGGGATCGACGAAGGGCAGTTCTTCAAATCCAATCTCGTCGACGTTTGTGAGACACTCGCCAACAGCGGTAAACGCGTCATTGTCGCGGGCCTCGACCAGGACTACCGAGGAAAGCCCTTCGAACCGATGCCGCAGCTCCTGGCCGTGGCGGAGTACATCACCAAGACGCTCGCCATCTGTGTTGTCTGTGGTAATCCTGCCGACAGAACGCAACGAAAAGTTGCACAGCAGGACCGGGTACTCGTAGGTGCGAGAGACATCTACGAAGCCCGGTGCCGGCACTGCTTTGAACCTCCTCCATCAGACCTTTGAGCGTCTCACCGTCGTTCTCCACCCATAGCAAGGAGCATTCATGAGTTTCCTATCGACTCTACACGGCCTCGCCGGCCTTGTTGTGCTCCTGGCGATCGCCCTACTGTTTTCGAACAACCGCCGTCGGGTGAACTGGAAACTGGTCGGCATGGGCCTTGTCATTCAGGTCACATTCGGCTTTCTGGTCATCAAGGGGACTGAGCTGGGAGAGTACTTTTCGCCGCTGGCGTGGCCGAAAGAACTGTTCGAAGGTATCGCCACCGTGTTCGTCGTCCTGCTCGGTTTCACCACAGAAGGGGCAAGATTTGTCTTTGGCAACCTGGCGGTCGGACCCGGCAGCGAGGGTTCCCTGGGGATCTTTTTCGCTTTTCAGGTCCTCCCCACGATCATCTTCTTCTCCTGCCTGATGTCCGTGCTATACTACCTCGGCGTCATGCAACGGATTGTGCAGGGCATGGCATGGGTCATGGCACGCCTGATGGGAACCAGCGGGGCTGAATCGCTGTCCAATACGGCTAATATCTTCGTGGGGCAGACGGAAGCACCGTTGATGATCCGCCCTTTTGTGGCCACCATGACGAATTCTGAGCTTCTGACGATTATGACGGGGGGAATGGCAACGATTGCCGGCGGAGTGATGGCTGCCTACGTACAAATGCTCGGCTACGCGTTCGCACAGGCGAAGGGGCTTGCGCTGGACGCTGCACAGGTGAAATTCGCCGCCCAGCTCCTGGGGGCGAGCATTATGGCCGCTCCCGCAAGTCTGGTGGTCTCAAAGATCATCTTTCCCGAGACTGAAGAGCCCAAAACGAAAGGATCTGTTCAGGTCAAGATCGAGAAGAACGCACAGAACGTGATCGAGGCGGCAGCGGCAGGCGCATCCGACGGCCTCCAACTTGCGTTAAACGTGGGGGCTATGTTGTTGGCTTTCATTGCGTTAATTGCATTATTGAACTATTCACTTAGCGCCTTCGGTGACCTTCTTGGCGTGAATGAGTATCTTCGAGCCCATTTCGGCCAGCCCCTGAATCTCCAGCTGGTTCTGGGGCTGATCCTGCAGTATCTTGCCCTCGCCATTGGGGTCCCGCCGTCCGAAGCCCTCAGCTTCGGGAGCCTGATCGGCACGAAAGTGGTCCTGAACGAGTTCGTGGCCTATCTCGACATGTCCCAGCTTATCACACAGTCCAAGCTTGTTACCGAAAAAGGCATTGCCATGGCCACCTTTGCCCTCTGCGGGTTCGCGAATTTTTCTTCGATTGCCATTCAGATCGGAGGGATCAGCCCCATGGCACCTCACCGCCGCAAGGATCTGGCGGCTCTGGGGCTTCGGGCCGTGCTCGGGGGAGCGCTCGCCACGCTCATGACAGCGACGATCGCAGGAATTCTGATCGGATGAGCCCGCGCAAGGACACGCCGATCCTCCAACGGTTACAGGAAGCGGCGTTCGCCATTCGTGCCCGCACGCCCCTTCGACCCGCTCTCTGTCTCGTGCTGGGGTCCGGGCTCGGGGACTTCGCCGACGAACTCGCCTCCCCCACCTCGATTCCCTCCACGGAGATTCCCTTCTACCCGCGTTCG
>CAYXMK010000278.1:0-3278 GCA_964465905.1 uncultured Ignavibacteriaceae bacterium | reverse complement strand
CACGATCTTCTGTCAGGGCGTGCTCGTCGTCGTCGCGGGACAGCTTGAGAACCTCGTCGGAGTCCGCACGGCATGGTCCATCACGTTCATGGTCGCGGCCGCGCTCTTCCTCCTCCTCTTTCTCTATCACCGCTTCATCCTTCCGTATCCCGTATCGGACCGATCCACCTTCCGTCCCGAAGAACAACGCTCCATGGGGGGAGAATTTATCCGCACCTTTGTCCTCTTCTTCAAGAAGGAGGGTATCGGGGTCATCATTGCCTTTTTGCTCCTCTATCGCTTCGCCGAGGCCCAGCTCGTCAAGCTGGTTGCCCCCTTCCTGCTGGATCCGCGCGAGATCGGTGGTCTGGGACTGACGACGAGCGAGGTCGGCATTGCCTACGGAACGGTGGGCGTCATTGCGCTGCTGGCGGGAGGAATTCTGGGGGGCATTGCGATTTCGCGAAAGGGGCTTCGCTGGTGGCTCTGGCCGATGGTCATTATCATGCACACGCCCGACCTGATGTTCGTCTATCTTTCGCAGGCTCAGCCGGAGAGTTTCCTCGTGATCACGACGGCCGTTGCTCTCGAGCAATTCGGCTATGGATTCGGGTTCACGGCATACATGATGTACATGATCATGATCTCCGAGGGGGAGCACAAGACCGCACACTATGCTATCTGCACGGCGTTCATGGCTGCCGGCATGATGCTCCCCGGCATGTTCAGCGGTTGGTTGCAGGAGCACATCGGCTACCAGCACTTCTTCCTGTATGTCATGGCATCCACGATTCCGGGATTCATCGTGCCGTTCTTTGTGAAGATCGAACCATCGTTCGGCAAGAAAGCCGTGAAGACCGCTTAATGCCGTTTACCGGTGCGCTCATGAGAGGAGACGTGATTCCCATGCAGCATTTCGGATTCCGCCTGACATTGGTTGCCGTGGCGCTTCTTTCCCTCACCTGCGCCCGGCCTCCGGAACGGACAGATCTTGGAGGCAGTGCGCCCCCCGATCCCCGGTGGGTGGAACAGACGCTCGGCCGAATGACGCTGGAGGAGCGCGTGGCCCAGCTGGTGTTTCCATGGTCCCGCAGTTACTACATGGCGAGGGGCTCTGAGGATTGGCAGGAGCTGGAGCGCCTCGTGCGGCAGAGAAAGGTGGGGGGATTCGTGGTGTCCCTGGGGGACGTGTACGAGTATGCGGTGCAGATCAATCGCCTGCAGAAGCTTTCGGATGTGCCGCTGTTGATCGCCGCCGACTTTGAGTACGGTGCGGGAATGCGGATCGATGCCTCAACGACCTTCCCGAGAGCAATGGCGGTCGGTGCAACGCGGAATGCCGCGTACGCCTACGAGATGGGGAAGGCGACAGCCCGCGAAGCGCGTGCCCTCGGTGTCCATCAGAACTATGCCCCCGTGGCCGATGTGAACAACAACCCGAAGAACCCGGTCATCAATACCAGGGCGTTCGGAGACGATCCGACGCTGGTGGCCGAGATGGCGAATGCCTTCATCCGGGGAACGCAGGACGGCGGAGTCATTGCAACGGTCAAGCACTTCCCTGGCCACGGCGACACGGACGTTGACACTCACGTGGGCCTCTCGGTGCTCAGTCTCCCCGCAGAACGCCTGAAGAGCTTCGAGCTTTCGCCCTTCCGACAGGTCTTCTCTACGGGGGTTCTCTCCGTCATGGTCGGACATCTTGCCGTTCCGGCCCTCGACACGGCGAGGAACATGCCCGCGACCGTCTCTCCCATGCTGACGACGAGACTCCTCCAGGAAGAGATGGGCTACGGCGGTCTCATTGTGACCGATGCGATGGAGATGCGGGCAGTGGCGAGCCGTTACCACCCCGGTGAATCTGCCGTGCTGGCCCTCAAGGCAGGTATCGATGTGATCCTGCTTCCTCCCGACGTCGATCTCGCCATCGACGCTGTGGTCGCGGCGGTGAAACGCGGAGAGATGTCGCGCGAGCGCATCGACCGTTCCGTGCGGAAACTCCTCGCGATGAAGCAGTGGGTCGGCGTCGACCGCAACCGGTTCGTGGACGTCGAGAACGTGTACCATGTGGTTGCCGCCCCGGAGCACGCCGCGCTCGCTCGCGAGATTGCGCGCAAATCGATTACCGTGCTGGGGAATCAGACAGGACTGCTGCCGCTTTCGCACGCCGACACGTCGCAGGTGCTGGACATTGTGATGGCCGATACGCCGGACCCGTCGGTCGGCCGCTCGTTCCACGGCGAGCTTGTGCGCCGGGGCCTTCGGGTTGACCATGCCCGCCTGGACCCCTCCAGCAACCAGCTCACATGTGACTCCATCCTCGCCAAGGTCGTCCGGTCTGACAAAGTGATACTCCAGCTGCACTGCTATACGAGGTCAGGGCAGCTGACCGGCTTCATCTCGGGCAATGAATGCAGTTTCGTCGCCAAGGTCGCAGCGGTTGGCAAGCCCGTTGTTGCCATCTCCTTCGGGAATCCCTACCTCGTCATGGACTTCCCGCCGATCGAGGCGTATGTCTGCACGTACAGCTCGGCGGAGCCGAGTATCGCGGCAGCGGCAGAGGTGCTCTTCGGCGAGGAACCGGCATCGGGAAAACTGCCCATCACCATCCCCGGCGTCTACCGGTTCGGTGACGGCGTGACGTACCCAAAGGTCGCGCTCCGCTCCGGCACGCTCGAGGAAGCCGGATTCGACGGAGCAGCGTTCGCTGAAGTGGATCGCGTCATGGCCCGGGCGATCCGGGATTCTGCGTTTCCCGGCGGCGTCCTGCTGGTGGCGCGCAACGGCATCATTGCCCATCACAAGCCCTACGGAGCATACACCTATGAACCGTATGCCAGGCGAGTGGAGCGTCACACGATCTATGACCTCGCGTCGGTGACGAAAGTGATTGCGACCACCAGTGCCATGATGCGCCTGGTGAGCGATGGGCGGGTGCAGCTCGAGGAACCGGTCGTCAAGTACCTCCCGCGGTTCGGTCAGAACGGAAAGGAAAAGATCACCCTCTACAACCTGCTGATCCACAACTCGGGATTGGTCGGCTGGCGCAAGTTCTATGAGGAGTGCGGTACACCGCAGTGCATGCTCGACTCAGTCTTCGCTTCTCCTCTGACGTACCGAACCGGCGACACGACCATCTACAGCGATCTCGGCTTGATCACGGTGGGGAAAGTCATCGAGAAGGTCTCGGGTGTGACGCTCGACCGGTTCGTCGATTCCGTCTTCTTCCGGCCTCTGGGCATGAGGAGCACCATGTACAATCCCCCCGCAAGCCTCCTGCCGCGGATCGCGCCGACGGA
>CAYXMK010000277.1:0-3299 GCA_964465905.1 uncultured Ignavibacteriaceae bacterium | reverse complement strand
AAGAGAAATCCGGCAATCACGTGTTCCACCCGACGCGAGGAGCGGAGATAGACGTTATCCACGTAGAGACGCAGACTCAGGTTGTTCACGGGCGTCACCGTGACGTGCGGACGGGCGTTGTACGTGATCTCCTCGATCTTCGCATCCGGATTCTGCTCGATGAACGCGCTCAGATTCAGACCCACCTGCGCCTGGTCGATCACCCGCCACGTGTAGGAATTTCCGATCCACCCGTAGTACCCCAGGTAGTCACGTGCGAAGTTGTACGTGCGCGTGTAGCCACCGTAAGTGTTCCCCTGCCACCGGGGATGAACGTTGAACCAGGATGACAGGTCGATCTCGTAGGAACCGTAGCGACGGTCCTGATCCTTCGACTTCCCCCCGATCACCGTGATCTCGAATCCCCAGTTGCTCCGGAACTGCATGTTGTAGCCGATCGCGGCGTTGTGGTCCGTGTAGCCGTCCACTTTCTCATAGATCCCCATCACGCCGAGGTACAGGAGAATCTGGCGGATGCTCCCTTCCTCGAAGAACCAGCGGGGACCCGTCAGCATCGTCAGCTCCGCCGTCCCCCGCCGCGGCGCAAAACCCACTCCGTCGATGTCGAATTTCTCGCCGAGGTAGTTCGAACGGACGCCGGTGATCCACGACTGCGTGAACGCCATGAGGCCGCCGGAGAAGGCGTAGTCTCCCGTTCCGTTCCGGTAGGAACGCGCGAGCTGGTACGAGAACTGCCAGTCCGAGGCTCGGAATGCTCCGTCGATGTCCAGAACGGCATTGTCTCCCGACCTCGTGTGCTTGCCGACGAAGAGAAATCCGACCGACGAGTTCTCCAGGATCTGCTTCTTCACCCGTCCCGACACGAACGAAGCCCGTTCTTCTGTTGCCATCGTCGTATCGTTCAGGCGATATTCCACCTCCCCCGTCGCCGCGTAGAATCCTCCGTACTCCCAATCCTGATACCGCCCGAACGCCCGCGTTCCGAACAACAGCGGCACGTCTGACCCGTCACGCAGCTTCTTGCCGATCCTCCTTGAGTAGAACAGTTCCAGCGGCCGGTAGAAGCCCGAACTTCTCTCCTTCCCCGAAGGCGTGAACACCTCACTCCCCTCGGTGAAGAAGGGGCGACGCTCTTCGAAGTACGATTCGTACCGGGAGATGTTGAAGTTGAAGGGATCGGCTTCGATCTGGGCGAAGTCGGGATTGGCTGTCGCCTGCAGTGTAAGCCGGGGCGAAGGACTATAGAAGAGGTCGATCCCGGCATCCGGAGAAACGTCGTACGTCCCGCCGCGCAGAACCGTCGCTTTCGCAATGCCCACGGGATAGATCTCGAGATTCAGCCCGTGGACCGTGGGACGAAACTCCTCAAACACCAGCTTCCCGAACTTCGAAATCCGCTGTCCTTCGTTTTCCTGATACTCACACCAGTAGAGGTCCTCGTTCAGCCGCGGAATCCAGCGGTCGAAATCGAGTCCCCATTCCGCGAAGTCCCGGGCGTACTGGATGGAGCGGTAGGGGATCTCCAGTTCCACAATGTATCCCCAGTCGTACACCTGCGCATCGGCGAACCAGACGCCGTCCCAGCTGTAGTCCCGGTTGCGGGCATCGTCGAGCAAGCGGCAGTCACTCCGGAGTCCCGACGCCCCGACGGCAAACTTGTACGCCGTCCGCTGATCGTTGAACGTATCGAGTATAATCGACACGACGTCGCCCGCGTAATCGTCCAGCTTGCCGGTGTTGGCCAGGATGTTCCCCGAGGAGTCGTGGCAGACGATCAGGCAGTAGAGCGCGTCGTTCGTGGTCAGGACCTTTGCGACGGTTCTGAGCGAAGGGGGACGACCGATATACGGCTGGAGCTGGAAGAAACCGTTCGTCGAGTCGGCTGCATTCCAGGCCCCGTCGATGACGCCATCGACTTTGATCGGCTCCGGTGCCATTCTGAGCCGGAGAATCCTGTCGCCATTGGGGTGACCGAAGGCGAACAGCGTCAGGAGGGAAGAGAAGAAGAGAAGAATGGCCGGTGATCTCATTGGGCTCCCGCGAGGGTAAGGGTGGACCTCATGAGTACACGATGGACATGACGAAAGGTTGCATTTCACAACGCGCTTCATCGACGGTGAGGCCGATTGCATTTGGGCGGGTCATTCTCTAGATTTGGCGGCATCACGTCCTACCACGGAGCCCCCATGTCATCGAACGATCTCGATTTCTTCCGCAGCCGTCGTTCCGATTTCCCATCCCTTCAGAGGTCTCTACAGGGATCGCCGCTCGTGTTCTTCGACGGACCGGCGGGAACGCAGGTTCCGTCGTCCGTCATCGACGCCGTCTCGCACTACTACAGAACCTGCAACGCCAATACACACGGGCAGTTCGTGACGACGCGGGAGACGGATGAGCTTGTGCTGAATGCCCGCACGTCGGCGGCAGAATTCCTCGGGGCGGAATCGTGGGAGTGCATCTCCTTCGGAGCCAACATGACAACGCTGACGTTCTCCCTCAGCAAGGCCATCGCACGTGTGCTGAAACCGGGAGATGAGATCCTGATCACCCAGCTGGACCACGAAGCCAACCGCGGCCCCTGGCTGACGCTCACGGAGCGCGGAGTGGTCGTCAACGAAGTGCGGCTCACGCCGGACGGGACGCTGGATGACGGCGACCTCCGCGAGAAGCTGACGCCGCGCACGCGTCTGCTGGCAATGGGAATGGCGTCCAACGCCCTTGGCACGGTGAACAACTTCCGTCTGGCGAGAGAGCTGACCCGGGCCCACAAGACGTGGCTTCTGCTCGACGCCGTCCACTATGCTCCGCATTTCCCGATTGATGTCCGGGAGATCGACCCGGATTTTCTGCTCTGTTCTGCCTACAAGTTCTACGGTCCGCATGTCGGCATCCTCTACGCTCGTCCGGGACTTCTGGATGAACTCCCGACGGATCGCCTGCGGACACAGGACCCGTCGGCGCCGCATCGAATTGAGACCGGCACGTTGAACCATGCCGCCATCGCCGGTGTGATGACTGCGATCGAGTACATCGGATCGGTCGGGTCGGGCACTTCATTCCGTGCGCGCATCGTCAGCGGCATGGAGCGCATCGCCCGCCATGAGCACATCCTCGCGTCGCGGCTGTACGACGGCCTTGCCTCCATCCCCGGCCTCACAGTGATCGGTCAGTCCTTTGCGTCGCGTCACCGTGCTCCAACCGTCTCCTTCACCATGGAGGGAAAAACCCCGCGGGAGGTGTGCACGAAGCTGGGCGAGAAAGGCATCTGCGCGTGGGACGGGCACTTCTACGCCATCAGA
>CAYXMK010000276.1:0-3319 GCA_964465905.1 uncultured Ignavibacteriaceae bacterium | reverse complement strand
TTCACCTACCTGATGGCCACCGAACCGATCCATGCCTGGACTGCGGCGGGTCCCAATCTCGCCCTGAAGTCCGATAACATCGGCTGGGAGATCGATTTCAAGACCGACTACAAGATCTACGACAACCTGACCGTGACCCTGCGGGGCGGGCAGTTCACTCCCGGGAGAGGGGCCAAATACCTGATTTGCGGATCGGACGCCTTCAACAAGAAGCCTTGGGAGTTGAAGAGCGAAATCACGTTTGTATTCTGACGGAGGAGCACGGGACGAGATGACGCATCGCATCGGTGTCGCCCTGCTGGTCACAGCAAGCATAGCCGTTTGTCTTCCCGCGCTCGGACAGCAGAAATCTTCGAAGCTACCGGTCCATCCGGCGGTGGACTGGTCACTCAGCTGTGTGGAATGTCACGAACGGGAGACTCCGGCGGTGACAAGGGACTGGTTGAAGGGGAAGCACGGAGAGGTGAACATCGGATGCTTCGTTTGCCACGGCGACGGAGAGGTCGAATTCCAGCCGAAGCCGGGGGGGGAGCGCTGTGCCAGCTGTCATGCATCGCAGGAGGTGAACTTCGCCGCACTTCCCGTGAAGACCTGTTTCTTCTGTCATGCAGGTCACACACTCAAGTTCCATCACTAAGGAGATCCTGGCATGAGTATGAACCGAAGGGATTTCATACGGTCGTCCGCCTTGAGCGCCGCGGCGGCGAGCATCGGCGTGGAGTTGCTGTTTCAAGGGGATGCTCTGGGCGCATCCCCCGCCCTCACCTGGCACAAGTCCGTCTGCCGCTACTGCGGCGTCGGATGCGGCGTCATGCTGGGGATGGAAGAGGGGAAAGTGACGTCGATCAAGGGCGACAGCGAGAACACGGTGAACAAGGGCCTTCTCTGCGTCAAGGCCTTTTATCTTCATAAGGTCATCACCGCCAAGAATCGCCTCCTGCGACCGCTGATCCGCAAGAACGGCGAATTGAAGGAGGCCTCGTGGGAAGAAGCAATGACCCTGGTCGCCGCAAAGTTCAAGGAAGCGATCGACGCGCACGGTCCCAATGCCGTCGCATTCTACGGTTCAGGTCAAGCGTACACAGAAGAAACATACCTGGCCAACAAGCTCTTCAAGGGATGCATCGGTACCAACAACCTCGACGGGAATCCGCGGCTGTGCATGGCCAGTGCCGTGGGCGGATATCTCTCCACCTTCGGCGGGGACGAGCCGATCGGAAGCTATGACGACATCGATGAATGCGACCTGTTCCTGCTCGTAGGATCCAATACTGCGGAAGCGCACCCGGTCGTGTACGATCGCCTGGTGGAACGGAAGAAGAAGAATCCGCAGGTGAAGATCGTCATCATCGATCCGCGCAAGACGCCGACGAACAGGATAGCCGATCTCCATCTCCAGGTCATCCCCGGCTACGATCTCGCGGTCATGCACGCCATCGCGCGCATCCTAATCCTCGAGGGATTCACCGACGAGCAATTCATCAAAGACTCAGTGGCATTCAACGACGGCCAGAACCCGATGACGTACGAGGAGTACAAGAAGTTCCTCGAGAAGTTCACCCCGGAATACGCCGCGGCACAGGCCGGGATCAAGCCGGAAGAGATCGTTCAGGCGGCCCGCTGGTTCGGACAGGCCCGTACGGCGATGACCATGTGGACGATGGGTGTCAACCAACGCACACGCGGCGTCTGGCTGAACAACCTCATCCACAACATTCACCTCATCACCGGAAAACTCGGCAAGCCCGGTTGCGACTCCTTCTCGCTCACCGGCCAGCCCAATGCCTGCGGCGGCGTTCGTGAAGGGGGCGGACTCTCGCATCTGCTCCCTGGACACCGGCTCATCGAGAATGAACAGCATCGGAAACAGATCGCCGAGATCTGGGGAGTCCCGGCCGAGAGAATTCAGCCGACACCCGGGAAGCACACGATCGCCATGTTCGAGGCCGTTGCGAAGGGAGAGATCAAAGCCCTCTACGTCATGTGTACGAATCCCGGCCAGTCCCTGCCCAACTTGAATAAGTACCGGAAGGGGATGGAAGAATGCTTCATGGTCGTCGCGGAATCGTTCCATCCGTCCGAGACTTCCAAACTGGCGCATGTTGTTCTGCCGGTGGCGTTCTGGAGCGAGAAGGAAGGGGTGTACGGGTGCACGGAGCGGAGGTCCCAGTACCTCCCGAAGGTCGTCAAACCCGCAGGGGAAGCGAAGTGGGACGGTGACGTGCTGATCGACCTGGCGAAGAAACTCGGGTACGCGCAGTATTTCATGCACTTCCGGAGCCCCGAGGACGTGTGGAACGAATACCTGAAGTGCACGAAGGGAACGGACATGGATCTGACGGGCGCGCCGTATGCCCGCCTCAAGCAGGTGCGGGGTCTGCGATGGCCGGTGCCGAGCACCGATCATCCGGGGACACTACGCCGCTTCGTCGAGGGCGATCCCCTCTTCGCGAAAGACAAGGCCGCGGGGCGTCGCATGTACTTCTACAAGAAGCCGGACGGCAAAGCCGTCGTCTTCGCCCGGCCCGACAAAGGTCCCGAAGAACCCACGGATGCGGAATACCCGATCGCCCTTACGACGGGTCGTCTCCTGGAACACTGGCACACGATGACCATGACCGGGCAGAACCCGGAGCTGGTACGCGCTGTCCCCAAGCCGTACGTCGAGATCAATCCCGACGATGCGAAGGAGAAGGGCATCCAGAACAAGGACCTCGTCATCGTCACAACCCGGCGCGGTTCCCTGAAGATGGAGGCCCGTGTGATCGACCGGCCGCGCAAAGGGACGGTGTTCATTCCGTTCCACTGGCCGGAGAGTCTCACCAACATCCTGACGATTGACGCTGTTGACCCCGGCTCGAAGGAGCCTGAGTACAAAGTCTGCGCAGCACGAATCGAGAAGGCATAGGAAGTCAGGTCGGCGGGCTGTACCAGCGGCCCGCCGACGTCCGTGGAAGAGGAAAGGGAGCACAATGCTGATCGCAAGCATGGTCGTCAAGACGCGTCCGGACGCCGCGCAGGACGTGATGCTGTCGCTCGGGAAGCTTCCGGGTGTCACAACACACGGAGTACACGGTGAAAGCAACATTATTCTCCTGGCCGAGGCGGAGACCGAAGAAGACATGGAGAGTCTGACGAAATACATCATGAACGAATTCAAGGGGGTGCTGGGGATCTTTCCCACCTATCTCTCCTCCGACCAACTGCCCCTGAACACAACCGGAGCCAATTGAGTCGGAATCGGGGATGCTGCTGCGATTGCTCCAGAAGCTGTTCGACCGTCCGGACGAAGACGGTGAGACGGACGACGAGTTCACGA
>CAYXMK010000275.1:0-3330 GCA_964465905.1 uncultured Ignavibacteriaceae bacterium | reverse complement strand
CGGCATGGTAGAACGGTATTCGGGCGGTAACACCGATGTTTTGGAATTGCTGCGTCTCGCCCGCGCCGAGACCGACCGCACGTTAAGGGAGATCGAGTCCCTTCCCGCTCGCCGCCAGAGAATCCGGCGCGTCCTTGGCGCAGTCGTGGGATCCTCCAACGTCTCGTTCGATCCTTTCGCCATCGTCAGCCACGCCACGGACGCCACTGACTGGCGGCTCTTCCTGCCGGCGGCCATTGTCTATCCCTCTGACGAACGCCAGGTTGCCCCTCTGCTGAAAGCCATCGCGCAACTCGGACTTTTCGCTGTGCCGCGCGGCGGAGGTACAGGATTGACGGGAGGAGCGGTACCGGCAGCGGCCGATTGCGTCGTGGTGAACCTTGAGAAACTGAATCGCATTCGCGGCGTGCAGATGGTGCCGCAGGTTGCATCCCCCCGCGCCCCCCTCGTACCCGTCCTCGAGGTCGAGGCAGGCGTCATCACGGAAGACGCCATGCGTGCGGCAGAGGCGGAGGGATGGGTCTTTGCCACGGATCCCACCAGCGCCTGGGCATCAACCATCGGCGGGAACATCGCTGAGAATGCGGGGGGCAAGACCGCCGTCCTGTGGGGAACGGCGATCGACAATCTCTTCAGCTTCCGGATTGTTCTCCCCGACGGGCGGCACTGGAGCGTCCACCGGGTGGACCACCCGCTGAGAAAGATACAACCCGCCGACGTCGCGGTCTTTCAGGTCTGGAACGAGAAGAACCGCTACGTGAAGACGATACGTTTGAAGGGAACCGACATTCGCAAGGCCGGCTTGTGGAAGGATATCACCAACAAAGCCCTCGGCGGCCTCCCGGGACTTCAGAAGGAAGGAACCGACGGCATCATCACATCGGCCCGGTTCGTACTTCACAAACCGTATGAACGGCGGGCGACCTTCTGCGTCGAGTTCTTCGGACCGTCGCTCGACGAGGCGGGAGAGGTCATTCTCGAACTGTCGCGGGCATTCGAGAATCGGGGGGAAGAGACGCTGATGGCACTGGAGCACTTCGACGACGAGTACGTGCGCGCGATTCAGTACCGGACCAAGGCGGCCCGTCCCGACAGCCCCAAGGCCGTGCTCCTGCTCGACATGGTCGCTCACACCGAGCCGCAGCTTCGGCGGGGGGCGGAACGGCTTGCTTCCCTTCTCCAACGATTTCCCAACTCCCATCTCTTTGCGGCCCGCACGGAGGTCGAAGCGAATCAGTTCTGGGAGGACCGGAAGCGGCTCGGCGCCATCGCCCGCAGAACCAATGCCTTCAAGCTCAACGAGGATGTTGTGCTTCCGCTCGACCAGCTGGCCGATTATTGCCGGTTCCTCGAGGAACTCAACCTCCGGGAGGAGCGCGAATCGCATCGTCACATCGCCGAACACATTCGGCTCCTGCTGTCTGAACTGCTTACTGCCGAAGATGACCTTGCGAAGGCCAAGCTTCCGGCCGCGGCGGATGCGTGTTCGAGTATGGCGGCCAGGGCTGCTGTCGCAACCCGCGAGATGCTTCGTTCCGGCGAAGTCCTCGGGGAGTTCACCAGCGCCCTCCGCGCTCTGCTCGCCGGCTACGGTCTGCTTCTCTCCCGGCTGGAGCAGGTGATTGCGGAACACCGCTCGCGGCTGATTGTCGTCGCTTCGCACATGCACGCCGGGGACGGCAACGTGCACGTCAACATCCCCGTCTTCTCCAACGATCGCGTCATGATGCAGCGCGCCGCCGCCGCGGCGGACGCCGCGATGCGCAAAGCGGTCGAGCTGGGAGGCGCGGTCAGCGGCGAGCACGGGATCGGCATCACGAAATTCCGGCATCTGGAGCGAAGCCGCATCGACGACCTCACCGCCTACCGCGCCGTCGTTGACCCCGGCGGCATCATGAATCCGCGCAAACTCTCCGACCCCGAGGTTCCCGACAGCGTGTTCACTCCTTCCTTCAACCTTCTTGAGCTTGAAGCGAGGATCCTCCGCCACGGATCGCTCGAGGAATTGGCAGACAAGATTTCCCGGTGCGTCCGATGCGGCAAGTGCAAGTCCGACTGCTGTGTCTTCTATCCGGCGCAGGGGATGTTCTACCATCCGCGCAACAAGAATCTCGCCATCGGCTCCCTTGTCGAAGCGCTCCTCTACGATGCCCAACGCCATCGGTCGATGAACTTCGAGATTCTGCGGCATCTCGAAGAAATCGCTGACCACTGCACGATCTGCCACAAGTGTCTGCCGCCGTGTCCCGTCGATATCGATACCGGCGAGGTCTCGCTGCTCGAGCGGCGTATTCTGAAAACGTTCGCCTACAAGAAGACTCCCCTCGTCACCACGATGACGCTGAGATACCTGCAGAGCCGGTCGGCGGTTTTCAACGCCGCGTTTCGCACGCTGGTTCTGCGCCTCGGATCGCGCACCCAGAGGTGGGGGGCACGCGCGGCGAAATGGCTGCCGGAAGCTTCGCCGCTCCTCCGGCAGAGGCCGTTCTCTCTGCTGCGGTCGAAGGTGACGCCTCCATCCCGCCACACCCTCCAGCGGGTCCTCCCTCCGTACGGCAGCGAGCAGGCGCTCCTCCTTCGGCCTCCGGATGAACCGAAGCAGACGGTATTCTACTTCGTCGGCTGTGGATCGGAGCGACTGCATGCAGACATCGGCAAGGCCTCGCTGTACATTTTGCTGAAGGCCGGCTGTCAGGTCGTCATCCCCCCTCCGGCTCTCTGCTGCGGATTCCCGCTGGAGGCGAACGCAAAGACCGAAGAACATCGCCGGCAGTTACTGAGCAACACGATCGTGTTCAGCCAGATCCGCGAGATGTTTCGGTACCTCACGTTCGACGCCTGTGTGGTCAGCTGCGGAACGTGCATGGAACAGCTTCACGCCGCGGGGTTGGCCGAGATTTTCGGCGCGAGACTGGCAGACGTCAGCGCATTCGCTGTGGACGCCGGATTGCCGGTGCGTCTGGAGAACCGCTACTCCTACCACCGCCCCTGTCATGATTCTCTCAGCGGCACAGCCGGACAACTCCTCCGCAGCCGGGGATGCGCGGCAGTCGCTTCCCTGCCGCACTGCTGCTCTGAGGCCGGGACGCTCTCCCTCAGCCGTCCCGATATCACGCACGCGATGCTGCAGAAGAAAGCCCAGAGTGTTGCGACCGCGGGGGTGCCAGGCCGACCCGCCGTCGTGCTCACAAATTGCCCCTCGTGTGTATCCGGGCTCGGGCGACTGGCATCTCAAGGAGTCACCCCGCGTCATATCGCCGTCGAGTTTGCACTCCTTGTTGGCGGAGAACGGTGGGAAGAGGAACTTCGGAGGATGGTTGCGGAATCCGA
>CAYXMK010000274.1:0-3330 GCA_964465905.1 uncultured Ignavibacteriaceae bacterium | reverse complement strand
GCGCCTCGAACGACATCACCCGGGCGACCGACATCGCCCGGAAGATGATCAGCGATTATGGGATGAGCGATAAGTTTGCGAACATGGTCTTGCCCTCGCAAAGGAGCCCGCTGCTCCTGCCGGGGGAGACGTTGCCCGGACAGCGCGAGTACTCGGAAGCCACGCAGCAGTACATCGACGAGGAGATTACCCGGATCATCAAGGGCCGTTATGAAAAAGTGAAGGGGCTCATCGAGGGGAAAAAGGGCATGGTCGAGAAGATCGCAAAAAGGCTCCTGGAGGTCGAGACGCTGGGGGAGGAAGAGTTCAGGACATTCCTATCCCAGCCGGCCGTCCATCGCTGAAGGAGAGCTGGACATGGGTGCCGGAGCAGGCGGTCGCGCGAACGCGGAAAGGCGCAAGATCCGGGCGCTGGTCCTCCTGGGGGGCGGGGCGCGGGATCACCCCACCTCAGAATAGCGTCTTCTGGTACCGCAACGTGATCGCCCGGCTGGGCCGCCGACTCATGACCGAGTAGCATCCTTGGCGGACCGGGCAGTGCGAATTTCTTCGATCTGAGCCAGATACTGCTGCAGGTGGTTTTCGGCGTTGTAGCGTGCCGCGCCCTGTTGTCCTAGGACTCCCGCCTTGCGGGCCTCTTCCGGGTGGGTGTCGATCCAATCCAACAGCGAGTCCAGCTCCTCCAGACTGCGGTAGACCCGGCCGCCGCCCGTATCCTGGATGATTTCCGGTATGCCCCCGAACTGGCTCCCAATTAGCGGCGTGCCCTGGTGGAGCGTTTCCAGCGTGACTCTCGGCACCACGTCGCTTAATAAGCATTTCTATCCTGGATGGCAGGACCAAAGCAGGAAGGTTGGCAAGGGAAACGAAGGGAATTCACGGAAGATCAGGACGGCAAGCAGGACCCGCAGGGGCGGATGTTTTAGAACTCTCTTTCCTTAACTACCTGTTCCTTAACATTTTCCAGATTCTCCCGCTCTTCGGTCCTAACCGCATGGCGCGCAGGCATCTCGAGCGCCTTCCAGCGCCTCTTTGGCAGGGCATCCGCCATTTCGACAAGATTTGCCTCGGCATCATAGCCAAAGACAAATTCGACCTTTTCATCCCAATGGTCGAAGTTGTGGGTGAGAGAAAAATCGGTGTCTCCTCGAAACCATACCTTTTTGAAAACAGGGCGGATCCGAGCGATCGCCAGATCCAGCGCTTCGGCCGCTCCATCGGAAGAAGGGCGGCTGCCCGGCCGGTTCACGAGATAAAGTACCTCGTTGGCGTTGGCCAGAGTCATGATCAGCGGCGCGTATCCCCAGATCCCGTTATAGGCAATGCCAATCCCTTCCTTGCATCCGCCCGTGGTCCCGGCAATGGTGCCGTCGACATCGATGATGGCTTCCTTGCGGAACGAAGATTCCTGCAGTTCCCAGACTCTCGCTCTCGTTTCGTTGATCGTTTCCTGAAGCGCAAAGATCCAGGTCTCATCCTCGAAACGGCGCAGAAAATCTCCGGCCTTTGTCGGATCCGGAATCCTTTCCGCGTCGAGATCATTCATGTAGGTTTCATCGTTGCGCAATCGCTCGATGTCTTCCAGGCAGGTGCCCCAGCGAGAACGTTGTAGGCGATATTCAGCACATGATTAGATTCCCAGTACGGCACATGAACCTTCAGCAGCGCAATATTGTTGTTGACCGCCCTGTCCAATCAAAGTTTGCATGCCGGTTTGTGGAGAGCCCCGATTCCACCGAAGATGATTGCCCTGGTTCGATCGGCGATCTCGTAGTGAATGTCGGAGTCTTTGAACATAGGGTCGGGCTGGTCCTCGTAGTGCTTCCTTACCATCCGGGCCTCGAGATTTTGCTCGCTACGAAGGTATGTTTTATGGCCTCCTTTATTCACCTGAAACGTGCTCCTTTGGGACATATTGGTTATATGCTAATTCCTATTATACCCAGTAACGATGCACATTTCAGGTTTATTTTCAAGGTTTCTTAAAAAATCACGCCGGTTTAAGGTCTAAGGAGTCGTAAGGGAGCTTCGAAAACGGCTATTGGGAGTCGAAGGGGAGCCGGTGCGTTCGATCTTGCAGGTCTGCGCCGCTGCTTCTGGCACGGTCCATAACCGGTCGGCCAGCCTTGACACCGTTTTTAGGGGAGAAGTAGACTACGCGCTAGAACGAAGGCAGCAGAGGATACCCGTCTCCGGCGGCGGCGAAAAATCCGGTCTCCGTGCGCGCCCCAGTTTCTTCGGCTTGGAGGCTCTATGTGGAAACCACTCCTTTTGGTTGTAGCCATCGTCGTGCCCGCTTTCGGGGGGGACGCACGCGTGGACCCCCGCAGCGGACGCCCGCTGCTCACCGAACTTGACCTCATATTGCCGGCCGGTCCAATCGAGATAGAGGTATCCCGGACGCTGGTGAGTGGGCCCGCGGCGGCCGGGCTGCTGGGACCGGCCTGGAGGCTGAACTGGGAAGCCAGTCTGTTTCGGGCCGGCCGCTCGGCTGTCCTTGATGAATCCCGAGGCAGGCGCTACTTCATCCAGGATGCGGATGGCCAGGATTACAGATCCGCGGACGGCGAGAAGTTGGCATTCCGCCAGGATGGCAGCGCCGTTCGCATCGGAATGGACGGCACGCTGGACAGCTTTGACGGTCTGGGCCGCTGGGTGCAGCGGGACTGCGGCAACGGGAACATTCTGCGCCTGCAATACTCTCGCGGCAGCCTTCTGTCGCGCATCGAAGGACCCCAGGGTATCTACCTTGATCTCCGCACGACGCCGAGAGGCCTTCTCGCTGAAATCCGGACATCGAGCGGGCTCCTGCTTCACTACACATACGCGAACGATCGCCTGGCCGCCGTGACGCTGAACGGTCAATCGCTCGCACGCTACGACTACGACACGTCCGGCAGACTCGCCCGAGTCGACGAGACGGGCCGCGGTGCCGTTGAGCTCTCCTACGACTCGGAAGGCCGCGTGGCCAGCCGTCGATGGGCGGATGGGAGCATCGAACGGCACGCCTACGATCCGTCGGCTAACAGCTACCGGCTGACGGATCCGGCCGGTGGTACCACGATCATCCGCTGGAGTCCGGACGGGCAGCGTGAGGAGACGATTGACGCCGCTGGAGAGAAAACCGTGGTTGAATTTGACGGCTCGGGCCGTCCTGTTTCCCTCACCAACCCTGCTGGTGAAACCACCAGGTACACTCACGATTCGCTGGGCAGGGTCGCCGGCACGTCCGATAACAGCGGCAAAGTCACATCCTTCCAGTACCTGGGCGAGACCGCGCTGATCCAGGCCGTCACACACCACGACGGCATGCGTCAGACCTACGAGTAC
>CAYXMK010000273.1:0-3336 GCA_964465905.1 uncultured Ignavibacteriaceae bacterium | reverse complement strand
TACCGGCGCCCCGATTGATAGAACAATCGGCCATAGATGCTGATGTTATCCAGAACTCCGCGACCGAATCCGAACAACGGCTCGTTCTCGGGGACGCGGAGGTTCAGAACGGCGGAACCCTGGAACGGGCGATCCCAGACGAGGTAGGTTTCCTGGATCTTCTCTTCGTCACCCTGCTGGAGGTTGAAGAGGGCCTCCGTGGCCGCCGAGCTTTTTCCGGTGCTGATCGAGTAGGATGCCGAAATGGCCGCCCGCAGCCATTTCTTATAGCGTGTCTTGTATTCAATCTCGAACCCCCGGGAACGCGCGTAATCGAGATTGATGTACGTCAGGTACGAGCCGGCCGAAAACCTTGTTTGCTGAACGCGAACGGATCGCGCCGTGATGTAGTCGAAAATGTCTTTGTAGTACGCCGTCACACTCAGGACGTCGTTCTCCGTCAATTGGTTCCGCAGGCCGAGCTCGTACGCAACGGTGGTCTCGGGGTTCAGGTTCGGGTTCCCGATGACCTGAAATGTTGAACGGGCGTTCCCGCGGAGTAACTTTGAGTAGACGAACTGCGGGCGGGGGAATTTGGAAAAATGCCCGTACGAGAAGAACAGAGTCTGATTGTCGCTGACGGGATGGGCAATCGCAAGGCGGGGACTGATTCTCCCCTTCCACCGGTAGCCGCCCAGGGAGTACGTGTCTCGCAGGTACTGCTGGCGGATCGTTGGACTGACCAGAGACTGTTCGTCGTTTTGCACGGCGTCGTCGACGTACTTGCCGGGGACCCAGTAGTCGAAGCGCAGTCCCGCGTTCAGGATCATGCCGCTGAAGGAGAGGTTGTCCTGCACGTAGAGAGATCCCTGTGCCGGCCTGACGCCGTAGATATCGTTGTTGAAGCCGAGCGGACGAACCCAGGGAGAGATGATGTCCACCATCTGGAGTTCCTGGAACCGGAGTTCGACGCCGGTCTTGAACTTGTTCCGTTCGTCGAAATGGCTGGTCACGTCCACTTTGAAGGTATATTCATTGACGTAGTGATCGCGCCAGACGCTGGGGTTGCCGACGTCATAGAACCCGTCGCCGGGGATGACACCCACCGTGTCCGAGTTCTCATTGTAGTAGACGAGAGGAGGAGTGACGATATCCTTCGGCTCCGTGTATTGGTCCCAGTACTTACCGTTCGCATCCCCCCTGACATGGGCCGTGTATTTGCTGAGCCGCGCTTCGTAGAACGTTCTGGTTCCCAGCGTATGCGTCCAGATCAGCGAGTGTTGGGTGTTGATCTGCGTGAACGTGTTCGCACTGTCCGGAATGCTCTGGAAGAGGTACTGGTACCCCGGTTGAGGCTCCTGCCGCTCCAGGGTCGTCTGGATCGTCTGTGTGTTCTGATTGATCGCCACTGACTGGGAGAGCGTGTAGCTCAGCTTCATCGTGGGCGAGAACCGCCAGGTGATCTTGGCAAGGCCGGAGTAGTTGTTGCTCCGTCGCGGGGCGAATCTCGTACCGTTGAACAACGTTGAATAGAGCCCTCCGGGTGCTTTCAGCTCGTACCCGACGGGCTTTCCCCTGTTGTCAATAACCTCCACCCACCGCGTGTAGCCATCCGTGAGATTCGCATTGAGATTCGCGAAGAAGCTGATCGAGCCGGGCGCCCCGATGCCCAGCAGAGGAAGAACACTCCCCGTGATCGGCTCCGGCCCGCTCAGGTAGAAATCATAGATATCCGTATTGAAGTTCGACCGGCTCTTCGCGTTGTACCAGAAGTGATCGCGCTTGTACCCGAGTCCTCCGGAATACTTGTCCGATCCTTCCTTCGTCGTAAAACTCACCACACCGGATGTGGCCTGGCCGTACTCCGCGCTGTAGCCGCCCGTGATGACCTCCACCTCCTGGATGGCGCCGGGAGGGAGCTGGATGCCGAAGCCCGTCCCGGCAAGCGGATCCTGAACCGAAATGCCGTCGAGCAAGAAGGCGTTCTCGTAGCTTCTGCTCCCGCGGATGTGCAACTGATCGTCGGACTTCACCACCCCGACCTGGAGCGCCACGATGTCGGCAACCGACTGCACAGCCGCCGCGCGAATTTCGTCGCTCCGGACGGACCGCGTGCTCGCCGTCTCCTCGATATCAAACAACGGCCGTTCTCCCACCACGACGATCTCCTGTCCCAGCGTCAGGACCGTCTCTTCCATGTCAACGTCCAGCCGCGTCACTTCCCCGGCGGCAACCCGCACGCCCGTGAATTGCATCGTCTTGTAGCCGATGAGCGACACTTCCACCGTGTACGAGCCGGGATTGACCTGCCCGATCACAAAGTAACCATCCCGGTCTGCCGCCGCTCCGTAGTAGGTGCCCTTCACAACGATATTGACGCTGGGTAATCCTTCCCCTGTCACCTTGTCCCGCACACGCCCCTGAATGGAGCCGCTCACCGATTGCCCCAGCAGAGTCCCCGGCAACACGGTTACCCCCAGCAGCGCGCAGAGAACTCCCCTCTGCAGGCAGTCTCCGAGCATCCGTGGCACTATCATCAGTCCTCTGTTCATGCCTCCGTCACTGCAGGGAGAATTCCTCCAGGAACACTCTGCTCAGGAACCTCCCGACCCCCACTCCCCCGTTCTGTCGGCCGTTCAGCAGGTGAAGGGGAATGCCGAGAAACACAAATCGGCGGGTATAGTCAATCACGCCGACCGGCGGCGACCCCGAGTACCGGATCGGCGAACGTTCGTCGGGCTGGAGCCGATAGATAACGCGCGCATCCGCGCGGCGATAGACCGGGCGCATGAAGAAAGGGTGAAAGTTGAGCGGTTGACCGAGGACGTTCACCGAATCCAGCGCGAGCACGGGATAGGCATTCGACGCAACCGTGGAATCGGGAATGAGGATGTAGTTTTTCGGGATGCGCGTATCACCAACGGAGGGGAAAGATGTGCTCGGCAGCACGACGGAACTGATACTGTCCAATGGTGCGAAGTCCACCAGAGAGCCGCGGGGATCAGTCACGGCGGAGGCAAACTCCGTGGAATAAAGAACCTTTCCGCCCGTTGACGTATAGAGATAGAGGGGAAACTGGGCAACACTCAACGTCGGGAACTGATCCGTGTACCAGAACACGCATTCAAACAGCTTCAGCGTCTGCACAAACGCCGGATTCAGGATCGACGGGACGAAGACGCCGACCTTGCCGATCGGTGCTCCCCGCCGGATATTCAACTCGTCATAATTCCCCAGCTGTCCGGTTCCCACCTCAGCAAACGCCCGCCGGTAGAAATCCTGCACCGCGGCGGAATCCGGATTCTGGTAATCCGCGATGACCAGAAGCCGACTCCTGGGCTTCTTGACATGCCACTT
>CAYXMK010000272.1:0-3402 GCA_964465905.1 uncultured Ignavibacteriaceae bacterium | reverse complement strand
GATCTCTCTGAGCCCCGCATCCCGTACAAAGAAACGATCAAGCGGGTCGTCGCCGACGCCGAGTACAAGCACAAGAAGCAGACAGGCGGGCGGGGGCAGTTCGGGCACGTGCACCTGAAAGTCGAACCGAAGCCGCGCGGGACGGGCTTTGAATTCGAAGACGCGATCGTCGGGGGAGTGGTACCGGGACGGTTCGTCCCCGCAGTGGAAAAAGGTGTCGTGGAAACCATGCAGAAAGGGATCCTCGCCGGCTATAAGGTGGTGGACGTCAAGGTCACACTGCACGACGGCTCCTACCATTCTGTCGATTCGGACGAGCTGTCGTTCAAGATCGCCGGATCGATGGCGTTCCGGAAAGGATTCCTCGAAGCCAAGCCGGTTCTGCTGGAACCCATCAATGAGATCGAAGTCATTGTGCCTGAGGAGTACATGGGGGATGTGATGGGGGATATCTCGGGACGGAGGGGAAAGATCATGGGGATGGAATCGGAGGGGCCGTTCCAGAAGATCAAAGCACAGGTGCCGATGGCAGAACTGCACAAGTACTCCACGGTGCTGCGCTCCATGACGCAGGGCCGCGGCATCTTCCGCTCCAGGTTCTCGCACTATGACGAACTTCCGCGTGAGCAGGCTGAGAAGGTGATTGCCGCCGCGCAGAAGGAGAAGGAAGAGGCGGCGTAGCGGCGGGGAGCGCCCCGCCGGTTCGTGAGATGCCGAACAACCGCCGAAAGCACTCTCTCCATGCATCTCCCGGTGCGTATTTCATGACCCTGCGTTCCCGAATGCCGGGATGAGTTCCCTCAGCACTATTCCGTAGTGGAACTGGATGCGTTCTGCGTCGTGCCGAATCATGTGCATTGGACCATCATCGTTCTCGATGATCCACAGTTCGGAGCGACGCATGCGTCGCCCAGACTGAACGAAAAGACACCGCCATGCCCACCCCCATCAAAGGCCTAATCCTCGCCGGCGGCGCCGGAACCCGCCTGCATCCCGTCACGGCTGTCGTCAGCAAACAGCTCCTGCCGGTCTACGACAAGCCGATGATCTACTATCCTCTCTCCACCCTCATGCTGTCGGGAATCCGGGAGATTCTGATCATTTCCACGCCGGAGGATCTGCCCCGCTTCCGAGACCTGCTGAAGGACGGCTCGCAGTGGGGACTGACGCTCTCCTACGCGGAACAGCCGAGGCCGGAAGGATTGGCCCAGGCCTTCATCATCGGCCGGGAGTTCATCGGAGCCGACCGCTCCTGCCTTGTGCTCGGCGACAACATCTTCTATGGACACGGTCTCATCAATCTGCTGAAGAGTGCTGTCAGCCGTGAGCAGGGTGCGACGGTGTTCGGCTACTATGTGAAAGATCCTGAGCGGTACGGCGTGGTGGAGTTCGACGCGAAGCGTCAGGCTGTCAGCATCGAAGAGAAGCCCCCGAAACCCCGGTCGCACTATGCCGTTACCGGACTCTACTTCTACGACAACGACGTCGTTGACATTGCCGCGCGGCTCAAGCCGTCTGCGCGCGGGGAACTGGAGATCACGGATGTCAACAGGGAGTACCTGAAGAGGGGCACGCTCACGGTAGAGCTGATGGGTCGGGGCATTGCGTGGCTGGATACCGGCACGCACGAGTCGCTTCTACAGGCCTCCGTTTTTATCCAGACCATCGAGGAGCGACAGGGACTGAAGATCGCGTGTCCGGAAGAGATCGCCTTCCGGCAGGGATGGATCAGCGGGGAAGGGCTCAGGAATCTGGCGGGAAGATTGGGGAAGAGCACGTACGGCAAGTATCTCCTTGACCTTCTCGAAGAGCAGGAGCGCTGATGGACGTTCACAGAACGGATCTGCAGGGAGTCCTTGTGATCGAGCCGCGGGTGTTCGAAGACGATCGCGGCTGGTTCATGGAATCCTGGAACCGTCGGCTGTACGAGGAAATGGGAGTGAAAGCGTCGTTTGTGCAGGACAACCTGTCCCATTCGCGCAAAGGGGTGCTCCGGGGTCTTCACTTCCAGAATCCCAACGCACAGGGGAAGCTCGTGAGTGTGCTTCAGGGGGAGGTCTTCGATGTCGTCGTGGATTTGCGGAGAACCTCGCCGACGTTCGGGAAATCACTGGGGATGGAGCTATCGTCGCGCAACCGTCGGCAGGTCTACATCCCGGAGGGTTTCGCGCACGGATTTCTCGTTCTGAGCGACATGGCGACGTTCTTCTACAAGTGCACCGCCTTCTACGATCCGCAGAGCGAACATACCCTGCTGTGGAATGATCCCGCGCTCGGTATCGACTGGAAGATCAAGCACCCGGTCGTCTCGGCCAAAGATCAGCAAGGCCGATTGCTCAAAGAGCTTGATGATTCCTGGCTCTTTCCGTGACCGACTGCCAGTTCTGATGCCTTTGTGAGCCCGTTCGTTGCAAGACTTCCCATTTTTCCGTATCCTGAACCCGTCCGAGATCTGAATTCCCTGTGTTGTCCCGAAAAGGATTGCCCGCCGAACCCGGCGGGTGTGTCGTCTTCTGTGCTGAAATCGGATTAGCCTCTCGACATCCCGACTTGCCATGGCTTGGCCGAAGACGGGATTGGAATCTCAAACTGAGTCTGGACTATGGACCTCGAAAGAAAGATTCGCACGAAGAAAGCCAGGATCGGTGTCGTCGGTCTCGGCTATGTCGGCCTTCCTCTGGCAGTCGAATACTCCAAGAAGGGCTTCCGTACACACGGCATCGACGTAGACCAGAAGAAGGTCGATTCCCTTGTTCGCGGCGAGAACTACATCAGGGACGTTGATGATGGAGATCTCCGGGCCGTGGTCCGCAAGGGGCGATTGACCGCTTCGGCCGATTTCCGATCCGTTGCTGATCTCGATGTGATTTTCATCTGTGTCCCGACGCCCTTTACGCCGAACAAGGAACCCGACATCAGCTATATTCTCTCTGCGAGCCGGGAAATCGCGAAAGGCCTCAGAAAGAACCACCTCGTTATCCTCAAGAGCACGACGTTTCCGAATACCACGGAGGGGTATGTCAAGCCCATTCTGGAGGCCACCGGCCTCAAGGCGGGGCAGGACTTCTTTCTCGCCTTCTCCCCCGAGCGCATTGACCCCGGGAACAGGAAATGGACGACGGCCAACACTCCGACCGTCGTCGGGGGGCACACGCCGGAGTGTACACGGCTGGCGTGCATGGCGGTGCATCAGATTGTGGCGAACGTGGTTCCCGTCTCCAACCCGAAAGTCGCAGAAATGGAAAAACTGCTGGAGAACATCTTTCGGAGTGTGAACATTGCCCTTGTGAACGAGCTGGCCATGCTCTGCGATCGGATGGGGGGCATCAATATGTGGGAAGTGGTGGAAGCGGCGGCCACGAAACCGTTTGGATTTCTTCCGTTCTACCCCGGGCCCGGCAT
>CAYXMK010000271.1:0-3409 GCA_964465905.1 uncultured Ignavibacteriaceae bacterium | reverse complement strand
ACGGGAACATCCATGGCCGGCCAAACGGTGCGCGTCGGCGTTGTTCAGTGCGCCCCCGTCTTCGGTGAAATCCACCGCAACGTGGACGCTGCCCTGCAGCTCATGGAGCAGGAAGAAGCGGATCTGTATGTGCTCCCGGAACTGTTCAATACCGGCTACCTCTTCCAGTCGGTTGCCGAACTGCAGGCACTGGCTGAAGGGCCGGAAGGTTACACGGGAACTGCTCTCCACAGGTTTGCCAGAGACCGGCACTGCTACGTGGCCTACGGTTTTGCGGAGAGGGCAGAGGGATTGTACAATGCAGCAGCCCTGGTCGGGCCGGAAGGGGTGGTCGGAATCTATCGCAAAGTGCACCTCTTCGACCGGGAATTGCAGCTGTTTTCAGAAGGAAGAGCCGGCTTTCCGGTATTTTCCCTTGCGATCGGCCGTATCGGACTGATGATCTGCTATGATTGGATCTATCCTGAAAGCGCCCGCACGCTGGCGCTGAGAGGCGCACAGCTCATTGCTCACCCCGCGAACCTCGTGCTTCCGTACTGCCCCGATGCCATGGTAACCCGTTGCCTGGAGAATCGTGTGTTCGCCGCAACGGCCGATCGGGTCGGCACCGAGCGCCGGGCGGATCAGACCCTGAAGTTCATCGGCCAGAGCCAGATCGTCTCCCCGGAGGGAACCATCCTCACTCGTCTCGGCCGGGATGAAGAGCGCTGCGCCGTCCGGACCGTGGATCTGGCGCGGGCTGACGACAAGAACATCACGGAGGGCAACCACCTGTGGCGACAGCGCCGCCCCGACCAATATGAGCTGTGAAATGAAGATCTCGACTTTCTTGTGCGGATGTTTGCTGTTGCTGAGCGCCTGCACCTTCTTCGACGGAGGGGACTATCCGCCGCTCCCGACCGTACCGTCGGTGGACCTGCAGAGGTACCTGGGCACGTGGTACGAAATCGCCTCGCTGCCGGTGTCCCAGCAGGAAGGATGTTCGTGCACGACGGCAGAGTATTCTCTCTTGGAAGACGGGGTCATCAGAGTGGTGAACTCGTGTCGGAAGGAGGGACCCCAGGGGAAGATCACAAGAGCAGAAGGGAAGGCATTTGTCGTGCCGAATTCGAACAATGCAAAGCTCAGAGTGCAGTTCTTCTGGCCCTTCCGGGGTGACTACTGGATTCTTGAGTTGGACGAGGAGTACCGCTACGCGGTCGTGGGGACGCCAAATCGGAAATACTTCTGGATTCTGTCGCGCACGCCGAGGATGGAGGCGACGGAGCTCGCGCGACTGCTGGAGAGAGTGAAAGGCCTTGGGTTCGACACGGGGAAGGCACAGACAACCGTGCACGATTGCTGGTAATACCATCTGCCATGGGAACCACTCATCGGTTCCGGACAGGTAGGATACAAGGAATGACGAAATGATGCGGCCCATGTTCTGGTGTGCAGTGCTCGCGCTTGTGTGCGGTGCGTCTGCTCTCGTAGCTCAAGGTCAGCGGCCGGTTCGAGACGATGTCGGGTTCTGCTGGGACGCGGCACAGATGGAGAGATTCGTCAGGTTCCTTGAGACTGCCGAGGATCAGCCCGCGGTGCCTCAAGGATTCGTCGCGGCGATCAGTCCCCACGACGACTATCTCTATGCCGGCAGAGTCATGGCGCCGCTCTTTCGCTCCCTCAGGGCGAAGGAACTGATTCTCATCGGCGTGACGCACAGGGTGGTGCGGAACGAAATCGGAGACCCCAAAGGAGTGCTGATTCTCGATGCCTTCGAAACGTGGTACGGTCCTCGGGGCCCCGTCCGCATCTCCCCGCTCCGGGAACGGATACGCGCGGAAATGGACTCGTCCATGCTCCTCGTCAGCAACCGGGCGCACATGTTGGAGCATTCGCTCGAGGCGCTGATACCGTTTGTCCAGCACTACAATCCGGAGGCAAGGATCGTACCGCTCATGGTGACGATCATGGACGTTGATCGGATGGAAAGAGTCTCGGCGCGATTGGCCGCCATCGTTGCCAGGTATTGTCGGGAGCGAAAGCGGGTGCTGGGAAAGGATCTTGTCTTCCTGATCTCATCTGATGCAAATCATTACGGAGCGGATTTCTCGAACACGCCGTTCGGGGAAGATGCTGCGGCTCACCGGCAGGGGACAGAGCTGGATCAGTCACTTATCCGGGATTACCTGACGGGTGCAGTGGAGAAAGGAAAAATCAGGAGTTTGACGGAACGGCTCGAAGAAGTCGTCTGGTGCGGACGATACTCGGTGCCGTTTGGGATTCTTGCCGCGTCACAGACACACGCACTGCTCTCGGGAAAGGGACTCCGGGGACAGCTCGTCAGGTACTCGGACACCTACTCCGAGGGGGTACTGCCGCTCCGACAGACCGGGATGGGAACGACGGCGCCGTTCTCGCTTCGCCACTGGGTCGGTTTTTTTTCGATGGTGTTTGTCCCTGAGCCCTCTCCGGGGAAATGAAAAGGGCCTGTCCGAAGACAGGCCCTGACGAGAATCGGTCGGAACAGATATTCAAGCGTCCGGCTTCAGATAGAACGGGAGACTCCGGAGCATCTTCTCCCGCTGTTGCTTGTATCGTGCGGCCTTCTTTTTGCAGGAGGGGCAACGGTACGACCCGCTGCTCCCACGAAACTGCGTGCCACAATCCCGGCATACGATGGATACTTCTTTCTTCAAAGCAGTCACCCCTTACATGTTGTTGGTACAGCACTACTTACATAGAATATAACAAATTCTTTCGAAAAAGGTTTCATCCGCATCACACTTTTCCCAGGATTGAGAGACCGTCCCGATTCGAGAAATCGGCGAATTCGGGCGGAAAAAGCGGCTCGTTTCAAATCCCTTGACCCGACTGTTAGACGCCGATCTGTTCCCGGAGGTTCCGGTTCCACATCCGGCGGGACGGTTCTTCGGAATACTGCCCGGACCTGCGGACTCCCTTGAAATCCTTTGGTCTGATCGAGACCCTGGCCGGGCAATGGCGGGAAGCGTTGGCGCTCCTAAGCGAAAGAGATCTTCTGTCAACCATCTGGGAATAGTTCAGCCGAGTCACCACTGTCGAACGGAGTGATGTGACGCAGATCTCCAGAATGAGTCAATAAGCGACTCCCACCTTGAACTTGGGATGCGATTATTGTAGGTTCTGAACACCATGGCCCAGCAAGCACCTATGCCCCCGAATCTGCCGCCGAGCGTCGTACAGCCGACGGACCTTCCCGGAATCAAGAAATACATCCCCATCGGAGAGACGATCATCAGGGAAGGGGAACGGAGTGAAGGATGGTACGTCCTGCTCTCGGGGAAGATCGGCGTCTTCAAGCGGGATCTAACCCTGACGGAAGTGTCCGAGCGGGGAACGATCTTCGGAGAGCTGGGGTGTATTCTCAATGTTCCACGGACCGCCACGA
>CAYXMK010000270.1:2388-3423 GCA_964465905.1 uncultured Ignavibacteriaceae bacterium | reverse complement strand
CTGTGGAGGGGATCCAGACAGGGATCTTCCAACGCTATGTGAGGGCGAAGCTCGCAAATCTCCAGCCGGGCACGCAGTATTTCGTGCGGACTGTTGTGACTAACTCGTTGGGGACTTCTTATTCAGACCAACAGAGCTTCACTACCCTACCGGCGCGAAGTCCCGAATGGACGCGGCTCATGTTGCCGACGGCGGAATCGCTCTACGGCGCTTCCTTTGCTGATCCTCTCCGCGGTATGGTCGTCGGTGGTGGGGTCCACCTCAAGACGACAGATGGCGGCGAAACGTGGGATCCTGTGGCAAATCCGGGTGTGTACGCCTACGGCATATGGATGCACGATTCGGTGACTGCGACAGTGGTTGGGAGCGGGGGCGCGATTGCCCGAACAACCAATGGCGGACAGACATGGATCACCCAGCGTCCTTCGAGCAGTGGCTTCCTCTGGAGAGTTCAATTCCTCAACGCAGACTACGGCATGGCTGTGGGGAACCAGATTCTGAAGACCACGGACGGAGGCGTGGTGTGGACAGAGGTGTTCTCCCCAGCTCAGAACCTGTATGGCATCTATCTGCTCGATTCTGCCAGGGCAGTGGCGGTGGGATACAATGGAACGATTTTCAGAACTACGGATGCGGGCGCAACCTGGCAGACAGCCTCCAGCAGTGTCACCTACCCACTGCTTGGTGTGCACTTCAAGGACGCCAACCTTGGGTTTGTCACAGGATACGGCTCAACGATCCTGAAGACCACCGATGGGGGAGTCACATGGGCGGCAGTTGCTCCGCCCTCCGGCACACCCTACTACCTTACCGAAGTCGCGTTCACGTCAGCTGACAACGGATATATCGCTGGCAACCAGGGTGCTGTCCTCCGGACAACGGATGGCGGGTCGACATGGTCACTCGAAGCAACGGGCTGTAACGTCTGGTTCAACGGCGTTGCACGCGGCCAGAATGCAGTGTTTCCGTTCGGGGACTACGGCGCTGTCCTGAGACACGTCGATGCCGTTGGTGAGAATGAGCCGAACGATCAGC
>CAYXMK010000270.1:0-2378 GCA_964465905.1 uncultured Ignavibacteriaceae bacterium | reverse complement strand
AGCCCACAACGGCTCGACTTCTGACGCTGAACGGGCCCGTCGACGCTTCGATCACGACGGGTGACGTGGATTATTTCAAGTTCTCGGCTGTGGCGGGGGATACGCTTGCCGTCGTCGCATCCGCCCTCGGCGGGTCAAACCTGGACGGTGTCCTGACGATCCATGATGCCTCGGGGAACATCATGGGAAGCGGCGACGACTTCGCCTCTCCGAGGGAAGCGCGGGTTGCCTTTGCTGTCGGTACGACAGGGGAGTATTACGCGCGATTCACCTTCAAGGGACAAAGTGGGAGCTGGCCGAATGCTGCCGCGCCGGGCACCGGTCCATCGACGCTCGGCGCCAGTGAGGCCATGAGCGTGCTCGACGTGACCGGGGATTACCGCATTCTCCTCAGTCGTGCAACCTTGAGACCCGTTCTCCTGACAGATGCTTTCGCGACGGCAAAAGGGTTCACGACGGCGAGTCTTGGGGCGAGAGTCGCAGCAAGCGGTCTGACCACCTCCGTCACGTTCGACTATGGTACAACAACTTCGTTCGGAAGCAGCGCGCCTGCTCAGGAAGGTGCGGTCACAGGTCAGGATGGTACTTCGGTGACGGCATCTCTCACCGGACTGATGCCCAAGACGAGGTATTTCTTCCGCGTCCATGCGTCGAATTCCGCCGGCACGGTGGTGGGGAGCACGCGGTCGTTCTGGACCGAAGGCGGGGAGTTGCTCACCGAATCTGAGCCGAACAACAGTGCCGGCACGGCAAATGCCGTTGTCCTCGGGGATACGGTGGATGCCGAACTCAGTTCCTCGACGGATGTGGATTACTACAAGTTCCAGGCGTTTGCCGGAGACACGATCGAAGTCTTCGGATTCGAGCGGGATGGCTCGGGACTGGGCAGCAAGGTGCAGGTGATCGACAGCGCTACGGGGTACAAGATCCACAGTTACTCAATCAGCAATTATGACAACAACTACTTCCCGCATGCGACGAAAGTTCATTCTATCTACAGAATCGAATCTGACGGAACATACTACGTTCGGTACACCTTCGCCGACTACTGGGATGGCCAGTACCCGAACGAAGCGCCTGAAGCGACTTCGCCCGTCGATAGACTTCAGACAGGGGAGGAGGTGGTCCCCGAGACTGCGGAAGGCGTGGCGCGCTATGATGCTGGCGCCTATCGAATGATCCTGCGCAGATTCAAGCCGTCGAAACCGGATGTGAGGCGGAATCTGGATGGGGTCTTCAAGGTCTTTTCGGACTACGTGCTGGTTGGAGGGACAGTCGCGGCGAATGGAGATCCAACAGATGTCCGTTTTGATTTTGGCTTGACGTCGGCCTACGGTTCCAGCGCTCCGGCACTGGTGAATCCTACCACAGGCACGACTGCGGTCCAGCGCCGAGCGGACCTCACGGGGCTTCAGCCGGGAAAAACTTACCACGTCCGGATGTTCGCGCACAATACCTTTGGGGCGGACTCCAGCTGGGATTTCAGCTTCCAGACACCTCCCGCGCCCGAGGGATGGGCGCGTATGAACAGCCCTGAAAGCCGCTCCATGCGCAGTATCGCTCTTGCTGATCCTTCACGAGGCATTGCTGTCAGCAACAGCGGAGGGGTACTCCTCAGCACCGACGGCGGGGTGAACTGGTTCACGGTGTATAGCGGCGGTAACCAGCGTACTGCCGTGGACTTTGCAAGCCGCGACACAGCGGTGGTGGTGAGCGACGGGAGCGAGATCCTCAGAACGACCGACGGCGGTATCACCTGGAGTTCGCAGTATTTCAGCGGTTACGGCAACCTCCATGGTGTCGATTTCGGCACACCAGCTGTCGGTATGGCCGTCGGCATGTACGGCCGTATCCTGAAGACGACCAACGCTGGCGAGACATGGACGGAGGTGAGGGCTTACGGGTCGGGGTCGCATCTCTACGGCATCTGCGTCGTCGATACCGGGACGGCGTTCACCGTCGGGGATGGGGGTCTGATCCTGCGGACGACGGACGGCGGCATAACGTGGGAGAGTCTCCCCAGCGGCACGACGAATGATCTGCGCGATGTCTGGTTCTTTGATGCGGACAATGGCATCGTCGTGGGAGGAGGTACGACGAAGCGGACGAACACGGGAGGTGCGACGTGGACCGACTCGCAGGTTCCTCCCGAGACCTACTACTGGCGCACGGCGCTCTCATTTGCTGATAGGAACAACGGCATCATCGTGGGCGGCAACGGTATGATCCTGAGAACGACCAATGGCGGACTGAGCTGGGCGAACCAGCAATCGGGTACATGGCATGGGTTCCAGGATTGTGCGTTCAAGGGAAACGTAGCGGTTGCATGTCTTGATGTAGGTGATGTCGTACGGTATCTGGATCCCATCGGCGAAGTC
>CAYXMK010000269.1:0-3429 GCA_964465905.1 uncultured Ignavibacteriaceae bacterium | reverse complement strand
GTTGCTGCCCAAGCTGGTGGATGCCGCCCGACGCTTCAAGGTGCCGTTGCTGCTCAATCGCGATGATGCAGCCAACTACAAGATTACGAAGGACTCGAGCTTCTGGCAGTACGGCAAGGTGGTTCACAAAGATGGCGCGTTCGAACTTGCCGGCCGCTGGCATCTCGATGTCGATAATTCGTTTACCATTGTGGAGTCTGATCTCGAAGGATTGTTCGAACTCGTGCGCGTCACCCAGATGCCGCCTCAGCACCAGGCGCGGGCCAGTATCGGCACGGGGCTTTCCTCCCTCCAGCTCTCCTGGGCCTACCGGAACAACTACCTGATCCCGGCCAAGAAACGGGAACCGGAGGAATTCAAATCGGCTGCCACGCTCCTGCTGGCGGATCGCGGCGGACTCATCTTTCAGCCGCCGCTGGGGTATCACGATGACGTGGCCGAACTGGATTTCGTCTCCATGTATCCTTCGATCATGGTCAATCACAACGTTTCGCCGGAGACGATCAATTGCCGGTGCTGTTCGAATGCGGCGGTCCCTGAGCTGGGCTATACCATTTGTACCGAGAGGGAGGGAATCGTCCCGGCGACGCTCCGCATGGTGGTGGAGAAGCGGGCCTACTATAAGAGGAAGCGGAAGGAGTATCGGGGAACGAATGATGCCCTCTTCCGCCGGTACGACCGGCGGCAGAATTCCCTCAAGTGGATGCTGGTGAGCTGCTTCGGTTACCTCGGCTACAAGAACGCTCGCTTCGGCCGGATCGAGGCGCACGAGTCGGTCAACGCCTTTTCCCGCAATGCCATCCTGACGGCGAAGGAGATTGCCGAATCGCGGGGGTACCGCCTGCTGCACGCCATCATTGACTGTCTGTGGCTGAAGAAACCGGGGGCAACGGAGCGGGACTATGAGGAGCTGTGCCGGGAAATCGGTGCGCGGGTGGGGATCGATATTTCGCTGGAAGGAATCTATCGCTGGATTCTCTTTCCGGCTTCCAAGATGGATCCGGCCATGCCGACAGCCAACCGCTATGCCGGCATGTACCGCCACGGCGAGATGAAGATCCGGGGCATCGAGGCGCGGCGGCATGATACGCCAGCGTTCATCAAGAACATGCAGGCCGCGCTGCTGGAGCAGATGGGGAAAGCAGATTCGACGGACGGTGTGCGGGCGATGGTTCCGGCGCTGCTGGAGACGGCCCGCGGGTACGTTGATCTCCTGCGAAGCGGCCGTGCCGATCCGATGGATCTGGTCCTCCGCCGCCGCATCACGAAGGAAGCGGAGGAGTATACCAACAACAGCATCAGCGCTGTTGTCGCAACGATGGTAGAGAAGATGGGTGTGCACCTCTCGGCGGGGGAATCGATTGAGTTCATCATTATTGACCAGTCGGGAAAGAAACAGCCTGAGAAAGCCAAACCGCTGGCGTTGTATGCGCTGGAGGATGGCTATGACATCGAGAAATACACGGAGCTGCTCTTGGGAGCTGTGGAAACATTGCTGCTGCCCTTCGGATATACCGCGGAAGCGCTGGCGGAGATTTTTGAACTGCCGATGAAGAAACGGCGGAGTGCCGACGTTCGGCGTCGAAGGATTCCGTTGATGCGGGAGCTGCCGTTGTTTGAGCGTCTTGACGCTGTGGATACTGTGCCGACGGCTCGCAGTTCAGGCGATTCTGCCTGACCGCGGGGTCATGCTGCGGAGGGATTGCCGTCAGCTTCATTGAAACTCACTCCACTTTTGGCTATTATGCTGTGCAGTTGAGGATGATCCGTATGCCGTCCCGTTCCGATATTGCCCGCCAGCTGGTGGACGTCTGCCGTCGTCTGTATGCCAGGGGCTTTGTGACAGCGACCGACGGGAACGTCAGTGCCCGGCTGACGGGGGGTACCATCCTGACCACGCCGACCGGCGTGAATAAGGGGCAGGTGACGGAAGCAGATCTCGTCGAGGTGACAGCCGACGGGACCGTCCTGGCCGGTTCGCGACAGCCCTCGACAGAGCTGGGAATGCATCTCTTCATCTACCGGCAGCGGCCGGATGCGGGGGCGGTGGTGCATGCTCATCCCCCCTACGCCACGGGCTTTGCCGTGGCGCGTCAGGCGTTGGCGACGCCCGTACTGCCGGAAGTGATCGTCGGGCTTGGTGAAATTCCCCTGGCACCGTATGCTACTCCCTCTACGCCCGCGATGGCAGACTCTCTCGCGCCGTTTGTGAAGCATGCGACCGCAATTCTCCTCGCAAACCACGGTGTTGTCACGTTCGGAGCCGATCTCGAAGAGGCGTACTTCAAAACAGAGAAGACAGAGCATGCTGCCCAGATCGTGTTTGTCGCCCGGATGCTGGGGGGCGAGCAATCATTGACGTCGCGTGACATTGAGCATCTACGCTCACTCGTCGAGGCCCGCTTCGCGAACAGGAGTGATGCTCCGTTGTCACCGTTGAAGCCATCATCTCAGAAGGCATAATCTCGTGGGCAGGAAAATTCGCGTCGGCGTGATCTTCGGCGGCCGATCGGCCGAGCATGAAGTATCGCTGGTGTCGGCGGCGTCGGTGATCAATGCCCTCGATAAGACGAAGTACGAAGTGGTGCCGATCGGCATCACCCCGGAGGGGCGTTGGCTGAGCGCTCCGGATGCCGTGCGGTTGCTCAGAGAGCGGGTCAGTCTCGATGCTCTTCCCGAACACCTTCTCCTGCCGGACCCGCGGAAGAAGGGGCTGGTCCCGGTGGGAAACGGGGCTCATCTCCAGGAGATACAGCCGCTCGATGTGGTCTTTCCGGTACTCCACGGCACGTACGGCGAGGATGGGACCATTCAGGGGCTCTTCGAGCTGGCGGATCTTCCCTACGTGGGGGCCGGCGTGCTGGGCTCGGCGCTCGGCATGGACAAAGTGGTGCAGAAACAGCTCCTTCGCCATGCCCGTATTCCCGTCGTGCCGGATGTCTGGTTTTCCTATGCCGACTACCGGCGCCGGCCCCGGCCCTGGATTGCCCGTATCGAAACAACGCTGGGCTATCCCTGCTTCGTGAAGCCGCCGAATCTCGGCTCCAGTATCGGCATCACGAAGGCGCATGACCGCAGCGAGTTGCTGCAGGCGATCGATCTAGCCGGGGAGTACGACCGGAAAGTTCTGGTCGAATGGGCTGTCCGGAACGCGCGCGAGATCGAGTGCAGTATCCTGGGCAACAGCGAGCCGGAGGCCTCGGCGGTGGGGGAAATCGTTCCCTCGAATGAATTCTACGACTATGACGCAAAGTACGTCGACGGCAAGTCCGCCGCCGTTATCCCTGCACGTCTGCCGAAAGGGGTTGTACGGAAGATCCAGCGGTATGCCGTTGAGGCCTTCCGCGTTCTGGACTGTGAAGGGATGGCGCGGGCGGACTTCCTGCTGACCGCGAAGGGACTCAAGATCTACCTGAACGAGATCAACAC
>CAYXMK010000268.1:1685-3436 GCA_964465905.1 uncultured Ignavibacteriaceae bacterium | reverse complement strand
GAGCCATCCTGGCCCGTGATCCCTGAAATAAGGGCGCGCTTCAACCCGTTCATCATGACCATCTCTGTTTCTTCACAATGCTGCCCGTTCCTGTTGGACAGACAAGAATGTCTGTCCTACCACCCTCTGTATTATTCGCTGCCTGCATCCCGCGATGCTACTCTTCCGCTCCGCCGCCGATCGGGACGCTCCGCCTTCCGATACCGAAGTATTCGAACCCCTTTTGTTTCATCACTTCCGGATCGTAGATATTTCGCCCGTCGAAGACAACCGGCGTCTTCATGATGCGCTTCATGCGATCGAAGTCGGGCCGGCGAAACTCGTTCCACTCCGTTACGATCACCAGCGCATCGGCCCCTTCGAGGGCGTCGTAGTCGTTCTCAAAGAACTCCACCCTCTTCCCAAGCTTTTCACGCGCCGCGGGTACGGCCACGGGATCGTAGGCCCGCACCTTCGCCCCCTCGGCGAGGAGGGCCTCGATGATCGTCAGCGAGGGGGCATCGCGGAGATCGTCGGTGTTCGGTTTGAACGCAAGACCCCAGACGCATACTTTTTTGCCCCGCAGATTTGCCGTGAAGCGTTCTTTCAGCTTACGCACGACGACGCTCTTTTGATCCTCATTCACGCCGTCGACTGCTTCAAGGATTCTCAGAGGATGGCCGTGCTCTCGGGCAGTCTTCGTGAGCGCTCTCACATCCTTCGGGAAACAGGACCCGCCGTATCCGACGCCGGCAAAAAGGAACTGCTGGCCGATGCGCGGGTCAGACCCGATGCCGCGGCGAATCATTTCGATGTCAGCGCCTACGCGTTCACAGAGGTTGGCCAGGTCATTCATGAAGGAGATCTTCGTGGCAAGGAAGGCGTTGGCGGCGTACTTCGTCATTTCCGCGCTGCGCACATCCATGATCAGCATCGGATTGCCTGTCCTGACGAACGGCTCGTAGAGGTCCTTGAGGACCGCGATCGCCTTCGGGCTCGACGAGCCGATGACGATTCTGTCGGGTTTCAGAGAGTCCTGGACGGCGGCCCCTTCCTTGAGGAATTCCGGGTTGGAGACGACTTCGACATCGGCCTTCCCCCTGGCGCGGAGGATCTCCACGATCTTGTCCACCGTTCCCACGGGAACCGTGCTCTTGCTGACCACGATTTTGCCGTCGATGTTGAATTGCGTCAACTTCGCGGCGACCTCCAGCACTCTCGACAGATCGGCCGATCCGTCCCCCGATTGCGGCGTCGGCAGGCAAAGGAAGATGACTTCCGACGAATCTACTGCCTCCCGGAGATTCGTTGTGAAGCGAAGCCGTTTCTCGCGGAGATTCCGATGGACCATATCCTCTAAGCCGGGCTCATAGATCGGGATGATGCCCTTCTTCAGGGAACGAACCTTTACCTCGTCGATGTCCATGCAGACGACGTCATTTCCCGTGTCGGCAAAGCACGCCCCCTGGACCAAGCCGACATACCCGGTGCCGATGATGGAAAGTCGCATCGTTCAGATCCTTATCGCTCTTGCGGAATCGACGCCCTCTGTTCCAGCGCCATGAGGTATCTTATCAAGATTTTCGCACAAAGTAAACACGGCGGGGGGATGTCCAGATGAGAGAAGGCGCGGCGGACCTGCGGATGTGGAGACACGGAAGGGCACGTGCGCCGATCCGCCGTCAGGAGAGACAACATGAGTGGGTCAGCGGGTTGGTCAGATCTTGCGGACCACGCGCGCGGGGACACCGGCGACGATCACGCCGGCCGGG